>JAZOOY010000023.1:0-18532 GCA_045655325.1 Clostridia bacterium
ATACCATTTGTGAAAATCACGAAGGGAATCACCGCCGATGATAAAGAAAAGTTCATCTTCCGGCATAGTTTCTTTGAAATGCTTTAAGGTGTTAACTGAATAAGAATACTCTTTTCGATTTACTTCATAGTCCGATGCAATAAAGCCGTCAATTCCGTCAATGGCACGTTTTACCATAATATGGCGGATTTTCGCATCAAGGATTTTCTTATCCCTTTTGTGTGGCGGATTTCCGCTCGTCAAAAATATCACCTTGTCAAGGTGATATTCTGATTTTGCACATGATGCTATTTTAAGATGTCCGAAATGAATGGGGTCGAAAGTACCGCCCATTATGCCGATTTTACTCATTTTTTTGGTAGCTCAATCTTTCTGTTTTTAATATTTTTTGCCTGCTTATAAAGTACAAACTTTGAACCGATTGCCTGGACAGGCTCTGCTTTTAGAAGCTCTGCAACTTCGTTACAGGTTGGCTTTGTGTCCAAAAGTGCGGTTTCAAGAATGTGGATTTTTATAAGCTCACGAGCTTCCAAAGCCTGCGCAAGGCCAGTTAAAAGCTCATCTGTTATACCATCTTTGCCAATCTGAAAAATCGGCTGAATTCCGTGTGCTTCTTTGCGAAGAAAAGCACGTTGTTTACCTGTTATCATATATTCTCTCCATTTTATGACCTTGCCTTTGCTTTGGCACGAAGGTCAGTTTTTAATATACGTTTTCTCATTCTTAAGTGATTTGGAGTAACTTCCAAAAGTTCATCGTCTGCGATGAAATCAAGGCACTGCTCAAGGGATAAATCCTTTGGCGGAACAAGTTTTAAAGCATCGTCAGAACCAGATGCACGAGTGTTTGTGGCATGCTTTCTCTTGCAGACGTTAACTGTGATGTCTTCTAAACGAGAACATTCGCCAACAATCATACCTTCATAAACTTCAACACCTGCGCCGATGAAAAGTGTTCCACGCTCTTGGGCATTGAATAGTCCGTAAGTAATACTTGTGCCGTTTTCCCAGGCGATTAGTGTACCACGTGTTCTTGGAGTGATGTCGCCCTTGTATGGCTCATAGCCCTCCAAAATACTGTTAATAATTCCTGTGCCACGGGTAGCTGTCAGCATTTCGCTTCGGTAACCGATAAGCCCACGGGACGGAATTAAAAACTCAAGACGAGTATAACCCTGAGCTGCAGGCATCATATTCACCATTTCGCCACGTCGTGCAATAATACCGTCCATAATTGTACCTGTAAATTCTTCAGGAATGTCTACAGTTAAGCGTTCAATCGGTTCACACTTCACGCCGTCAATTTCCTTATAGATAACAACAGGGTTTGAAACCTGGAACTCGTATCCCTCACGACGCATATTTTCGATAAGGACAGAAAGGTGAAGTTCACCACGTCCTGATACAACAAATGCTTCGGTTGTGTCGGTTTCAGAAACGCGAAGACTGATGTTTGAGTCAAGCTCACGGAAAAGTCTGTCACGAAGATGACGTGATGTTACGAACTTACCATCACGGCCTGCAAATGGTGAGTCATTTACGCTGAATGTCATTGACAAAACAGGCTCGTCAATCTTAACGAATGGAAGTGGTTCCGGCGCTGAAATGTCACAAAGTGTATCGCCGATGTTGATGTCGGTAATACCTGAAATTGCAACCATATCACCGGCTGATGCTTCTTCTACAGTTTCCTTTTTAAGCCCGTCAAAGGTGAAAAGCTTAACGGCACGTCCCGATACCTTTTTGCCGTCAGACTTCAAAAGTACAAGTGGCATACCTGTCTTAACACTGCCACGCTGGATTTTACCAACTGCAATTCTGCCTGTGTATTCGTCATAGTCGATGTTTGAAACAAGCATCTGGAATGGACCGTCATCATCGCAATCAGGGCAAGGAATTGCATTTGCGATAAGCTCGAAAAGGTCACGAAGGTCGGTGTTCGGCTGTTCAGGGTTGTATTCCGCAGTAGCCCAGCCGTCACGTCCTGATGCGAAGATAACAGGAGTATCAATCTGTTCTTCTGTTGCACCAAGGTCGATGAACAAGTCAAGAACTTCGTCAACAACTTCGTAAGGTCTTGCGTTAGGGCGGTCAACCTTATTAACAACGATAATCGGCTTTAGGTCAAGAGCTAAAGCTTTTGATAGAACGAAACGGGTCTGTGGCATACATCCTTCGAAAGCGTCAACCAATAAAAGAACGCCGTCTGCCATTTCAAGGCCACGCTCAACTTCGCCACCGAAGTCTGCGTGACCCGGTGTGTCGATTATGTTGATTTTTATATCTTTATACATAAGTGATGTGTTTTTAGCGAGTATTGTAATTCCACGTTCACGCTCTAAGTCATTAGAGTCCATTACACGTTCTGCAACCTGTTCGTTTTCACGGAAAATTCCGCTTTGGCGAAGCATTGCATCAACCAATGTGGTTTTGCCGTGGTCAACGTGGGCAATTATTGCGATGTTTCTTATGTTTTCACGTTTTGTCACTTTTTAATCCCCCAAAATTCCTACATTATATATTATACTGTTTAATTTTATCATATTTTGCTGATTTATACAATAGGAATTGTGACAAAAAAATCAAAATCAAAAATCCGCCACTTATAAAAAGTGACGGAATAAAAAAGAGTTGAACAAAAGTTCAACTCTTTAAATTATTTTTCAATTACGAAAATAGCAACGATGTCACCGTCAACTATCATAGCTGTGGCTACGTTAGCCTTTGAAGCAAGGTCGCCAACATAGATGCCGTCGTTTAAGATACCATTACCGCTATCAAATGATGAAAAGTCTGATGCCTTAATTGATGCTGGTGTTGTGGCATCATATTTTGCCGATTCAAGTTTTGCCTTCATATTTCTGTCGTATGTGTAAGCCACACAATCATCAGTGAACCAGTATAGAGCAATGCCATCTGCGTGTGTATCATCAAGGTCAAGATTTGTATCAAGTGAACCGCTTTGTACCTGTTCAATTGTGGCGAAAGAGATTCTGCGTGATGTAACTTCGGTTACAACGCCTGTAACAAACTGAATTGGCGCAAAAGCACCATTCCATATATCGTAAGACCAATCGTCAATTTTTATTTTATCTTCCCAAACAGGGTCGCCTTTGGCAGGTTTGTAAACCGCTTTTATAAAACCATCAGAATCTGTTTCAAAGAAGAAGATATCGCCGACCGCAACGTCATAAGCCACAGATGGTTTAAACAGAAGTTCCTGTTTTTCGCCTTCGTAAAGAACTCTAATTGCCATTACTCTGTCGCCGTCTTCTGTTAGGATTTCAGATGGAGCATCAATTGCAACAGCAAATCTTGAATCTTCGTTGAATATCGCACCAACATCTGTGATAACTACAAAAGCAACTGTTGTACCAACCCTATATATGTGTCCTGAATATTCTGTTTCATTTATAAGGTCATCCTTTGTAAGTGCTTCGTACTTGCTTGAGTTATTTGATTCAACCGTGCCTTCAGCATCTGAATCAATGTGAATCATAGGTGTTGTATCAAGAATTTTGTTAGCCGCGCCAAGAAGACTTGTACGTGATTTATATTCTTTGTTTACTATAGTGGTGGTCGGAGTGGCTTTTTCAATATTTACAATTTTCCCTGTTTTGCTTGATACTTCGTATGTCACAATACGGTCTGCAACATTTGTTTCATCATCAATCTTATCTGTTACAAAGTCAGCAGTAAAGTTTGTGGCTTTGGTTGTATCAACTTCATATATTTTTACGCTACCGTCAGAAAGAATAAGTTTAATAATATCATCTTCTGTACTAGGTTTTTTTAGTGCAATAGCATAGTTCACAGGTTTTGGAGGAATCTCGTAGTCGTAGATTCTGCCGAATGGATCAAGAGTTATATCAACCATAGTCTTAAGTGTTAGACCTTCAGTATTGCTGTTGCTTGTTATATTAGGAACTAAAGTGTAGTCAGCACCGCCGATTGTATAAACGTTGTCGTTTGTACCGGCAAGATTCATATCAATTGAAGTAACTACACCTGAAGCGGTAGCGTTTGTGGCGATAATGTCGATTGTCTTAGGATTTTCGATGATTTTAGCTGTGAAATCTGTAGCGTAAGCGATGATGTCGCCTTCAGCTAATGAATCAAGAGAGGCTTTTTCGCCGTTTCTTGTAACTGTAACGGTTATGTCGCCTTCTTCAACAGCTTCTCTTGAAAGAATAATTTCGTTAAGCTTAGATGATGAGTCATCAAGAGCACATGCAATATCGTCAAGAGTAATTACTATTTCATCAGTGTATGAATATACATAAGAAAGTTCAGCGATCTGGTAGAAGTTAACGAAGATTGTGTCGTACCCTTCTTCGGGGTTTGATTTAAGAACTGTAATGTTACCGTGGGCATTTCCAAGTATCCAGTCAAGGTCTGCCTGGGCATCTGTTAAACCTGCACCGAATATGTATTCACTATCTGTAATTGTCTTAACATTAGCTGTAATTGTCTTAAAGAAAACGCCGTTCACGTAAAGGTCGATTGAGCTTTCAAAATCGTAGTATGTAGAACCAAATCTGATTTTTTCGTAGCCTATAGCGTACTGCTTATCTTTAGCAAGGTTATACTGTGGATAGTATGTATCTGCAGCAAATTTCTTTGATGTAACAGTCAAGTCACAGGTGTCGGAAATGGGAACAAGGGAACCCCAGCCATCCAGGATAAATGCCTTTTGAATATTGGATGGTTTTGATTCAAAGTGCACAGTATATGTATCATTACTATTTCCTGAAATAAAAATACCTAAAGAAGAGCTATCTCGAAATTTGCCGTCAGCAGAATATGAAGCCACAACAAGAACTCCTGTTTGACTAACAGATGTAAGATTTTTTATGTCTACCATAGAATAATATCCTTGAAAATCTGAGCCTGTAGTGAGCCGTGTAATCTCAAAAACATCTCCCGAATTTTCCGCATAAGCTGATGGTATAAAGCTCATAGCCATTATTAAAGTAAGAAGTAGTGATATAATTCGTTTCATAAGTTGCCCTCCTCAAAGTGATTTGTCACCTTAATTATAGGAAAAAATCCAGTATTTGTCAAGGTTTTCGCATCATATATGGGTACAAAAAAAGAGGCAAAATGCCTCTTTTTTTACTTCCCTAAATAGCTAAAATGCATATAGTCCTTAAGGTTTGTCCAATCACCGCCCCAGGTCCAGCCGTACTTTTTAAAATTTCGGGTAACAGAACCATCAGGAGTTATAGAAAACGGATTTTCATAAGGCTTCCAGAAGCTCCCCGTAATAGCCTGACCTGACGGGTAGCAATAGTAATTTTCGTCAAAATTAATGTCGATGCAGGTGCCGTAACTGTGATGCGAAACGCTACCGAAAGCGGTATTACGCCAACTGTATGCACCAACATTTTTAATAGGAAACTTCTCAGGGTCATTATATATCTTGGTAAAGATTTTAAGGACTTCATCCGCCAAGTTCACGTTAACCACAAGGGGTAGCTTATTTGAGTATTTGTTCCCGTTTGCATCCATTTGCCATACAGGAACATTTATGGTTCGCATATTTGCATCCGCCTGTGCCTTTGAGGTAAATGGTATTCCGTTCGGGAAAACCCTGTTATATTTGTCGGCTTGGGATACAAGGATATTGGGATTTTCGTCTTCGTAGAAAACGAAAGCAGGGTCGGAATAGGCGGTGATGTAATCGCCAAACTTTGCACCAACAATAACGGTGTAGCCTTTGTCCTTTGAAAGTATATTGCTGACGTCTGCCGACAAATTGCCTGTTTCAAAACTGCTTATCACCTTGCCATTATTGTCCTTTATCAGAACCACGTATCCATCCGCACCTGACACTGCATTCCAGCTGAATGCAAACTTTTCCGTGGCTATGCCGTCATAAATGTCGGTGAATTTTGGGTACTGATACTTTGTTTTGCTATCCGCAAATGTATTATAAGCACGGTTCACAATGGCAATTGCCTGTTCACGGGTGGCATATCCCTTTGGCAAAAGCGTAGTTTCGGAAAGACCGTTTATCACTTCATACTTAACGCTTTTTGCCATGTCACCGGTTGCCCAGGAATCGGTATCGCCAAAATCGGAGAATCGCCAAAGCCTGTTTATGTCGGCGGCGGTTATGTTTGTGTTTTTGTTTGCTACATTTAATGTACGCATAATTATCTTCGCCATTTCCTGACGTTTAACAGGGTCAGCGGGATAAAACTCTGTTTTGGTTTTTCCGTCAATTACCCCAAGGGAATATGCCATTTTAACGGCTTCTGAGTCGGTGTCACGAAACGGAATGCTTACGATTTCAGGCGTTTCGCCTGTAATCACCATATACAAATTCATAACAAGCTCACAAAATTCCGCTCTTGAAATATTGGCTGTAGGACGACCCGAAATTACATTCTGGGAAATAAGCCCCGCCGTGTTTGCAGAGTAATATTCTTTAACTGCCCAGTTTGAAAAATTATAGGCACTTGCCGTTGATACCGACCCAAGCAAAAGTGATGATGCGAGAATCGGTATAAGTATTTTTTTCACTTTTATCAAAACCTTTCATTTTTTAATACCGCTAAAGTTTAGCACGTGAAAAAATGAATTTCAACAGGTATTTTGTTAAGTTTTTATGAACAGGCATATTAATTTATGGAAAGCACGGAAAGGACAGGAACAGGAGAAAAATAGCGTAAAAAAATCCGCCACAAAATGGCGGATAAGGTTATATCAGTAAGTAGAGTATAGCCAAATAAAGAAGTTTAAATAGGAGGCAAAAAGCAGCCAGATAAGGTACGGAATCTGAAGAAATGCAGCCAGCTTGTTAATCCTGTAAAACTCCAGTATCATTAAAACCACAAGGACAATTAAAAGTATAATCCATATAAATGCGAAAAGGTAGGCCTCCATATTGAAAAAGATTATGGGCCAAAGGAAGTTGACAAAAAGTTGTAGCCAATAAATGAAGGGAATCTGGCCTTGTGTGTTGTAGACTAATCCTGCGCTTATGCCCATCAGGGTATAAAGAATGGACCATACAATAGGGAACACAATAGGCGGTGGCGCAAGCGGCGGTTTTATGACCTCATCATACACATTGAAACTCCCGTTTGAAATAAGCCCTGCAAGACCTCCGACCAAAAGTGCAATTAATATTTGTATGATATATGGTTTGTATTTTTTTAACATAGTTTTCACCTCACAAATATTATATGAGATGGGTATAATGTATTATTCGAAAAAAACCGAAAAAGGTGAAAAATTGCACATATTGTGTGGCGAATAGAAAAAAATATAAAAAAACCACAAGATTTTATAAGAAAAGGCTTGTAATTCATGAAAGAGTGTGTTATAATAAAAGAGTAGAAGGAAGTTACTTTCTACCCTTTTATCCTATACATATCAAGCTAAAAAGCATCGTGCCGCGGTGCTTTTTTTCTGCCCAAAAATAACCAATAAATAAAAAAAACGCCAAAAGGCGTTTTTTTATTTCTCGTATTTATAAATGTTTTTGATTACGAAATCAATTGTGCAAGCTGGTGTTTCGCAAGAAACAGTTTCGCCTTTGGTATGCCCCAAAAGAGCCTTACCAACAGGTGAACTTACTGAAAGAAGAATATCGTCCATATCCTTATTCAAAAGGGCATAGATTTCAATTTCGTCAGGACTTACAACTGCGTAAGTCTCAACTTCATCTTCGCCAACTTCCTGAATTTCGATTGTGTTACCAAGGCATACAGTGTTTTCTGTAATTTCGTCATCTTCGACAACCCTTGTGTACTTCATCATGTTCATAAGCTGGTTGATCTTTGATTCAACTTCTGCCTGTTCATTTTTTGCTTCGTCATATTCGGCGTTTTCTGATAAGTCGCCAAAGCCACGAGCCACCTTAATCTTTTCTGTAATTTCGCTTCTTTTCTCGGTTTTTAAGTAATCAAGTCCTGACTTTAATGCATCCATACCAATACTTGTTAAAACAATTTCTTTGGTTTCTGCCATTTTTAAAAACTCCCTTTCTTTGTATATAAATGTGTCTTCTGTCAATCACGCATCCTATACATTATAATCAAAGATTGGCGGGTTGTCAATCTTTTTATTTAATACTAAATAATTCTATGCAAATAAGAGAATAATTATAACGAAGAAACAAAGAAAAAAACAAGGGATTTATTGAGCTATGGATTTTGAAAAAATCAAAACGGATTTTAAGAAAAGATATGATAGGGAATGTGAAAAAATCTATTTCGCAGGAATGGGAACCGAACTTTTTTCTGAAGGTGCAAACACTCTTTCAGGATGCCTTTCCCTTGGTGAAGCGATGCTGACGGCAAAACGTGATGACGGCAGGCTTTGCGTGCAATTTTCGGGAAGTGATTCTATGGCGTCTTTTAATATTGAAGACATTGATGTGCATCAGGGAAAGCGGGTGGCACGTCTTTTGAAGAATGCCCAAAGCTGTGGTGTAAAACTTTCGGGTGCTGACATATTTATCTTCAAAAACTCCCGCATAACCGACCTTTTGGAACCCCTTATGCTGGGCGGACTTTCCGCTTTTTGCGAAAAAGTGCCAAGAAAAGAAATTTTATTGCCAAGATTTGAAAACTACAAAGAAAATATGATAACCCTTTCGGGAAAAAACAAATGCGCCACAATATTTGACGGGCAAAGGGTGACCCATATCCCGTTTTTTGGCGGGAAGTGCAAAGTGGTAATAACCTATACAGGCGGAGATTTTCTGACCATCAAAAAATCTTTTAAGTCATCCTACCAAGACGCACTTTCAGCGCTTAAAAAGGGTGATATGGAAAAGTTTGGTGCGCTTTTAGACAAGGACACCGAAATTCTTTTAAAAAGAAATAAATGGGACCGTCAGGAAGCGATATTTTCTGCTTCAAAAAACACAAAAGACGCCCTGGGCAATGGAATTTTGCCCTGTGGTGGCGTCTTTTCGCTGGTTGAAAACGATAAGGTGGACAGATTCATTCATGGCCTGTCAACTTGCTATCTGAAATACTTTGGCGGAGTGCCTGATTTTTATGTAACCGATTTTGTGGACAGCGGATATTTTAAATAATCCTTGGACGGTTTATATCAAACCACATATTCAGCTTGATAAGGTAGGATATAAGCTCGGATTCGGACTGGTTTTCGGGAAACGTAAAACCACCCTCGCAAAGCCGCAATAGTGCAGACCGCTTAAAGAAAGCAATAATTGGAGAGTGCTCCTTTGAAATTATATCTAAAAGGATATGTCGAAGCGCAGTTTTTACCCTTTGGGAGCAGATTGGAGACAGAGTTTCTTCCTTATATGAATCTACGTTAATGACAGGTGTTTTAATTTCAGCCTCAAATGAACCCGCAATAAGGGATGGATAGGCAGGAAGAATATCGCTCTTCGGGATGTATTCCTTTATGTTGTCTTCCAAAGCATTATAGAACGCATCGTTTTTTATAAGGGTTTGGATATAATTTTTCTTTGGCAAGGTCTGGTCAGGGAATGAGAAATACAGGGTTTCATCGCTTCCCTTTGCCCGTTTTAATGCTATAGGCAAAAGATAATCGTAGCTTGACAAAAACGGAAATCCGCAGGATGCAACGCAGGATTCTAAAGCCCACAAAACAGTTCCGTCATCTATTAAAAGGTGCTGTTTTCGTGTGGCGTGCCCGCCAAAGTCATCAGGAAATTTTTCTGCATAAACGCTTGTTCGAAGGTGTTCTTTTTCCTGATTTTTGCAAAGGTTTTCTAAAAGCTCAATATCAGGCGAAGTCCCTGATAAAATAATTCCTGCACTTTTCCCGCCAGGAGTATCATTTTTTTGCGGAAGTATATCAGGCGTTTCGTAATTGCCTTTTATGATTCCGTTTTTTGAAATCTTTAAAAAGCTACGGCAAGGTAGCATATAAACATCTTCAAAAATACAGGAAGATATACGGTTCTGGCAGGACAAAAGCTCCAAAAGGCTTTTGGCGGAAATTCGTTTTGATATATCGGGATGGGCAAGGATGCCTTTTAAGGATGTGGAAAGAATATAATCATCCTTTGCCTTTGCATAGAAAACAGGCACCGACCCGTCGTGAGATGAAATGGCAAAAACCTGCCTGCGCATAGCGTCATAGATTATGAAAGCAAACTTGCCCGATAGCTTTTGCCCACACTTTTCGCCAAAGTGTATGTAACATAAAAGTGCAAGCTCTGCATCTTTTTCGCTTAAGAAATGGTAACCAAAGGAGCAGAGTTCATTTTTTAATTCAGCACAATTTGACAACCCTCCGAAAAAGGTTATGGTAAACTGATAACCCTCGCATATCCTGGTCACAATACTGCCGGTGGAATCGGCAAAAAGAACCGCCTTTTCGCAAATCCAAGGCTCATGGGAAGATTGGTCTGCCATGCCGTTTATTTGGCGAATGAGCAGGTCGTAATACGGAATATTTTTACTTAGATTATTTTTGAAATTTAAAAGACAGGAAATCCCTTTCATAGAAATTACACTCCCAAGATATAAATTTTCTCTATTATTATATGTAGAGAGTTGGAAATTGGTGAGAAAAGGCTTGCCACAAAATAAAAAGGACCTTGATAAGGTCCTTAAATTATATCAATCTGGCACATTTTCATTGCTAGGAGTGCATTTTCGTGACTTTCCGGCGTAACACCTGCACAGCAGGATGCTTTAACCGAGATGTTTACTTCAGGAAGATATGCCTTAATCAGCATAGCGTTTGAGATAACGCAGATATCTGTGCAAAGCCCGATAAGTGTTATATCGGTATAGTCCCCGTCTGCCACAAAGTTTGCAAGCTCAACGCTTCCGAATGTTGGCTTATAAAAACACTTTTTGCCAACTGCCAACGGCTCAATATCCTTGTCAAGCTTCCAACCGTCAGTGCCTTTGATGCAATGCGGAACAGGAAGATTCTTTCCTTCGCGGGTTTCTAAATATATGGAAGAGTGTGTGTCAAAAGTAAAAACCACATCTCCGTCAAAGTTTTTAATTTCGTCTATGACAAAAGGGACGATTTTCTGTGCCTCGGCTGTACCCAAAGCGCCGTCAATAAAATCCTTCTGCATATCAACAACTACCAATAGTTTACTCATAAAAATCACCTCTAAAATTTATATACCACAATTTTTGGAAAAAGTCAATTGAATCGGGATAATATAAAGGAATTTGAGATACACTATATAAAAAAGAAAGGAGACTAATATGTTCAGAGGAAAGGTAGTTGTAGTAGGTGCAGGAGCGGTTGGGTCAACCACTGCATACACTCTTTTATTAGGCGGATTATTTCAGGAAATTGTACTAATTGATATAAGAAAAGATAAAGCAGAGGGCGATGCCCTTGATATGGCACACGGCGTGTCACTTGTAAAGCCTGTTACGGTAACAGCGGGTGATTATTCCGATTGCCGTGATGCGGATATCGTTATAATCACGGCAGGTGCACCACAAAAGGGCGTTGAAACAAGACTTGACCTTTTAAAGGATAACGTCAAGGTGTTTGAGGGAATCATAAAGGACGTTATGAAATATGCACCAAGCGATGTTATTTTGATGCCGGTAACAAACCCTGTGGATATTTTAACTTATGTAACATACAAGCTTTCCGGACTTCCAAAAAATCAGGTTATAGGTTCGGGAACTGTGCTTGACACGGCAAGGCTTAAGTATATGATAAGCCGAAAAACAGGGGTTGACGCAAGAAACTGCCATACCTATATTATTGGTGAGCACGGGGATAGCGAAGTTGCGGCGTGGAGTGTTACTAACATTGGCGGTATGACAATGAACGAGTTTTGTAAATACACCGATAAGTGTAACTTAAATGACCTTGATATTATGTATAATGAAGTTAAAAACTCTGCTTATGAAATCATAAAGAAAAAGGGTGCTACCTACTATGCCATAGCTATGGCTGTTGCACGAATCTGTGAGTGTATCGCAGGTGATGAAAATTCTATCCTTACGGTATCGGGTGTTTTCACAGGCGAATATGACATCCGTGATGTTGCCCTTTCTGTGCCGACAAAGGTAAGCGGTCAGGGAATTGAAAATATCCTTGAAGTGCCGTTCTCAAAAGAGGAAATGAAAGGACTTCGGGATTCTGCGGCAACCCTATCAGGTTTGCTTCGTGAAATAGGAATGTAAAAACAGGCTGTCTGCAAATGCAGACAGCCTGTTTTTGGCATAAAAATGCAGATTTTTTAACACCAATGAATAAAAAAGGACCTTGAAAACTGTCTTTTTTGGGAATTTTGTAAAAAAAGCAAAATAATTAAAAATAAGTCTTGAAAAATAAGAAATAATCTGTTAAAATAGTAAAAATACATTAAAATGGAGGGAATGTTCTTATGACAGACAAATTTGCAAAAGAAGGCTTAACTTATGATGACGTGCTTTTAATTCCTCAGGAATCAGACATAACACCAAACATGGTAGAGCTTTCAACTAACCTTACAAAAACACTAAAGCTAAATATTCCTCTTATGAGTTCTGCTATGGATACTGTAACAGAGTCAGAAATGGCAATCGCTATGGCTCGTGAAGGCGGTATCGGTATCATACACAAGAATATGACTATCGAACAGCAGGCTTTGGAAGTTGATAAGGTAAAACGTTCAGAAAACGGAGTTATCAGAAATCCATTCTGTCTTTCAAAGGAGCATACTCTTAAAGATGCAGATGACCTTATGCACCGCTACAGAATTTCAGGTGTTCCAATCTGTAATGAAGAAAACACACTAATCGGTATTATAACAAACCGTGACCTTCGCTTTGAAACAGACTATGAAAAAAAGATTGAAGAAGCAATGACAAGCGAAAACCTTATCACTGCTCCTGTTGGAACGACTCTTGAAGAAGCTCAGCAGATACTAAGCAAGCACAAGATTGAAAAGCTTCCATTGGTTGATGAAAACAACAAGCTTAAGGGTCTTATCACAATCAAGGATATAGAAAAGGCTGTTAAGTATCCAAACGCTGCAAAGGATGCAGCAGGAAGACTTCTTTGCGGAGCGGCTATCGGTGTTACAAATGATATTTTAGATAGAGTTAAGGCACTAGTTGACGCAGGTGTTGACGTACTTGTTTTAGACTCTGCTCACGGTCACTCAAAGAACATTATTGAAAAAGTTAAGGAAGTTAAAAAGAACTTCCCTGAAATCCCTGTTATCGCAGGTAATATCGCAACAGGCGAAGCTGCTGAAGCTCTAATCAAGGCAGGCGCTGACTGTATTAAGGTTGGTATCGGCCCTGGCTCAATCTGTACAACTCGTGTTGTTGCAGGTATCGGTTGCCCACAGGTTACAGCTATCTATGACGTTGCACAGGTTGCTAAAAAGCACAAGATTCCTGTAATAGCAGACGGAGGATTGAAGTATTCAGGTGATATTCCAAAGGCTATTGCAGCAGGTGCTGACGTAGTTATGATGGGTAGCTTACTTGCTGGTTGTGAAGAAAGTCCAGGCGAATTTGAAATCTATCAGGGTAGAAGATTTAAGGTTTACCGTGGTATGGGTTCAATCGCAGCTATGGAATCAGGCTCAAAGGACAGATATTTCCAGACAGGCTCAAAGAAGCTTGTTCCTGAAGGTGTTGAAGGTCGTGTGCCTTACAAGGGACCTGTTTCTGATACAATCTTCCAGCTACTTGGCGGTCTTCGTGCCGGTATGGGTTACTGTGGAACAAAGACTATTGAAGAACTTAAGAAGAACGGTAAGTTCGTAAGAATTACAGGCGCAGGTCTTAAGGAAAGTCACCCACACGATATTTACATCACAAAAGAAGCACCAAACTACAGCTACCACTCAGAAGCGTAAGCGGGAGTGCTATAAATTTGGCGCAGATCGTATGAAAATAAAAACCAACATCGAAAGATGTTGGTTTTTTTGTTTCATACTATAAACAAAAACGAGCCACTTGGCGTACAACAGTACGCCGTCGGGCAAGATGAACTCGTTTCGTTTATTCTGCATCCAAATTTATACGCACTGGAAGGTATTGCGAGATATTAAAAAAGACTTTGCGTTATTGCAAAGTCTTTTTTGCTATTTAGTTTCTTGTTTTCGTGCTTTAAGGCCAAGATAAACTTTTCCGCCGGCACCAATGATAATGCCGATAACCGCAACCACCTGTGAAATACCAAGTACATTTGGTATTAAGTACAAAATATATTCACTCTGCCTCATACCTTCAAGGAAAAGCCTGCCTAAGCTATACCAGAAAATGTAGAAGCAGAACACCTGACCGTCAACTCTTTTTCTATGTCTTAGTGACAGTAGAAGTATAAGCCCGATTAAGTTCCAGATGCCTTCATATAAGAACAAAGGGTGAACGCCTGCACCACCATTTATGGTCATTCTCAAAATGTTATCCGTTTCACGGCCAAAAACTTCTGCATTAAAGAAGTTGCCCCAACGCCCGATTATCTGCCCAATGAATAGTCCAGGACAGCAAACGTCAAAAACATTCAAAGTGTTCAGTTTTTTCTTTTTGCAATATATTGCGGTAGACAAAACTGCGCCGATTATAGCGCCATAAATGGCAATTCCGCCTTCCCAAATTTTAAAAATATTCCAAAAACTGCCCACTGAATCCCAGTCAAAAATGCAGTAGTAAAGCCTTGCGCAAACGATTGACGAAATAAGACCCCAAAAACCAATATCAAAAATATGGTCAGGGTCAACGCCACGCTTTTTAGCGGTGAGGCTTACAAATATAAACCCAAGGACAAAGCCTGTCAGGATGCAGATTGCATACCAGAAAATCGGTCGTGAAAACAGGGTGAATGCCACACGGTTTACCTCAAAAGAAAGATTAAGCCCCGGAAAAGCAATTGTGTTTACCATATTAAGCCTCCTTTATTGAAAGGGAAATTCTCTTTTTCTTAACATCAACATCAAGAATTTTAACCTTAACAATATCTCCAACAGAAAGAACGTCAAGTGGGTGCTTTATATATTTATTCGAAATATGTGAAATATGAACCAAACCATCCTGATGAACACCGATATCAACGAATGCGCCGAAGTCGATTACGTTACGGACAGTTCCTTTCATAACCATGCCTGCCTTTAGGTCTTCAATAGACATAACGTCAGACATCAAAATCGGCTGTGGAAGTTCTTCTCGTGGGTCACGGCCACGCTTCAAAAGTCCGTCAGCGATGTCACGAAGTGTCGGAACACCAACGCCTAAAGTTTCAGCAAGGCTGTTTATATCCTGTTTCTTTAATCTGTCCTTTAAGTCAGCGATGTTTCCGTTTGCAACGTCGTCTAGTGTATAGCAAAGCTTATCTAAAAGTCCCTTTGCGGCATCATAGCTTTCAGGGTGAACAGAAGTGTTATCAAACACATTCTTTCCATCGGTTATGCGAAGGAAACCTGCGCACTGTTCAAATGCCTTTTTACCAAGTTTAGCAACTTTTAAAAGCTGATTTCTGTCAACAAACTTTCCGTTTTCTTCACGGTAAGCGGTAATATTTTTTGCAACTGTTGAGTTGATGCCTGCAACGTATGAAAGAAGTGATGGTGACGCAGTATTAAGGTCAACGCCTACGCTATTTACACAATCTTCAACAACACCGCCCAAGGCTTCGCCCAAAAGTTTCTGGTTCATATCGTGCTGATACTGACCAACGCCGATAGCCTTCGGGTCAATCTTAACAAGCTCTGCAAGTGGGTCCTGTAAGCGTCTTGCAATAGAAACCGCACTACGAAGTGATACGTCAAATTCAGGGAATTCTTCGGTTGCAAGCTTTGATGCAGAGTAAACAGAAGCACCCGCTTCGCTTACCACCATATAATAAACTTCCTGATCAATTTCCTTTATCATTTCGCTAACCAAGGTTTCGGTTTCCTTTGATGCAGTTCCGTTACCGATTGAAACAAGGTTAACGCTGTGCTTTTTGATAAGACCTTTAAGAATATTTTTAGCCTTATCCTTATCGTGAATAGGAAGTGTGCAGTAAACTACGTTTGTATCTAAAACCTTTCCTGTATCGTCAACAACGGCAACCTTACAACCTGTTCTATATCCCGGGTCAAGACCCAAAACAATTCTTCCTTTGATTGGTGGCTGAAGTAAAAGTCCGTTTAAGTTCTTGGAGAATACCTTAATTGCAGCTTCTTCAGCACGTTCTGTCAAAAGGTTTCTAATTTCAGTTTCAACAGATGGTGCAATAAGACGCTTGTAACTGTCTTCTATTGCAAGAGCCACTGTATCACGTGAGCTTGACGCTTTTTCGGAAAGCACTTCGCCCTTTAGATAGTCATGGATAATATTTTCTTCAATATCAAGTTTTGCGGACAAAAATCCGTCCTTTTCGCCACGGTTTATGGCAAGGACTCTGTGGTTTGCAAGTTTTGACAAAGGCTCGGAGAAATCGTAGTACATACTGTAAACGCTGTCCTCATCCTTTGATTGTTTTGTGCGCATCATACCACCTTGTAGGGTAAGGGCACGGATTTTCTTTCTGAATTCTGCGTTGTCTGAAATAACTTCTGCGATGATGTCCATAGCTCCTGCTATAGCATCTTCGGTGGTTTCAACGCCTTTTTCCAAATCAATAAACGGCTCTGCTAAAACTTCCACGGCGTCGGCCTTATCCTGTGCAAAAATAAGGTCGGCAAGTGGTTCAAGGCCCTTTTCTTTAGCAATAATTGCACGGGTGCGGCGCTTTGGCCTGAATGGTCTATAAATATCGTCAACTTCCGTAACTGTCTTTGCATTTTCTATGGCAAGACGGATTTCATCGGTAAGATTTCCCTGCTCATCAATTAAACGGATAACTTCTTCCTTTTTCGCTTCAAGATTACGAAGTGCTTCTAATCGTCTTGAAAGGTCACGTAAAATTTCATCAGAAAGCTCGCCTGTTGCTTCCTTTCTGTAACGTGCAATAAAAGGAATTGTATTTCCTTCGTCAATAAGCTTTAGTGTGTTTACAATCTGGAACTCTTTTAAAGCGAATTCCTGCATAAGTATACTTGCAATTTTGTCCATTAAAATATCCTCCGACATAAAATAACTACTAATATTATATAACGAAACAGGGGCATTTACAAGAAGAATCAGGCATTTAAGAAATTTATATAATATGGCCGTAATATTTGTAATAAAAAATCAAAAAAATTTTAAAAAAATTTCTTCAAAAGTATTGCTATTTCATAAATTATATTATATAATGGGAGAGTAATGGAGTGAAATGGAGTGTTTGGGAGTAAAAATAACCCATTTCAGTTAAAAAATTCCAAAGAAAGGATGGTGCCGGATGGTTAATTTTGTTGGAAAATATCCAAGACAACTAGATGATCGCGGAAGATTTATATTGCCTGCAAAGATAAGAGAAAAGCTATCAGGCACTGTATACATAACACAATCACCTGTTGATAGCTGTTTAAACCTTTACACAGAGGATGAATGGGAAGCAATTGCACAGAAGGTACGTGCACTTCCAACAGTAACTGACAGAAACGCTGCAGCACTTCAGAGAACACTTTTTGGTAATGCCATTTCCTGCGATTTGGACAAGCAGGGAAGAATTCCGCTGAATCAGGAACTTATTGATTTTGCGAAGATGAAGAAGGACATTATGCTTGTGGGCGTTAATGCGAAGCTTGAAATCTGGGATTCAGAAGAATGGCAAAAGGCCAGCGAGGCAATAGATGCCGACGCAGTTATTGAAGGTATTGCAAAATACGAAATTAATATATGAGGATAAGTTATGGAATTTAAACATTATTCCGTAATGCTTTCGGAAACAGTAGACGCACTAAATGTGAAAGACGGAGGTGTTTATGCTGATGGAACTCTTGGTGGCGGCGGTCATTCATACGAGATTTTATCTCGCGCTGATGGTATCAGGCTTATCGGCATCGACCAGGATCAAGATGCTCATAAAGCGGCACAGATGCGACTTTCGAAGTTTGGTGACAAGGTTACATACGTAAAAGACAATTTCAAGAATGTTGCAAAGGTTTTGGACGAGCTTGGAATCGAAGAAATTGACGGTATGGTTTTGGACCTTGGGGTTTCTTCCTATCAGCTTGATAACGAAGAACGTGGTTTTTCATATATGAAATCAGCACCCCTTGATATGCGAATGAACCAAAACAATGAATTTTCTGCATACGATGTGGTAAACGGCTATACAGAAGACCAGCTTACCGAAATTTTCTACCGCTATGGTGAAGAAAACTGGTCAAGACGAGTTGCTAAGTTTATTGTTGAAAAAAGGGTGGAAGCACCTATTGAAACAACAGGCGAACTTTCCGAGATAATAAAAGCGGCAATACCAAAAAACGCACGAAAAGATGAAATTCATCCTGAAAAACGTATTTTTCAGGCGATAAGAATAGAAGTAAACGGCGAGCTTGAAATATTAAAAGGTGCCGTTTGTGATATAGTAAAAAGACTTAAAAAAGGCGGCAGGCTTGCCGTAATAACATTCCATTCGCTGGAAGACAGAATAATAAAGCAAGTATTTCAAGATCTTGCCACAGGGTGTACGTGCCCGCCGAACTTTCCGGTATGTGTATGGGGAAAGAAGCCGGA
>JAZOOY010000024.1:0-8947 GCA_045655325.1 Clostridia bacterium
ATACTGGTCGCAGTCAGTTTTGATTTCCATAGCCTTTGTCTGAGCATCGTTAACCATCTGGTTTGCCTGCTCAACTGCCTGCTTTGTAATCTCGTGCTCATCGATCATCTGAACAACCTTTTCTTCAGCGTTCTTAATCATAGTTTCGCTACGAGTCTGAGCTTCAGCAAGGATTCTTTCTCTTTCTTCCTTTACCCACTTTGCTTCCTTAACTTCGTCCGGGAATACAAGACGCATTTCCTGGATCTAGTCAAGAAGATCTTCTTTGCCAACAACGATTTTACCGCTTAGCGGAACTACTGTCGCCTTGTCAATAGTTTCTTCCATCATGTCGATGATTTCCATAATTTCCATCTTCAAAAACTCCCTTTTTTTATTTATCTTTTATTTTCAAAATAACATTTTGCGGAACCAGTCCATCCAGTTCACCGTTATATTTTGCAACTTCTTTAACCATACTTGAGCTGATGTATGAATACTTTGAATCTGTCATCATAAACATTGTTTCATATTCCGGATTTAGTGCCTTATTTAAAAGCGCCATCTGGAACTCATATTCAAAGTCTGCAACAGTTCTAAGTCCTTTAACGATAACTGTCGCACTGTTTTGTTTTGCGAAGTCTACCAATAGACCGCTGAAAACATCACAGCTCACATTTGGTATATCTTTTATGTTTTCATCAATCATTTCTTTTCTCTCTGTTGAAGAAAACATCGGCTTTTTGCTTGAATTATCAAGCACGCCTATAATAACCTTGTCATATAGTCTTGACGCACGTTTTACAATGTCTAAATGACCGTTTGTAATAGGGTCAAAACTACCGGGGTATACCGCAATTCTCAAATGAATCACCCCTTCTCATATACTGTAACAAAACTTCTTCCGTATTTTCTTTGTTTTAAAATGTTAAGGCCAGAAAATTCACTATGTTCATCAGAAAAGTCACTTTCCAAAACGATAATACCATCATCCTGCAAAAGATTATTTTCCACAATACCCTCTATAATAGGAGCAATAAATCCCTTGTTATACGGTGGGTCAAGGAAAATTACTGAAAACTTATCCTTTGTAGTTTTAATGAATCCTGAAGCATCGCAGTTTAAAACTTTTACATCAGAAAATCCCAAAGCGTCATTATTTTTGTTTATAACCGCTATGGAATTTTTATCAATGTCAACTATCGTACCGCCTTTTGCACCACGGCTCATTGCTTCAAAGGTTAAAGCACCGCTTCCTCCAAACAGGTCAAGCACTATTGAATCAGGAATAAATTCCTGAATAAGATTGAACATTGACTCTTTAACTCTGTCTGTAGTTGGTCGGATATCCTGACCGCTAAAATCAAAAAGCTTATATCCCCTTTTGCTTCCGGCAATAATTCTCATACTATCCTCCATGCTACTCTTTATATTGTAACTTATAAAGTCAAAAAGGTCAACATTTTTTGTCAAAATTTTTTAACTTTTACTATTTTTATATAAAATACTCAAAAAATCAATTTAAAACTATTTCATCAGGCAACATTTTATCTACCCTTTTTGAAAGTTCAAGTGTTTCTTCATCAGTTAAATTGCAATTACCATCTAAAATGTCTTTTGCCGCCTTTTGTGCCATATCCAAAATCCTGCTATCTGTAAAAAGATTTGCTACTTTTAAATCAGGTAGTCCATGCTGGCGTGTTCCAAAGAAATCGCCAGGGCCACGAAGTTTTAAATCCTGCTCGGATATGTAAAAGCCGTCATTTGATTCACATAGCGTTTCCATTCTCTTTTTGGTAACATCGCTTGAGCTTTTTGGGAACATTATACAGAATGCTTCTTCCTGACCTCTTCCCACACGGCCTCTTAACTGATGAAGCGTAGAAAGTCCAAATCGCTCCGCATTTTCTATCACCATAATGTTACTGTTAGGAACGTTTACGCCCACTTCGATTACAGTTGTTGAAACCAGAATCTGTATCTTGTTTTCTACAAAATCCTGCATTACCTGTTCTTTTTCTTGTGGCTTCATTCTGCCGTGAATAAGACCAACTGACAGGTGCGGGAAAATCATCTTTAAGCGTTTATAAATATCTTCCGCGTTTGCAAGGTCAGACTTTTCGCTCTCTTCTATTAAAGGACATACCACATAAGCCTGTGATCCGTTTTTGATGTGCTTATCCAAAAATGCATAGATACGCTTTCGCATATCTTCGCCGACAGCATAGGTCTTAACAGGCTTTCTTCCCGGAGGAAGTTCGTCAATTATTGAAACGTCCAAATCCCCGTATAAAATGAGCGATAGCGTTCTTGGGATTGGCGTTGCGGTCATAATTAAAGTGTTCGGATTTTCACCCTTTGCGGTAAGTCTTGCACGTTGTGAAACTCCAAATCTGTGTTGTTCATCGGCAACCACAAACCCTAAATTTTTATATTCGACGGACTTTTGGATAATGGCGTTAGTTCCAATAATAACGTCATATTTTCCGTCTTTTATCTCTTCATAAACCGCCTTTTTGTTTTTAGTACTGCTCGTTAAGAGCACGCATTTTATATCAGTATTTTTAAACAGGTCAGTAAAGGTGTTATAGTGCTGGGTTGCCAAAATTTCAGTTGGTGCCATTATGGCGGATTGGTATCCGTTTTTGCTAGCCACATACATTCCTGCTGCTGCAACAACGGTTTTACCTGAGCCAACATCACCCTGAACAAGTCTGTTCATCGGTGTTTTTGAGCTGAAATTTTCGCATATTTCATCAATTACACGAAGTTGCGCACCTGTTAATTTATACGGAAGAGAATTTATAAACTCGTTTACGCATTCCGTGTCAGAAAATGGTGTTCTTTCCTTTGAAATATTCTCTTTTCGTCTTCCCGATAGTGCCAGTTGCAAGAACAAAAGTTCTTCAAAAACGAACCTTTTTCGTGCAATAGAATAACTTTCAAAATCCGCAGGAAAATGAATGTTTTTCATCGCAAAATTTATATCGCAGATGTCATATTTTTCGCAAATAGTCTCTGGGATATATTCAGAAAAGCTTCCGCAGGTTTTCATTGCCTCTTCAACAAGACCTGCAATAACCTTTTGAGTAATATTGCCAAAAAGCGGATATACAGGCACAATTTTGCCGATAAATCTTTGGTTTTCTGCCTTTTCGTAAATTGGGTTCAAAAGTTCTTTTTTGCCACGTGAAATTCCAACTTTTCCATAAAAAAGTACTTCTTCACCGGACCTAAACGCATTTTTCACAAATCTGTTGTTATACCAGACAACATTCATTGCACCTGAATCGTCAAAAACTACCATTGAGTAGATGTTGAAATTTCTCTTTATTCTTGTTTCACGAACAGGAGAATAAACTTTTGCTTTTATGCACACAAATTCACCGACGGGACAATCATCGATGTCAAAGAACTTCGTTCTGTCTTCATGTCCCCTCGGCAAGTAATACAAAAGGTCCTCTGCGGTTTTAATTCCTTTTTTCGCAAAGGACCTTGCTCTCTCTGGCCCAACTCCGTATAGTGATTCTATACCAATCATTCTATTTTATTCAACCGAAACAATATAGTAATAAAGCGGTTGACCTCCGTACTTTACTGATACCTCAACTTCGTCAAGCTTATCTTCCAGAATTTCGGCAGCCTTTTCAGCTATTTCTTCTGTTACGTCTTCACCGTAGTATAGAGTAACAAATTCTGTGTCATCGTCTGCTATTTGTTCCACAATTTCATAAAGCACTTCTTCAGGCTCTTTTCCAACGGATGCAATTTTGCTTCCGACTAAGCCTAAAATATCGTCTTTTTGAATCTTTTTATCGTCAATTTCAGTATCACGAACAGCGTATGTCACCTGGCCTGTTGTCACCTTAGAAACGGCCTTGTTCATCTTCTTTTCGTTATCTTCAGGTGACTTTTCACCGTCAAATACAAGCATTGCAGAAACGCATTCCGGAATACTTCTTGTTGGAATTACGATAATTTTCTTATCTGAAATTTCCTGTGCCTGATTTGCCGCCAAAATAATGTTTTTGTTGTTCGGGAATACAAAAATTGTTTCCGCATTAATTTTGCTGCATGCATCCAAGAAGTCGTCAGTACTTGGGTTCATTGTCTGACCACCTTCAATTACGTGGTCAATGCCCAAATCCTTGAAAATTCCTGAAATACCACTACCTGCACAAACAGAAACAAATCCGTAAGGCTTTGGTGGTTCGTCGTCTTTCGCTTCGTCTGTACTTTCTATAATTGACTGATGCTGATGCTTCATATTATCAATCTTAATATTTATCATAGCACCCATTTTAACTGCATTTTCAAGAACGATTCCCGGATTATTGGTGTGGATATGCACCTTAACGATTTCGTCATCGTCAATTACAAGCATACAGTCACCAATGTTTTCAATGGCTTTCTTAAAGGAAAGTACATTAACTTTCGGGTTCTTCTTCTCTACTATAAATTCAGTGCAGTACATAAACTTAATGTTTTCAACTTCAACATTCTGCTGTGCACCGCCTGTTTGTTCCTGTTTTACTTCTTCAGTTTCATTTTTCTCAACAATAGTTCCGTTTTCAAGGTAATAAAGCGCACCTTCCAAAACGAAAAGCCAACCCTGACCACCTGCGTCAACTACGCCTGCTTTTTTAAGGGCAGGAAGCATCTCAGGAGTCTTTGCAAGGGCTTTAGCACCTCTTTTTACAGCTGCTGCAAATATAGCGGTTAAATCGCCTTCTGCTTTGTCAGCAGCGGTTGCTGCTTCACGTGCTACTGTCAAAATTGTACCCTCTGTTGGGTTCATAACCGCATTATACGCAGTTTCAGAGCCTTGTACTAAGGCTTTTGCAATATCCCCTGCCTCGCATTCAGCTTTTCCTTTAAGGCTTTTTGAAATGCCACGGAAAAACTGTGACAAAATAACACCTGAGTTACCTCTTGCACCACGAAGTGTTGCAAATGACATAATGTCAGCAACCTTGGTTACAGAATCTGTCTGTACTTCTGAAAGTGCCTTTGCCATAGCGTTAGCTGTCATAGACATATTTGTTCCGGTATCGCCGTCAGGTACCGGAAAAACATTAAGTTCATCAACTAAAACTCTGTTATTATATAAATTATTTGCACCAGAAATAAACATCTGGGCAAGCAATTTTCCATTAACCATCTTGTTACTCCTTAACTCTGACTGATTCTACCAAAACATTTACCTTGGTTACCTTTAGTCCTGTGTTATGCTCAAGTTTGTATTTTACGTTATGAACGATACTGTCGCAAATTGCGTTTATATTTACACCGTATTCCACAATGATATGAAGATCGATTACAATTCCGTTTTCTTCCACATCAACCTTAATACCACGTGACATATTTTCCATTTTAAGAAGTTTAATAACTCCGTCTTTTGTACTTTTAGAAGCCATACCAACAACACCGTAGCAGTTAGTAGCTACAGCTCCGGCTATTTGTGCAATAACGTTATTGTTAACAGAAATTTCACCTAGCTCGCTGTTAATCAAAATTGCCATATTATCAATCCTTTCTATGACTTATTACTTCTATTCTAACATATTATTGCCCTAAAGTCTATAAATAATATGAAAATAATATTACAAATCTATATTTTTTATTGAAAAATACCAAAAAAACTTTTATACTAATAAGTAGTAAAGGGGTGATTTTTGTGGCGAAACAGCATTATTTAAGAAATTACTTAAGCGAACTTCCTGATTTCGTTTTTTCTTATATCGAAGAATACTATAGCGGTGAAAGTATTAACACTCAGCTTGGTTATAGCCTTGACGTCCGTGTTTTTCTTAATTATCTCCGCATTTTTAAGCACCCTGAAATTACGAAAAACGAAGATTTTACTCTAAGGCACATAGATAATGTTACCCCAAGCGACTTAATACGTTTCAAGGCATATCTACGTGAGTATGAGACGGAATATGTGTCAAAATCAGGGCGTGTTGTTAAACGAATCTGCAAAAATTCGCCTTATGGCATTAATCGTAAACTTTCTGCCGTTCGTGGTATGTTTATTTACCTTTATAAAACTGAACAGATTAAGCAGAATGTAACCGACAAAGTGGATTTTGTTAAGCTACACCAAAAAATCAAGAAGCCTCTTACAACGCAGGAAACTGTACGACTTTTGGATGTGATTTTCCACGGCGAAAAGTATTTTGAAGGCAGAAGTCTTACTGAATATAACAACAAAAAACTTCGTGATATTGCTATATTTGTTACATATTTAGGTACAGGTGTCCGTGTAAGCGAGCTTGTGAACTTGCAGATTAAGGATATTGATTTTAACACTCAATCCTTTATCGTTACCCGAAAAGGTGGTGACCAACAAGAGATTTTTATGCCTGTTCAGGTAAATAATGCTCTTTGGGAATACCTTGACCCTGATAGCGAAGATGCAAGGGATTCAGGCTATGCATTTTTAGGTAGAGGCGGAAAACCGCTGACCGTTGCGGCAGTTGAAAAGACCCTTAAAAACTACTGCTATGCCGTGGGTATCACCCACCCTGATAAAACCCGTCCACACGCACTTCGTCGTACTTTCGCTTGTAGGCTTTTAGAAGACGGCGTTGATATTAAAATGGTGGCAGAACTTTTGGGGCACAAGAATATCGAAGTCACCCACCGCTACTATGCGCAATATAGTAGCCAGAAACGTAAAGAAGTTATGCAAAATTTGGATGTGTATTGATAAAAAAACACCGCTTATAAAAGCGGTGTTTTTAGTTTTACTTAAAGTATTTAACAGCTGAGCGGAATAGTCCCAAATCGTAGTTACCAGGAACATTCTTATAAAGTCCTTCGCCGATACGTTCTGAGTGTCCCATCTTACCGAACACTCTACCGTCTGGAGAGATAATACCCTCGATTGCGCAAGTTGAGTCATTTGGATTGAACTGAATATCGTTTGTAACATTACCTGCAAGGTCAACGTACTGTGTGATAATCTGTCCATTCTGAGCTAATTTCTTAACTGTTTCGCTATCAGCCAAGAATCTACCTTCACCGTGTGAAATTGGAACAGTGTAGATTTCGCCAACCTTTGCTTCCATTAGCCAAGGAGAGTTATTTGAAACAAGCTTTGTTCTAACCTGCTTTGACTGGTGGCGTGCAATTGTATTATAAGTAAGTGTTGGGCAAGTTTCGTCTGTATCAATAATCTTACCGTAAGGCACAAGACCCAGCTTGATTAATGCCTGGAATCCGTTACAGATACCGCCCATAAGACCATCTCTATTATCAAGTAGTTCTGTTACAGCATCTTTGATTTCAGGGTTTCTGAAGAACGCTGTGATGAACTTACCTGAACCGTCAGGCTCGTCACCGCCGGAGAATCCGCCAGGAACGAAGATAATCTGTGCATCCTTAACTTTCTTTGCAAAAACTTCAACAGATTCTGCGATGTTTTTGCTTGATAGGTTATTGATTACGAAAATTTCAGGATCAGCACCTGCCCACGCAAACTGCTTTGCAGTATCGTATTCACAGTTTGTTCCAGGGAATACTGTGATAAGTGCCTTTGGTTTTGCAACCTTAATAGCTGGTGCCTTAAAGGTTGTTGCTTCATACTTGAATTCAGGGATTTCTACCTTTGGAGTTTCGATATTGCACTTGAAGATTGGCTCAAGCTTATCTTCATAAATACCGCAAAGCTCTGCAAGGTCAAGTTTTTCACCCTTATATTCAATAGCAAATTCTTCAGTTGTTTCACCAAGTACGATACCCTCATCAACACTTCCGTCTGTTTCAAGAACGAATGCACCGTAGTTATATCCGAAGATTTCGTCCATAGCAACATCTTCATACTTAAAGCCGATGCCATTACCCATTGCCATCTTAAGGATTGCTTCTGCAACACCGCCGTAAGTTGGTGTGTATGCAGAGAATACCTTACCTGCTCTCATAAGGTCTGTAACCTTATTAAATAGAGCAATCTGTGATTTTGCGTCAGGAAGTCCTGCATCTGTATATTCCGGTTTCAAAAGTACAGTTTTGTGGCCTGCCGCCTTAAATTCCGGTGAAATGATGTTCTTAATCTTATCAGTTGTTACTGCGAAAGAAACAAGTGTTGGTGGAACGTCAATATCTTCGAAAGTACCACTCATTGAGTCCTTACCACCGATTGATGCGATTTCAAAATCTTTCTGTGCCATAAATGCACCAAGAATTGCTGCAAGTGGCTTACCCCAACGCTTTGGATCCTGCTTTGGCTTTTCAAAGTATTCCTGGAATGTTAGGTATACTTCTTCAAAAGATGCGCCCTCTGAAACAAGCTTTGCCACTGATTCAACAACTGCAAGATATGCGCCGTGATATGGGCTCTTTTCTGTGATGAATGGGTTGTAACCCCAAGCCATTAGTGAACATGTATCTGTATCCTGTTTTTCAACAGAAATCTTGTTTACCATAGCCTGAATTGGTGTTCTCTGGTACTTACCGCCAAATGGCATCAATACTGTACCTGCACCGATTGTTGCGTCAAATCTTTCAGACAGACCTCTCTTTGAACAAACATTAAGGTCACCTGCCAATGCCTTGAAGTTATCAGCAAATGTTCCCTTTGTTTCTTTATTATAATCCTCAATCTTGTTTGGTGCGATGTCAATGTGCTTTGGTGCACCGTTTGAGTTCAGGAATTCTCTTGAAATATTACAGATAGTGTTGCCATTCCAAGTCATTGTAAGGTATGCATCTTCCTTAACCTTTGCAACAACAGTTGCCTCAAGGTTTTCAGTCTTAGCAAGCTCGCAGAAGCGGTCAACATCCTTAGCTTCTACAACAACAGCCATTCTCTCCTGAGACTCAGAAATAGCAAGTTCTGTACCGTCAAGTCCGTCATACTTCTTGGGAACCTTATTAAGGTCGATTTCAAGACCGTCAGCAAGCTCACCGATAGCAACTGATACACCACCTGCACCGAAGTCGTTACAACGCTTGATGAGGTATG
>JAZOOY010000025.1:0-2048 GCA_045655325.1 Clostridia bacterium
AATAAAAAAGCTAGCGTATTCCGATTATTTTTAGTATCTTTATGTCACCACAACTTAAAGATTCTGATAATGCAAGAACACTCTAGCCATTACAAAATTAGTAAAAATATTGCAAATGCAAAACCTTCTGGCATCATTTACGATGACCAAGTTCGTCTTTCATCTTTCTATCCCAAATCCGAATTGGAGATTGAAAGTGTAGACATTGTTGACAACATCGTCAACATTTATGCACATGGTTCGCTTGAGCATGGTTTCTGTCCGTATTGTGGAACGAAAAGCTACAAAGTACATAGCCGTTATATCAGACATGTCTATGATTTGCCCATTTTGGGAAAGTCGAGTGTCCTTCATCTAAGAATGCGTAAATTCTTCTGTATGAATCCCGAGTGCAAATACCGTACATTTGCAGAACAACCGGGAATAGAAATTTTCCGTTATCGAAGACGTACCCGCAGATGCGAGATTGTCCAATACAGAAATGCCCTCAAACATTCTTCCAATACAAGCCACAAACTACTTTCAGGGCAAGGAATATGTCTTAGTTCCTCTGCCATACTTCGTGACCTGCATCGCCTGATACCTTCTTCACATTTGGATGTCAGGAGAATTGGAATTGATGATTGGGCACAAAAGAAAGGAAGAGTCTACGGCAGCATAATCGTTGACTTGGACCAATCCACGGTTATAGACTTGCTTGATGACAGGGAGCAGGAAAGCTTTGGGGCATGGTTGGATAAACACCGGTCCGTAGAACTTGCCAGTCGTGACAGGTCTACCGACTATAGTGCCGCTATAGCATCATCAGGACGGAAAATAACAGAGGTGGCAGACAAGTTCCATTTGATAAAGAACATACAGGACCGCTTCATAAAAGTTCTGTCCGAGCATTATGATGAGTATCGGTTGATGGTTAGAACCGAAGAAAACATAGCTGAATCCCCAATCGGAAGCTCTGTAATCTCTATCAAGGATGAACCCTCTTCTGCCATTACACATGAAAAGGCAGATTCAAGGCAGACAATGTTCAATGAAATAAAAGAGTTGCAAATGAAAGGATTCAGGCCTACCGCCATATCCAAGAAACTTGGTATATCAAGACAGACGGCCACCAAGTATTGTTCCATGGAATCTTTACCCAAAAGGAAAAGTAAAAGCCAAAATGGTTATGAGAAATTTGACAGATATGTGGAGACTGAAATACTGAAAGGCAAAGCCATGTCGGATATCTATCAGGAAATCAAAAAGCTGGGATTTAAAGGAAGTAGAACTCCTTTTTACGACCATTATCGTTACCTCAGTGACGGTCATAGAGGATATCGCCCCAAGGGATATAAACCGACGAAAACAGAAAGGATAATGGACGAGCGATCTGAACTGCTTCCTATTAAGACACTGGCTTCTGTAGTATTCAGTTACATGTCTGGTAAAAAGCTTGGCGATGAAAATAGAAAGTTGATGAAACTATTGCAAAGAGCTGATTGGTTCAATCAAATGTATGAAGCTACATGTTCTTTTTGTTGTCTCATCAAAGGAAATGATTCTATGAATTTAATTAGATGGATGAAAAAATATTGGAAAACCAATATCACACAACTTAAAACTTTTATTAGAGGTATAAAGTTGGACTATAAGGCTGTAAAAAACACGATTATACATAATGTTACCAATGGAATAACCGAAGGATTTGTCAACAAGCTTAAAGTCGTGAAGCGAATAATGTATGGTAAAGCAAGCATTGAATTATTAAAAAACAAATTAACGATGGAACATCTACTTTTCAACTAAATTGAAGAAGAACCTTTTTTGGTTCTTCTTTAATTTTGTTGAAAAGTTATTATTTAGATTATTCTTGTTCTATCCAATATCTTTTCTTTAACTAATTATCTGATATACAATAATATAATAATAAAAAAGCTAGCGTATTCCGATTATTTTTAGTATCTTTATGTCACCACAACTTAAAGATTCTGATAATGCAAGAACACTCTAGCCATTACAAAATTAGTAAAAATATTGCAAATGCAAAACCTTCTGGCATCATTTAC
>JAZOOY010000026.1:0-5942 GCA_045655325.1 Clostridia bacterium
TTTCTCTTTCAATTGAAAGATGGCGGTAAATTCTTGGTTTTCTAAGGTCCGCATCAATTACAAGAACCTTGGCATCTGTCTGTGCAAATGCGATTGCAAGGTTAAGGCAAGTTGTGGTTTTACCTTCGCCAGGGCTGGCACTTGTTACGATAATCTTTTTTCCGCCTTTTGAACCGCTTAATGAAAAACGAATGTTTGTTCTTGCGGCTTTATATGCTTCCTTTGTAACAAAGTCGGTACAATCGGTAAGAAGTGTGTTTGCGCGGAACTGTGCAGAGTCATCACTAACACGGCTGTTGGCTCTTCTTACGTTGAAATTTTTAATGTGATTTAAAATGTTCATTCTTTTCTGCCTCCTTTATCGCCATAGGAGAAGCCTTCTTCTTTTTTACCCTGAGTTAAAGCAATGGCAGGAATTTCGCCTAAAAGAGGTTCTTTATATCTGTTAACAATATCATCACGGGACTTAACTCTGGTATCGAAGAACTCGATACAGAACACAATTAATGCACCAAGTGCAAGACCTAATGCGAAAGCAAACAATGTGTAGTTCTTAACGTTTGGTGAATATGGCTTCTTTGGAATCTGTCCATCATCAAGAATCTTAACACTACCTGCGTTTACGACTCTGATAAGCTCATCAGGAGCATGAGTCAAAACACTGTGGCAGATTGCGTAAACATCTTCAGGGACTTCGCCTGTTACCTTGATTTCCATAATTTCTGTTTCATTAAGTGGGCTCATAGTAATCATACTGCTAAGCTGACCAACAGAATATTTATTTCCAACATCTTCTGCAACCTGAGCGAGGAAAGTTCTTCTTTTTAAGATTTCCTTGTATGTAGTAGCAAGTTGCTGGGATGCCACAAGGTTTGCACCCGAAACGTCGCTTGATTGTGTTCTTCTTGCGTTAACGTAAAGTGTACCGTCAGTACGATATAATGGAGTTACTATGAACTGGGCATAGAAAAATCCTGAAACGCAAAGGATAATAGCAGAAAGTGCCAAAATCCACCATCTGCGAAGAAAAATATTAATAAGTTCTGATATGCTGAACTGTTCCTTCAAAAAATCATCTCCTAAAATCAATGTTGCCCGAAAAAAACAGGCTCTCACAGGTTAAGTATAGCATATAAGGATGTCAAAAGCAACATTTTTTCGTTTTTTGTTGAAAAAAATACTTTCCTATTATATAATATAGCAAAGAGCTAAATTGGAGGTGATAAGGATGACAAAAAAAGAACGGGCACTTTTGGTAGTGGAAAAGTTAAAAAAGCTGTACCCTGACGTTAAGTGCACCCTTAATTATTCATCGCCTCACGAAATGCTTTTTGCAACACAGATGTCGGCACAATGCACCGATGCACGTGTGAATATTGTGACCGAAACTCTGTTTAAAAAGTATCCCGATTTAGAGAGCTTTGCAAATGCGGACTATGAAGAGCTTTGCGAAGATATCCGCTCAACAGGTTTTTACAGGAATAAGGCAAAAAACATAATCCTTGCAGCCCGCAGGCTTTTAGATGTGTATGACGGCGTTGTCCCTGATACCATGGAAGACCTTTTAACCTTGCCTGGAACAGGCAGAAAAACCGCCAACCTTGTGCTGGGCGATATTTACAAAAAGCCTGCCGTTGTGGTGGATACCCATTGCATCAGGCTATCGAGAAAAATCGGTCTTACCAAGGAAGAGAGCCCTGAAAAAATTGAGATGGATTTAAAAAAGCTGATTCCACCGGAGGAACAGCTTGCCCTTTGCCACAGGTTCGTAAACCACGGAAGACTGGTGTGCATCGCAAGAAATCCTAAGTGTGAAATTTGTGCAATCAATGGCGAATGCAAAGAATATAACAAGAAAGGAAAATAAAAATGGAAGATTGTTTATTTTGTAAAATCATAAAGGGAGATATCCCATCAAGTAAGGTGTATGAAGACGAAATGGTGTATGCTTTTCGTGACATCGCACCACAGGCACCCCATCACGTGGTGATTATTCCAAAGCTTCACTTTGCATCAGCAAACGAAGTTACAGCAGAAAATTCAAAGTATATCGCAAGAATTTTTGAAGTTATTCCGCAGATTGCGAAAGAACTTGGCTTTGCAGAAAATGGTTATCGAGTAGTAAATAACTGTGGCGAGGACGGTCTTCAGACAGTGAAACACCTACATTTCCACCTGATGGGCGGAAGAAAATTCCAGTGGCCTGCGGGTTAATTTTGGAAAAAGTAAGAAAAAATTTATAAAAAACTTGACAACCGCACATAATGTGGGGTATAATGACTATTGTGGGTAATTATGAGAACATCATATTTTTCCATATTATCCATCAAACAGCCGGAAGAATTGTTTTGCCGGAGGGAGGGAAATACAAATGTCAGAAGTTCGTGTAAAAGAAAATGAATCACTTGACAGCGCTCTTAGAAGATTTAAGCGTCAGTGCGCAAAATCAGGTGTTATGTCAGAAATAAGAAAACGTGAACACTACGAAAAGCCAAGCGTAAAGCGTAAGAAGAAGTCCGAGGCTGCTCGTAAGAGAAAGTTCAAATAAGATGACTTTAAAAGAGAGATTGGCTGACGATCTAAAGTCAGCAATGAAAGAAAAAAATGTAATCCGTAAAAACACTGTGCAGATGGTTCGTGCCGCTGTGCTTCAGTTTGAAAAGGATAATAAGGTAACTCTTGAAGACGATGGTGTTTTAGAGGTAATTGCAAAGCAGTTAAAGCAGCGCAAGGATTCTCTCCCTGATTATGAAAAGAGTGGCCGAGACGATTTAATCGCCGATTTAAAGGCAGAAATGGATGTTTTGATGGAATATCTGCCAAAGCAGCTAACCCGCGAAGAACTTGAAGTTATCGTTAAAGAGATAATCGGAGAAGTTGGCGCAACAACCATTAAAGATATGGGAAAGGTTATGGCTGCGGCAAAAGCTAAAACCGTTGGCAGAGCTGACGGTCGCATGATAAATGAGGTTGCAAAAGCTCTTTTGTCATAATTAAATAGGTAAAAAGTGACCCTCTGTGCCATCTGGACGGAGGGTCATGTTATCTGCTGGTGTGGCTCAAAGGTAGAGCAGAGGTATCGTAAACCTCAGGTTGCAAGTTCGATTCTTGTCACCAGCTCCAAAAAAGCGTACTGAATCTTCGGTGCGCTTTTTTTGTTTAAATATGTTTGTACTTTTGACCAATTCTTTTATCTCTTCTTTTGTAACCAAAAGAAGCAAAAGTTTTGGGTGTTTCGAATCCCCCAAACCCGCAACGACCAAAAGGGACTGCCGTCCCTTTATGGAATACCCTGCCCAAGTCGAAACGCGGATGCAAAAGTAAAACTTGCCAAAAATGAAATATAACGGAATTTAGTTAGCTTACATATTTCCCTGTTTCGTTTATAAATCTTAACGCGATAGCGGCGTGGCAAGCTCTGCGATGCCACGAGTGTGCTTTGGCTCGCCCTGTTTTAGTAGTTGGGGCGAGTTGTCGAAGTTTTGAAAGCCAAAGGCTGACGAAACTTGCGACCTGTCCGAGCCACTACACTACGGAGTCTGAGGTGCCCTCAGCGACTTTTCGTACTTTTGGTCGGTCAAAAGTACATATATGAATAAATCCCTCCGTCAGCCTACGGCCGACACCTCCCTTTAGGCAAGTGAGGCTTTTTTATTGTTTGTCGAAATATGTCTTACGATTTGACTTGCAAAAACAGATATATTATGATATACTAAAGTTGCACAACACAAAAGAATATAAAAAAGCGAATTAATTGCACAGTGTTTTTTTATTTTGAAAAAAACGAAGACCTACTTCATACTGTGTTTTAATTCGCATATTGAAATTTGTGTTGTGCAAGATACAAAAGGTCATCGTTTTTACGCGTGACCTTCGGGTTGCGCGTTTTTTAATTCCCTGTATTTAAAAACCTCAAAAAGCGTTATACTTTAAAGAAAAATCCATAAATACCAAAAAACGTTTAAATACATTTACTCCACAAAAGAAAAACCGCAACAAAAAAGAGATGTGAAATATCACATCTCTTTTTATATTGCCTTTAAGACTTATTTAGCAAGTTCAACAAGCTTTTCGTACTTAGCCTTAGCATCAGCCTGAGCCTTTTCGAATAGTTCCTTTGCTCTTTCTGGGTTAGCACGCATTAGTGAGTTATAACGAACTTCGCCCATAATGAAGTCTTCATAGCTTCCCTTTGGCTCTTTTGAGTCAAGCTGGAATGGATTCAAGCCCTCAAGAGTTCTTCTTGGGTCATATCTGAATAGGTGCCAGTAGCCTGCTTCAACAGCCTTCTTTTCTTCTGTCTGAGCAATGCTCATACCGCCCTTAATACCGTGGTTGATACATGGAGCGTATGCGATGATGATTGAAGGACCGTTATAGCTTTCAGCTTCAAGCATAGCCTTTAGACACTGGTTGTAATCAGCACCCTGAGCGATCTGTGCTACATATACGTAGCCATAGCTCATTGCGATTGCAGCAAGGTCTTTCTTCTTAACTGCCTTACCAGCAGCTGCGAACTGTGCGATAGCACCTGTTGGAGTTGACTTAGATGACTGACCACCTGTATTTGAGTAAACTTCAGTATCGAATACCATTACGTTAACGTCTTCGCCTGATGCAAGAACGTGGTCAAGACCGCCGAAGCCGATATCGTATGCCCAACCGTCACCACCGAAGATCCATACAGACTTCTTGTTTAGGAAGTCCTTATCAGCAAGAACGTCTTTTGCTTCCTGTGAGTTCAGGTTAGCAACTGCTGCAAGTAATTCTTCTGTAGCAACCTTGTTAGCTACGCCGCAATCCTTTGTTTCGATGAACTTTTCAACTGCAGGTGCAACTGATGGTTCAGCCTTTGCGATTGCTTCAAGTTTTTCAATGTTCTTTTCACGAACTGCCTTCTGACCAAGGAACATACCGTAGCCGTATTCAGCGTTATCTTCAAATAGTGAGTTACCCCAAGCAGGACCTCTGCCGTTTTCGTCAGTAGCATATGGTGTTGATGGAGCAGAGCCACCCCAGATTGATGAACAACCTGTAGCGTTTGCGATATACATTCTGTCACCAAATAGCTGTGTAACAAGCTTAGCGTATGGTGTTTCACCACAACCAGCACAAGCGCCTGAGAACTCAAGATATGGTGTTCTGAACTGTGAACCCTTAACTGTTGTCATTGGGAACTTTTCAAGAACGGATGGCTTTGTAGCAAGCTTAATGCCGTAGTCAAAGCCCTTCTGTACGTCAAGATTCATGTCAAGTGGAGACATTGTAAGAGCCTTCTGACCCTTAACTTCAGGACATACGTTAGCACATGATCCACAACCTGTACAGTCAAGAACTGAAATAGCCATACCGTAGTAGTAGCCGTCAAGCTGCTTCATCTTTACGTACTTGATACCCTCTGGTGCGTTCTTCATTTCTTCTTCTGTAAGAACTACAGGACGGATACAAGCGTGTGGACAAACGTATGAACATAGTCCGCACTGAAGACATACATCGCCGTTCCATGTTGGTACGTCGATTGCGATACCTCTCTTTTCGTATGCTGATGAACCTAGAGGAACTTCACCGTTTGCATAAGGAACGAATGTTGAAACAGGAAGCTGCATTCCGCGGAAGCCGTTAACTGGAACAAGTACGTTGTTTACGTAGTCAACTAGCTTGCCTTCGCCATCGTGCTTAACTGATAGGTCTTCGTCCTTTGCATCCTTCCAAGAAGCAGGAACTTCAACCTTAACGATAGCACCAGCGCCTGCGTCAATAGCATCGTGGTTCATCTTAACGATTGCATCACCCTTTTTAGAGTAAGAAGCAGTAGCAGCTTCTTTCATATAACGGATAGCATCTTCTGCAGGGATGATGTCTGCAAGTTTGAAGAATGCTGACTGAAGAACTGTGTTAATTCTGTTGCCAAGACCGATTTCCTTACCGATCTTAACACCGTC
>JAZOOY010000027.1:0-26173 GCA_045655325.1 Clostridia bacterium
AACGAGAACAACTTTTTCGCCTCTGTTGTTCCACTCTTCAGCATCTTCAGCTGTGAATACAACTTTACCACAAGCAGCACCAGGAGAAGCGCCAAGACCTTTACCAGCAGGTGTAGCAGCTTTAAGTGCAGCAGTGTCAAATTGTGGGTGGAGAAGTGTATCAAGGTTACGTGGATCGATCATAGCAACTGCTTGTTTCTCATCGATCATACCTTCATCAACTAAATCACAAGCGATTTTTAAAGCAGCTTTAGCAGTTCTCTTACCGTTACGAGTTTGAAGCATATAGAGTTTACCTTCTTCTACAGTGAATTCCATGTCTTGCATGTCTCTGTAGTGGTCTTCAAGAATGCCGCATACGTCAACGAATTGAGCGTAAGCTTCTGGGAATTTTTCAGCCATTTGAGCGATTGGCATTGGTGTACGAACACCAGCAACAACGTCTTCACCTTGAGCGTTTACAAGGAATTCACCCATAAGACCTTTATCACCTGTAGCAGGGTCACGAGTAAATGCAACACCTGTACCACAGTTGTCACCCATGTTACCGAAAGCCATAGCTTGTACGTTAACAGCAGTACCCCATGAATAAGGGATATCGTTGTCTCTTCTATATACGTTAGCTCTTGGGTTATCCCATGAACGGAATACGGCTTCAACAGCACCCATAAGCTGTTCTTTTGGATCTGAAGGGAAGTCCTTACCGATCTTGTTCTTGTACTCAGCCTTGAACTGACCAGCTAGTACCTTAAGGTCTTCAGCAGTAAGCTCGATATCCTGAGTAACGCCCTTTTCTTCCTTCATTTCGTCGATAAGCTGTTCAAAGTACTTCTTACCAACTTCCATAACTACGTCAGAGTACATCTGGATAAATCTTCTGTAGCAGTCCCAAGCCCATCTTGCGTTGCCAGACTTTGCAGCCATAGCTTCAACAACGTCTTCGTTAAGACCAAGGTTAAGGATTGTATCCATCATACCTGGCATTGAAGCTCTTGCACCTGAACGAACAGATACTAGAAGTGGATTTTCTTTATCACCAAACTTTTTGCCGCAGATTTCTTCCATCTTAACAATGTATTCCATGATTTCAGCCTGGATATCATCGTTAATCTTTCTGCCATCATCATAATACTGTGTACAAGCTTCTGTTGTAACAGTAAATCCCTGTGGTACTGGAAGACCGATTTTGGTCATTTCAGCAAGGTTAGCACCTTTACCACCAAGTAGTTCTCTCATTGACGCATCGCCTTCTGAGAATAAGTAAACAAATTTTTTACTCATTGGTTTTGTCCTCCTATGTCTTTTATTAGGGCGCAAAGCACCCACGTTATCTATTCTAACTATTCTATTATACCACAATTTGTAAAAAAGTCTACACCTTTTTTTAACTTTCTTAATAATATTTATGTAAACCTTAAAATTTTGGTAAAATTCATAACTTTTGCCGATAAATTATCAAATTTTTTAGCAAAATGCCAACCAAAAATAAATGGTAAAATTTTTTACGACAGAATGCGATGAAATATTGCAAAAATATTGATTTTATAAACATAAAATGATATAATTTGAAGTGAGATTTTATTGAAGAAAAAATATGGGAGAGATACATATGAAAATAGCACTAATTGCACACGACAAAAAGAAAGCAGAAATAATAGAACTTGCAAAGGAATACAGAGATATTCTTGCAGAGTATGAACTTTATGCAACTGGTACAACAGGAACAATGATAATGGGTGAAACAAAGCTTGACATCTGTCGATTAAAGAGTGGGCCACTAGGCGGTGACCAGCAGATTGGAGCTATGCTTGCAAATGGTGAACTAGACCTTATAATTTTCCTACGTGACCCATTAACAGCACAGCCACACGAACCTGATGTTTCTGCGCTTTTAAGACTTTGTGACGTGCAGAAAATTCCACTTGCAACAAATGAAAGCAGTGCCAGAATTATGCTTGAATCTTTAAAGAATCAAACATTTTTTGAGCTGACAAAGTAAACCCAAAAACATACCGACTGGTATGTTTTTTGGCTATATAAACAGAGTTTTTTAAGGAAGAGGATAAAATGTTATTTTCAAGTACAACATTTATATATTTGTTTTTGCCATTTGTTTTGATTTGCTATTATGGCTTATTCAAATGGTCAAGAACTGTGCAAAATATATTCTTGTTCATTATGAGCCTTGTATTCTATGGCTGGGGTGAACCGAAATTTGTGTTTGCAATGCTTGGGTCAATTTTTATAAATTGGCTCTTTGGTCTTTTAGTACACAAATTTAAAAAGGGAAACAAAATAAACAAGGCAAAGATATGCATTTTTATAGATTGCTTCTTGAATCTTGGAATGCTATTCATATTTAAGTACCTGAATTTCACATCCGACATCATATTTTCAATCTTTGGGGCAAATTCTCCTATTCCCAAGATAGCACTTCCAATCGGAATATCTTTTTTCACATTTCAGGCAATGTCATACGTTATTGACATCTACAGGGATAGAGGAGAAGTACAGAAAAACATACTAAATGTTGGTCTTTACATCTCATTCTTCCCACAACTTATTGCAGGACCGATTGTAAGATATGAAACAGTAGCACAGGAAATCAAGCACAGAAAAGAAACAAGTGACGATTTCTTTGACGGTTTTACAAGATTTGTAATAGGTCTTGGTAAAAAAGTGTTGATTGCAAATAATGTGGCAATAATTGCAGATAACGTATTTGCTCAAGTAGCTGTTGGCCCTGTATCAGTAGCTGCTGCGTGGCTTGGTGCGATTGCATACACATTGCAGATTTTCTTTGATTTCTGCGGATACAGTGATATGGCGATAGGTCTTGGAAGATTGTTCGGTTTTCATTTCCTTGAAAACTTTAACTATCCATATATTTCAAAATCCATCACAGAATTCTGGAGAAGGTGGCATATGTCTTTGGGAACTTGGTTCAGGGACTATGTTTACTTTCCACTTGGTGGAAGCCGTGTAAAAAAGAGCAAAGCGATTTCAAATCTCTTTGTTGTCTGGCTTTTGACAGGTATATGGCATGGGGCTAACTGGACATTTATCATTTGGGGACTTTTGTATTTTGTACTTTTGGCAATTGAAAAGACAAGCGGTATTGCTGAAAAAGAGGGTAGACTTATAAATGTAGCAAAGTGGTTATACACTATGTTTTTCGTAATAATTGGATGGGTTATCTTCAGAGCAGACAGTCTTGGTGTTGCGATGAATTATATCGGCTATATGTTTGGTGTAAATAACCACACAGCTGATTTTGCACCGTTTATGGCAATGCTTTACCAGTCAATAACGGTTATAACAATAGGTATTATATGTTCAACACCGATATTTAAAATACTTGGACAAAGGATTAAGGAAAACTTTTTAACCAATATTATTTATGCCTGTATGATAGCGGTAATTTTTGTACTTAGTGTTTCAAGTTTAGTTAGCAGTTCATACAACCCGTTTATTTACTTTAACTTTTAAGAGGTAATTATGAAAAGATTTAATAAAAATATAATAACCTTTGCTATAATTCTTGTAATTATCGTAATGGGTCTTTGGGCATCGCCTGTACCGGAATTTTTAAAGACTGGTATTGAAGAAACCAGAGAATATATGAAGAAAAACGGCTTTTTCCAAGGGTTTGATGTTTTTACAAGGAAGATAGAAACCGCATTCAGTGAAGGACTTACTTATCACAAAGATTTTCTTGATTTAAACTCTGCTGTACAGAACAATATTGGTACCATGCAAATTGATAAGGGAGATAGCACCGTTATCAAGTCAAAGAGCGGATATTTAAGTTATCTTCGTGAGGAAATGCCAAAGGAAACTCTTAAAAACAGAGTAAAGAAAACTGCAGAGCTATATAAAGCGGCAAAAGAAAACGGTGCTGAATTTATGTATATAATGGCACCTGTTAAGGGCTATTATATGGAATTTCCTGAAAATGTGGAAGACCACAACAGACAAAACTGTGACGCATTTATAGATGAGCTGGAGAATGCAGGAATTCCGTATTTTAACTTGATTGACGAAATGAAAAAGGACGGAATAACCGAAGAAGAAATGTTCTTTATTACGGACCACCACTGGAGACCGGAATATGCGCTTTGGGCAGCAAACAGTGTAGCAGGCGAACTTAAAAACAGATTTGGTTTTGAATATGACAAGGAAAAACTTGATATAGATAATTACACAGTTGAGATTCACTTTAATGCATTTTTAGGTTCACAAGGCAAAAAGACAGGGAAGTATTTTACTGAACTTGGCCTTGACGATATAAACGTAATCACGCCTAAATTTGATACATTATTTACAGACACACAAGTGGGCAAGGACTACGTTATGACAGGTACTTTCAGCGATGTTTTAATTCACGAATATCACATAAGCGATGCAGACATTTACAATAAAAATCCATATGCCGCATATCTTGGTGGCGACTATAGAGAACAGATTATCGAAAATCATACTAATCCAGAAGGAAAGAACATTGTTTTAATTAAGGACTCATTTTCTTGTGCCTTTGCACCATTTTTCGCTATGACAACCCACAACACACATCTTCTTGATATGCGTGATTTTGTGGAATTTAAGGGCGACAGAATAAATGTTGCAGAATATATTAAAAGAATAAAGCCTGATTATGTATTGGTAATGTACTCAGGCGTTACAGGTGAAGACCGAGTATATGACTTCGAGTAATTAAAAGGGGAAATAAAATGGATTTTACACTTTTTAAAGAAGCACTTGATAATATAATAAAAAACAGACATCTTCCTGGCCTAGACTGCATTGTGTACAAAGAGCACGAGGAAATTTTCAGATATTATGCAGGTTTTAGTGATAGAGAAAATCAAATACCAATGGACGGAAACGAGCTTTACATTATTTTCTCTATGACAAAAATGCTTACCTGTACTTGTGCACTTCAGCTTTTTGAACAAGGTAAGTTTTTGATGGATGACTCTGTTTCAAAGTATATTAAAGAGTTCGAAACAATGAAAATAAGCCAGGGTGAGCTTGATATTAAAAATGCGGCAAAGGTTTCAAGTGGAACAAGTGCCGGAGAAACAGTAAAGGAAGCTGCTGACGGAATTGCTAAAACACCTATAACAATTAAGCATCTGTTTACTATGACAGCAGGTCTTAACTATGATTTGCAATCTCCTTGCATCGTAAAAGCCATAGAAAGCGGCAAGAAAACAACAAGCGAACTTGTCCGTGCTATGGGTGATATGGTTTTGGGGTTTGAGCCGGGAACAAGATTCCGTTATAGCCTTTGCCACGATGTTTTGGGAGCACTTATTGAAATATGGTCCGGCAAAAAGTTCGGCGATTACATGAAAGAAAACATCCTTGACCCGCTTGGTATGAAAGATACATTTTTCGGCGTTCCAAAAGATGAAAGAAAAGACAGACTTGTTAAAAAATACAGTTATTTTGGCGAAGAAATCCCGACTTTGGGCGAGAATGTCTGTGTTTATAACCTAACCGATGAATACGAAAGTGGCGGAGCGGGACTAATTTCTTCCGCATCCGATTATATAATTTTCCTTGACGCCTTGGCAAATGGCGGAGTGGGAAAAAATGGAAAACGAATATTATCCGCTGAATCTGTTCAGCTTATGGGAACAAACCAACTTACAGGAAGGCCATTAGAAGATTTTGACGCAATGAGAAAAGGCTATGGCTACGGATTAGGTGTTCGTACGCATATTGACCCTGAAAGAAGCGGTTCATTAAGCCCAATAGGGGAATTTGGATGGGATGGCGCAGCCGGTGCTTTCTCAATGGTAGACCCTGAAAATAAAATTTCCCTCGCATACTTCCAGGAAGTTATGGGATGGGATATTGAAATACAAAATGAGATGAGAAATGCACTTTATAAGTGCCTTTCAAAATAAAGAGGGATTATTATGAAATCAAAAACTGTTTACATATGCCGTGAATGTGGTTATCAAAGTGCAAAATGGCTTGGAAAATGTTCTTCCTGCGGTGGCTGGAACACGATGGATGAAACCATACAAAAAGAAGAAAAGAAAACAGCAACTGCAACAAAACAATCAGCGGTTTTAAAGAAAGTCACATCATTAAAACAAATTGAAACCAACAATGAAGTGAGATACACAACAGGCCTTTCAGAGCTTGACAGAGTTTTAGGCGGTGGCTTGGTTAAAGGTTCATTGGTTTTGGTAGGTGGTGACCCGGGAATTGGAAAATCTACACTTTTATTGCAAATCTGTAATTCACTTGCCCAGTCCAAGAAGATTTTGTACGTTTCAGGCGAAGAATCGGAACGACAGATAAAGCTTCGTGCGGAACGTCTTGGAGTTACCTGCGATAACGTGTATATCGTGTCAGAAACTGATGTGGAATCCATACTTGAATACATAAACCAGATTGAGCCGGAAATTGTTATTATCGACTCAATTCAGACGATGAACTGCGAAGAAATAACCTCTGCCTCAGGAAGTGTTCCGCAGGTAAGGGAAGCGACAAATGCATTTATGAAGATTGCAAAGTCCCGTGACATTTCAATGTTTATAGTAGGCCATGTAACTAAGGACGGAGCTTTGGCAGGACCTAGAGTTTTAGAGCATATGGTGGACTGCGTGCTATACTTTGAAGGCGACAGACAAATGACATTCCGTATTCTTCGTGCCGTTAAAAACCGTTTTGGCTCAACCAATGAAATCGGTGTTTTTGAAATGGCAAATACGGGACTTATAGAAGTGGAAAACCCGTCAAAAATGCTTCTTGAGGGACGAAGTGAAAATAACTCGGGTTCGTCTATTGTCTGCACAATGGAGGGTAGCCGCGGCGTTCTTGCCGAAATTCAGGCACTTGTAACACCAACAGGCTTCGGAAACCCAAGACGTATGGCATCGGGTGTTGATTTGAACCGTGTGATTTTAATGATTGCGGTTTTGGAAAAGCGTGCCAAAGTAAGCCTTTCAAATTACGATGTGTATGTTAATGTAGCAGGCGGACTTAGAATTGATGAAACCGCAATTGACTTGGGAATTTGCGCCGCAATTGTGACAGGGAAGAAAGACGTTCAAATTCCTGAAGATTTGGTGTTTATCGGAGAAGTTGGACTTGGCGGAGAACTTCGCGGCGTATCCCAACTTGAAAAGCGACTTACAGAAGTAGCCAAGCTGGGCTTTAAAACCGCAATCGTACCAATCCAGTCAATGCGTGGCGTAACCACGCCGAAAGATTTGACCGTAATTCCGGTAAAAACAGTGTATGAAGCACTTTCAAAGATAAAGTAAAAAAATGACAGCTTATAGCTGTCATTTTTCTTATCTTACTCCAAATAATAGGTCTGCGTATGACGGATACGGCCAATATGTGCGTTCTGTCATAACTTCAATAGCGTCTGCTGATGCTCTAATTTTTTCCATACGTGAAATGATTGTGTCTTTATAATATTCAGCAAGCTTTTGAGCATCCACAATTTCTTTTTTCGCTTCAAGCTCTTTTTCAAGCGCCTGAACATCTTCAAACATCTTGTTTGTAAGTTCAGAAAGTCTTGAAATAATATTTTCTTCATAAGTGCAAGCAATATCCTTGCAAGCAGATTTTTTAGCGTTTACAACGTCTGATAGGTGCCCCATAAATGATGCGCTAGCTGGAAGAATGTCTTTCTTCGCCATATCAAGCATTGTAAGGGCTTCAATGTTGATTGTCTTTGAGTAGTTATCAAGAAGTATTTCGTATCTTGCACGCATTTCTGTTGCAGTGAACACCTTGTGCGCTTCAAACAATTTAACGTTTTTATCCCAGATATAGCAAGGAAGACAGTCAGGAGTTGTTCGAAGATTTAGAAGGCCTCGACCTTCTGCTTCTTTAACCCATGCATCGTCATATCCGTTACCACTGAATAGAATCTTCTTATGCTCCTTAATTGTACGCTTGATAAGATCGTGTAGTGCATTATCAAAATCGTCAGCTTTTTCAAGCTCGTCCGCAAACTGCTTAAGACTTTCGGCAACAGTTGTGTTAAGCACAATGTTAGGGCCTGAAATTGAAGCGGCAGAGCCAAGTGCACGGAACTCAAACTTGTTTCCAGTAAATGCAAATGGGCTTGTTCTGTTTCGGTCTGTTGTATCTTTTGCAAATCGTGGAAGTACGTGAACGCCGACCTTCATAATGGTCTTTTCCTTTGCGTCGTAATCTTCGTCACGTTCAATTGATTCAAGGATTTCTGTAAGCTCTTCACCAAGGAACATAGACATAATTGACGGAGGAGCTTCGTTTGCGCCAAGTCGATGGTCGTTTCCGGCAGATGCAACAGAAAGTCTTAACATATCCTGATAATCGTCAACTGCCTTAATTACAGAGCAAAGGAATAATAGGAACTGTGCATTTTCGTGTGGAGTTTTACCAGGGTCCAATAGATTTTTACCTGTATTTGTGGTGATTGACCAGTTGTTATGCTTACCGCTACCATTCACGCCGGCAAATGGCTTTTCGTGCAAAAGACATACCATATCGTGCTTTTTAGCAATTCTCTGCATAAGTTCCATTGTGATTTGGTTATGGTCTGTTGCGATGTTTGTTGTAGAGAATATAGGCGCAAGCTCGTGCTGTGCAGGAGCTGCTTCATTATGTTCGGTTTTTGAAAGAACGCCAAGTTTCCAAAGCTCAAGATTAAGCTCTTTCATAAATCCTGCAACCTTAGACTTGATTGTTCCAAAGTAGTGGTCATCCATTTCCTGACCTTTTGGGGGTAGTGCACCAAAAAGAGTTCTTCCGCAGAACATAAGGTCAGGTCTTAAATCGTGCATATCACGTTCAACAAGGAAGTATTCCTGTTCTGCACCAACAGTAGTTTTAACAGAAGTAACATCTTCATTACCAAATAGCTTTAGAACACGCATTGCCTGTTTATTGATTGCTTCCATTGAACGAAGTAGGGGAGTTTTCTTGTCAAGAGCCTCACCGCCGTATGAACAGAAAGCGGTAGGAATACAAAGAGTGTTACCCTTTATGAATGCATAAGAAGTTGGGTCCCAGGCTGTGTAACCACGTGCTTCAAATGTGGCACGAAGTCCGCCTGATGGAAAACTTGATGCGTCGGATTCACCTTTAACAAGCTCTTTTCCGGAAAATTCCATAATAATTTTTCCGTCATCTGTAGGCGAAATGAAGCTATCGTGTTTTTCGGCAGTAATTCCTGTCATCGGCTGGAACCAATGAGTGAAATGTGTAGCACCGTTTTCGATTGCCCAATCTTTCATGGCATTTGCCACAACGTGGGCAATATTAAGGTCAAGGTGCTTGCCGTCTTTGATAGTTTTTTGTAATGCACGGTATGTGTCTTTCGGAAGACGCTTTTTCATTGTAGAATCGTTGAATACCTTGCTTGCAAAAATCTTTGTTATGTTCTCCATACACGTTCTCCTTTTGTATAAAACTGCACTAGCAGGATGGTTTGCTATATAAAGAAAGGCAAGGTGACGGGATGTTCCTTGCCTACTTTTTTAGTATAACATTTTGGTCGTTTTTTGTCAACGATTTGTTGTAAAAAACGGCGATATAATAGGGAATTATGGCAAATCGTCCAAAGACTTAAAGACATATCCTGCTTCTTTTGCATAATTTATAATATCTTCCAGTGCATCGGAGTTATCCTGAGATACCGCATGAAGCAGAATAATGCAACCGCTGTGGAGATAAGGAGTAACCGCATCAAAGGCGTATTGTTTGCCACGAATTACGTCACGTTCCCAGTCTTTATATGCAAAGCTCCAGAACATTGTTTTGTATCCTGCATCCTTTGCAAGAGCTAAAACACGTTCGCTATATTCGCCTTCTGGTGGACGCATATACTTCATATGCTGACCGAATATATTATAGAATTTTTCGTCAAGCTCGGCAAGTTCTGCACGCATCTTTTCCGGGTCAGCAAGTTTATGCAAATTAGGATGGTTTTCAGTATGATTACCAACAATATGACCTTCTTCAACCATACGTTTAACAAGGTCGGTTTCACGATCTAAATATGAGCCTGTAATAAAGAATGCCGCAGGGACTTCACATTTCTTCAATGTATCAAGAATTGGTGCTGTAAAGCCGTTTTCATAGCCTTCGTCAAAAGTTAAGTATAAAACCTTTTCTTCACGTGGGTCCATATAGTATGTATCATATTTTTGGAAAAGTTCTTGTGTCTTTTTAGGAATACTAGGCTTTGAGCCTTTCACCTTTACAAATCCCCAACCTGAACCTTTGTTATCAAGTGCTGCAATTGAGCCGGCAGGTGCCGATGGAGCTTGAGGTGTTACGTCCACTTTTGGTGTACTTTCAATAGTAGGTGTTGGAGTTGGTTCCACTGTTGGTGTAACTACGGGTGATGGAGTAGGTGTTTCCATAACATCGTTATTTGTCTTGACAGTACCGCATGATGTAACAAGCAACATGGCCGTAAGCATAAGAATTACTTTTTTCATAAAAATACCTCACTATTTGTTATATTTGATATATATTCTCTTTTGAGTAAAAATATTAGTTGGGAAGAAGGGCAGGAAGTACTGCCCTTGAAACGTATCCGTCACTAACTTTTATCTGTACAGTATATATATACCCAATTTGCAATACATCAAACACGTTTACAATATTTACCTCCTTTTATTCAACCGTAACCGATTTTGCTAAATTTCTTGGTTTGTCTACGTCAAGACCCTTTTCTACACATACATAATATGCAAGTAACTGAAGCGGAATTATTGAAATCAGGGGAGATAGCATAGGGGTTACGCAAGGTAGTGGAATATGTGTATTAAAGGTCGACACATCATTAAGACAGGACGTAAAGCCAATTGAATATGCTCCTCGCGCCAGAACTTCTTTAACATTACTTATCAGCTTGCTTGCGATTTCGGGATTAGTACATATTGAAATAACAACTGTAGAATCCTCTATCAAGGCAATAGGTCCGTGCTTGAGTTCGCCACTTGCATACGCCTCAGAGTGTATATAGGATATTTCCTTGAGTTTTAGGGACGCTTCTTGAGCCACAAAATAGTCAAGCCCACGTCCTAAAAAGTATACATCGTGTTCTTTTGCTATCTTTTTTGCTAACTGTTTGACGTCATCAACTAGTTTTAATGATGACTGCAGTATATCAGGAATAGTTAAAAGTTGGCTTTTTAATTCATCTAATGCTTTGTTATTCCTTAATTCTGCAAGATGGATAGCTAAAAGATAAAATGCCACAAGTTGAGTTGTGTATGCTTTTGTCGAAGCAACTGAAATTTCAGGCCCTGCATTGGTATAAAACACGTAGTCGGCCTCACGGGCAATAGAGGAACCAACAACATTTGTTATGGCGTAAACTGCATTACCAAGTTTTTTTGCCATTCGCAGAGAAGCGAGGGTATCTGCGGTTTCTCCTGATTGACTGACAACCAAAACAGCGGTATTCGGGGTTATGATAGGGTGGTTATACCGAAATTCTGATGCAAGATATACTTCGCAGGGGATTTGCGCTAAAGTTTCGATAGCTTTTTTTCCCACAAGACCTGCATGAAATGCAGTTCCGCAAGCTACAATATAGAATTTTTCTATATTATTTGAAAATTTAATATTATCAAGGTTCAATTTAAGAGAAGAGTCAAGTCGACCACTTAGTGTACGTTTAACGGCTTCGGGTTGCTCAAAAATCTCCTTTAACATAAAGTGGTCAAAGCCGTCTTTTTGCGATTCGTGTTCTGAAAAATCCACTTTAAATATTTCTTTTTTTATTATCTTGCCATCAAAATCTTCAATTTTTACACTGTCTTTTGTTATGGTTACAAATTCATTATCTTCCAAAAAATATATATCACGTGTTTTTGAAATAATTGCAGGTATGTCTGACGCAATAAAGTTTCCGTCAGGATGAAGTCCGATAATTAAGGGACTGTCTTTTCTTACTGCAATAATTTTATCGGGTTCTTTTGAACAAATAACACCGATAGCGTAGCTTCCGTCAAGTTTTTGAATGGCTTTTTTTACGCTTTCCAAAAGGTCACCATCATAATACATATCAATAAGATGGGGAATAATTTCTGTATCGGTATCAGAAGTAAAAGAATAGCCCTTTTCTATAAGATATTCCTTGATTCCCTGATAATTCTCTATAATTCCGTTATGAACCACAGCGATAGTTTCATCTTCATTGGTATGTGGATGTGAGTTTTTAACTGATGGAACACCGTGGGTTGCCCATCTTGTATGACCTATGCCAATTTTGGCTAAATTTTGAGAATTTAAGACTATTTCCTTAATATTAGAAAGTTTACCCTCGGCTTTTTTTATATCCAATTCGTCATTTGTTATTGTTGCAATTCCTGCAGAATCATAGCCTCTGTATTCAAGATTTTCAAGCCCATCTAAAAGAAATTTGACAGCGTTTTTATTACCAATATATCCAATTATTCCGCACATTTAAAAGTACTCCTATTATAAGTTTTTTCAAAAAATGGTTATATGGATAGTATATTCAATTTATAAAAAAATATAAAAAAGCTTTTGATAGAAGCCCCGCCTGCGGGCGTAGGAATAAGGAAGCAATTTTGAAATATACGTCATTGCGTTTTACGCAATTTCCTATATTATAAAAAAGCTTTTGATAGAAGCTCCGCCTGCGGGCGTGGGAATAAGGAAGCAATTTTGAAATATACGTCATTGCGTTTTACGCAATTTCCTACATTATAAAAAAAAGACCCGGATAAAATCCGGGCCATAAGGATACATTTAAATTAATTATTTCTTTGCTGCCTTTACAACTATTTTGTAAAGTGCAATAAGTGCAATTGCGTTAGGGATTACCATCAAGTAGTTAAAGAAGTCAGTAAGTTCCCAAACAAGGTCGTTTGAAAGAAGTGCACCTAAGAAGATAAATGCAATAGCAACTATAGAGTAAATAGCTGTTGCAACTTTGTTGTTCTTGAATAGGTACTCTACGTTTACTTTACCAAAGAAGTTCCAGCCTAAGATTGTTGAGAAAGCGAAGAACAATAGGCAAATTGCAACGAAGATACCACCAAAGCTTGAACCGAATACGCTGCCAACAGCTATCTGCATAGCATTGGCTTTTGTAATTCCTTCTAAAGCAGCGGCATATTCAGCAGCGTTACCTGTAGCTTCAAGACCTGTGAATAGGCAAGTGATAACAACTAGAGCTGTCATTGTAAGAACTACGAATGTGTCGATAAATACACCAACCATAGCAACAACACCCTGGTCGTGTGGCTTTTCAACATTTGCCATAGCGTGAGCGTGTGGAGTTGAACCCATACCAGCTTCGTTTGAGAATAGACCTCTCTTAGCACCCTGGCTGATAGCTGTTTTTAATGCATAACCGATACCACCACCGATAAGAGCATTCGGTGTAAATGCATACTTAAAGATCATACCGAATGTTGCAGGAATATCAGTAATACGTGCAATGATAATTACTAAACCACCTAATAGGAAAAGGCAAGCCATAATAGGAACAAGCTTTTCAGTAACAGATGCAATTCTGTTGATACCACCAATGAAGATGAAAGCAGCAACAGCAGCAACGATAATACCAACGATAGCGGCAGTAACTGATACATCAATACCACCTAGGCTAAATAGGATGTTTGCTTTATTTGGATCAAATACAGTTTCCATAGAACCTGCAATTGAGTTTGACTGTACCATTGAACCCATGAAACCAAGTGCAAGGATTACAGCAATTGCAAAGAATACTGAAAGGAAAGTACCAAAACCATTAGGGAATGCTTTCTTTATGTAGTAAACCGGACCACCGTGAACGTTACCGTCTTTGTCAGTAATTCTTGTTTCCTGAGCAAGTACTGCTTCGGCATAGATTGTAGCCATACCAAGGAAAGCAATAACCCACATCCAGAAGATAGCACCAGGACCACCGGTTAGGATAGCACCTGAAGCACCAACGATGTTACCTGTACCAACCTGCGCTGCGATAGCTGTTGCTAGCGCCTGGAATGAAGAAAGACCACCCTGGCTTTTGCCACCAAATAGCTTGATGTTACCGAAAACCTTTTTCATACCTTCGCCAAAACAACGAACCTGAACGAACTTTGTTGTGATTGTGAAGAAAAGACCAACGCCAACAAGCAGAATAATAAGAATATAGTCTGCTAGGAAACTGTTAGCTTTCGCCACAAAGTTTAGAATTTGTTCTTGCATAAAAAATACCTCCTAAAATAAAAATAGCCACCAAATATGGTAGCTCCGGAATGACACACAGACATAGTAATGTGTTAAGAATTTGTCTGCTCCGTCCTTTTGCCTGAGAGATTAGCGGATAACCGCCTTGCACCTTCGGCACTCCTTAATAGAGATTCTCCGGAGTTCCCTCCGCCTTCAGTCTTAAACATAATTCTGAAAGTTTCAAAGGGAAATATTTAATTTACTTTATCATTTTACTACACTAATACGGAAAAGTCAATAAAATTGTCGAAAAAAGGTAAAAAATAGTCAAAATAACAAAAAATCGACCTTATTTAAGGTCGATTTTAGTGTTTATGTATGATTGAAGCTTGTCAAGAGCATCATGGGACATGGCAGAGACGTCTTTCAACTTATTTTCAACGCCTAGTTTTTCGTATTTGAAAAAGCCCATGGTATGAAATGCAAGTAACTCATACTTAGAAATACAGGAAAATCCCTGAATCAATTCTAAATATTTATCAAGAATTGATTCTTGGTCATTTATACCTGGTACAACAACAGTACGAATCACTGTTTTTTTGCCGATAGAGTCAAGGTAGGAGAGAGTAGCTAAAACATTTTCTATACCCTTACCGGTATATTTTAAATAGCTTTCATTATCCCAAAACTTCAAATCCAAAAGAACGGATTGTGAATTTTTTAAAACTTCGCAAACATCAGGAGTTAAATCACAAATACCTGAAGTATCAATGATATAACCGATTTCCTGACCTTTAAGCAAAGGGATTGTTTCCTTAATAAACTCTGCTTGTAAAAGAGGTTCGCCACCTGAAAAGGTAACTCCACCATCTTTTCCGAAATATGTTTTATACCTTGAAATCTTTTTAACGATACTTGCGGCATCAGTTTCTTTGTCTGACTTATACCAAGTATCAGGGTTATGGCAGTAAATGCACCGAAGCGGGCATCCTGACATAAAAACTGCACATCTTAGTCCGTCACCATCAACGGCAGCCAAGCTTTCAAAGGAATGAATATATCCTTTCATATCCATTACATTTTCTCGTGGAAAGTTCTTGCAATAACTTCAAGTTGCTTATCCTTTGTTAGCTTGTTGAAGTTAACAGCATATCCGCTTACACGAATTGTAAGTGATGGATAAAGTGTAGGGTCATTCATTGCGTCAATTAGCTTTTGTCTGTTTAGCACGTTTACGTTTAGGTGATGAGCATCTTGTGTAAAGTATCCGTCAAGAACAGCAACAAGCTTTTCAACTCTGTCTGTTTCTGATGTTCCTAGAGCATCAGGAGTAATTGAGAATGTATTTGAAATACCGTCCTGACAGCAATCATAACAGATTTTTGCAACAGAGTTTAGAGACGCTAAAGCACCTTCTGCGTCACGTCCGTGCATTGGGTTAGCACCTGGTGCAAAAGCTTCACCGGCTTTTCTTCCGTCAGGTGTAGCACCTGTCTTCTTACCATATACAACGTTTGAAGTAATAGTAAGAATAGAAAGTGTGTGCTTTGCTCCACGGTATGTCTTTGTCTTGCAAAGTTCTTCATAGAAGTACTCTGTAATCCATTTAGCAATTTCGTCTACACGGTCATCGTCATTACCATACTTAGGGAAGTCGCCTTCTGTTTTAAAGTCAACGATAATACCACGTTCATCCTTAATAGGAGTAACCTTTGCAAATTTGATAGCACTCAAGCTGTCTGCTAAAACGCTAAGACCACTGATACCGAAAGCCATCAATCTTTCAGGTTCTGGATCGTGAAGTGACATCATTAGACGTTCATATGCATATCTGTCGTGCATATAGTGGATTACGTTCATTGTATTAACGTAAAGGTGAGCCATCCATGAAGCGTACTTCTTGAATGCTTCCTGAACCTGTAGGTAACGAAGTGGTTCTTCTGCAAAAACTTTTCCTTCAGGTGCAATCTGTTCACCATAAATTTCGTCCTTACCGCCGTTTAGAGCCATAAGAAGAACTTTTGCAAGGTTACATCTTGCGCCGAAGAACTGCATCTGCTTACCTGACTTCATAGCAGAAACACAGCAAGCGATAGCGTAGTCATCGCCAAAATCTCTACGCATTACGTCGTCATTTTCGTACTGGATTGAGTCTGTATCGATAGAAACCTTTGCACAGAATTCCTTGAAGTAACGAGGTAGGGAATTAGACCATAGAACTGTTAGGTTTGGTTCTGCACTTGGTCCTAAGTTATAAAGTGTCTGCAAGAATCTGAATGAAGTCTTAGAAACCATGTGGCGTCCATCTTCTGTCATACCTGCAAGGGAACATGTTACCCATACAGGGTCACCTGCGAATAGGTCGTTATATTCAGGAGTTCTTAAGTGTCTTACAAGACGCATTTTAAGAACAAGGTCATCTATGTATTCCTGAGCTGTAGCTTCATCGATTACGCCTTCTTTAAGGTCACGTTCAACGTAAATATCAATAAATTCAGCAATTCTTCCGATACTGTTAGCAGCACCATTCTGTTCCTTGATAGCACCAAGGTAACCAAAGTATAGCCACTGAATTGCTTCTTTAGCGTTGTTTGCAGGACGTGAAATATCACAACCATAAGCTTCTGCCATTTTGATTAACTGTGACATAAATTCAAGCTGCTTGCTTATATCTTCAATAAGCTGGATGTTTTCAGCAGTCATATCACGCTGGCTGATATTCTTTTTATCAAGCTTTCTCTGTTCGATAAGGTAATCCATACCGTAAAGAGCCACTCTTCTGTAGTCACCAATGATTCTACCTCTTGCGTAAGCGTCAGGAAGACCTGTCAAAATTCCAGCGTGACGAGCCTTTTTCATTGTGTCTGAATATACTCTGAATACACCGTCATTGTGAGTTGTACGGTACTTAAATTCGTTCTGAACATTTTCACCGATTTCATATCCGTAAGCCTGACAAGCCTGAACTGCGTTACGGTAACCTGCAAATGGGTTAACGGCACGCTTTAGTGGCATATCTGTCTGAAGACCAAGGATAATGTCTTCACCTTTTTCAATGTAACCAGGTTCATAAGTAAGGATAGAAGATACAGCATCAGTTGCGATGTCAAGAACACCGCCTTTTTGTGTTTCTTCAATCAAAAGCTTATCAACCTTGTCTTTAAGGCGCTGAGTACGAGCAGTAGGACCTGCAAGGAAAGAAGCATCTCCGTTATAAGGAGTGTAGTTCTTCTTTATGAAGTCGCTTACATTTATTTCGTTTTTCCAATCGCCATCAATAAAATCTCTCCAAAATTCCATGTTTATCATTCCTTTCTCCATTTTGCATAAAAAAGAGCATCCTGACTAAAAATTAAGGATGCCCAGACGGTCGGCTTATAATACCCTGTTCCCGTATGGTTATCCATATGTCCGTCAGTTGCAGGGTCAAAAATATTATACTATATATAGTATAATTTGTCAATAAATTTAGAAAAAAGTATCAATTTTTTGTATTTTGCATAATTTTAAAGGGATTAGCCGTATAATTTAGTGCAAAGTGCAAAATAGGTGCTTATCAATCAAGGTGAAAAACCTCAGTAAGAGGTATGCTTACAGGGTTTGTATCGGGGTTGGTTTCCATAAGGTCAGCCATATATCCCCACCATTTCCAACAGGTTTCAGTACTTCTTGATTTTGCCCAGACTTCAGGATCGGCAATTTCGATATAGCCATAAAGCATATTTGTTTCTTCGTCAAGGAAAATAGAATAATTTGAACCGCCGTAGTTTTTAATCATATCTTTAACTTCAGGCCAAAGTGCATTATGGCGCTTTTTATATTCTTCAGCCATTCCGTCATATAACTTCATCTTAAATGCTCTTCTTATCATAAAAAATCCTCCCATTTAGTGGAATTGGTACACCCGGCCGGAGTCGAACCGGCGGCACATAGCGTCGGAGGCTATTGCTCTATCCAACTGAGCTACGGGTGCATTTAGCCACAAACTGAATTATAGCAAAATAAGGTATATTTGTCAAACTATTTAAAGGAAAATTACAGGATTTAAAAGTACAAAAAAAGTTAAAAAATAAGCAATTTTATGTTGATTTTTGCCGCAAATAATATATAATTATAATAGACTTGTTTATCTTGTCAGCATATAGTTGTTTTGATGGGAGAGTGTTTTATGGAATTACTTGCACCGGCAGGAAGTTTTGAAACTTTAAAAGCCGCAGTTCAGAGCGGAGCAGATGCAGTATATATAGGTGGAAGTGAGTTTTCGGCACGAAGAAGTGCCGTTAATTTTACGCCCGCAGAAATTGAAGAGGCGGCAAAATACTGTCGCTTAAGAAATGTAAAGTTGCACGTAGCGGCAAACATCTTGATAAAAGAAAAAGAAACAGAAGCATTTTTGGAATATATCGGAAAGCTTAATGATATTGGCGTTGACGCCGTAATAATACAGGATATTGGTATGGCAATGGTGGTTCACCAAATGTATCCTGATTTGCCACTTCATGCAAGTACTCAAATGACGGTAACAAACCTTGAAAGCGCAAAAAAGCTTAAAGAAGCGGGATTTTCAAGAGTTGTTCTTGCAAGAGAACTTTCCAAAGAAGCAATGGAGAAAATAACAAAAGAATCGGGGATAGAAACTGAAGTTTTCGTTCACGGTGCACTTTGTATGTCATATTCCGGACAATGTCTTATGAGCAGTATAATCGGCGGTAGAAGCGGTAACCGTGGTATGTGTGCACAGCCTTGCCGATTGCCGTATACTATCGGCGATAAAAAGGGACATCTTTTAAGCCCTAAAGACCTTTGTATGGTGGAACACTTAAAAGAACTGAAGGAAATAGGTGTTGCATCACTAAAGATTGAGGGAAGACTAAAAAGAAGTGAATATACCGCGGCAGTGTGCGGAATTTATAGAAAATACCTTGATACTGACTCAAAAGTATCAAATAATGATATGCAAGAACTTTATGATGCATTTTCACGTAGTGGGTTTACGGATAAGTACTATTTGGGAACCTCGGGTAAGAGTATGATGTGTTATGAAAATCCGGCAAATGCGGCAGATAACATATTTACAGAGGATGCAAAAAGACGATGCCAGGAAAACGCCAACTTTAAAAGAACTGAGATATTTATTTCGGCAGAACTCAGAAAAGACACGCCTTTAACCGTTTCTGTTTGGGATAATGATGGTATTTTTGTATCAAAAACAGGTGATGTTATAGCAGAAGAGGCAAGAAATGTTGCGCTTTCTGAAGAAAGATTAAAAATACAGCTTTTAAAACTTGGCGATACACCATTTTTTGCAAATGATGTCGAAGTTATCCTGGATTCAGGTATCTCTTTGCCGATCTCAGAGATAAATAATGTAAGAAGACTTGCAATGGACGAGTTTATTGATGAAAAAAGCAAGACACCTGAAAGACGCAAATTGGCAAGAAAAACAAAGGACTATAATTTTGAGAAAAAAGATATAATCCTTTGCGCAGAAGTCTGGACTGAGGAGCAAGCAAGAGCTTGTGTGGAGAACGGAATATCTACTATTTATGCGGACACGCCATTGGCGAACAAGCTAAAAAACAAATATAAAGATGCAGAAATTATTGCAAAATTACCGCCGATTTTCCGTGACGACAGGGAATATTTAGAGCCTGAAACCGATAGCGTTTTGATTGCCAATATGGGACAGGCAACCGGCAAAAAGAAGTGTATTGGTGACTTAAGACTTAACATTTTCAATAGCGAAAGTGCTGATTTTTATAAGGATTTGGAAAGAGTCACACTTTCACCTGAACTAAACCTGAAAGAGCTTTCACAAATTACCGCAAAAAGCGAAATTATAGGTTACGGCAGAATACCGCTTATGGCACTTGAAAATTGTCCGTTAAGAGCCTTGGGAAAGTGTCAGAAGAACAAGAATAATGAGCTTTTAGAAGACAGACGCCACGAAAAATTTCCACTAAAATGCAATGAAGGATGTGTTTTGGAAGTTATGAATTCCAAGCCTATTTATTTGGCAGATAAACCGGAATTTGTAAACAATTTGAAAATTCATGCAATAAGATTGCTATTTACGGTTGAAAATTTTGAAGAATGTGGTAAAATAATAAGAGAATATAATTCTGCCTTTAAAGGAGACATAGCAAACCCACCAAAAGAGAATACTTTTACAAGGGGTCACTATTTTAGGGGCGTTGAGTAATTTTTATAAAAAGGTATATAATAATAGGTAAAATTATGAAAAAAATTATTTTAGCATCAGGCTCACCAAGAAGACGAGAAATTCTATCAGGTGCCGGCCTTGATTTTGATGTATATATTTCAGGTGCAGATGAAGATTCTATAAGTCCTGACGGAATCACTTTTGGTGTGTACGTTCAGGAACTTGCACTTTTAAAGGCACGTGATGCAGCAAAATCTATCGATAAAAAAGGACACATTATTATTTCAGCAGATACTATAGTAGTTTGCGATAATGAAATTATGGGCAAACCAAAAAACAGGGAAGATGCTTTTTCTATGCTGAAAAAACTTTCCGGAAAAAGCCACAGCGTTTTTACCGGTATTTGTGTTTGGCGAAGCGATGATGCTTTTTCTGTGTGTTCAGCACAGGAAACAAAAGTGCAATTTAAGGAACTAACAGATGAAAAAATCAACAGTTATATTGCAACTGGTGAAAGCGATGATAAAGCGGGAGCATATGCTGTACAAGGAAAAGGCGCAGCACTTGTTAAGAGTGTAGATGGCGATTACTTAAATGTAGTGGGATTACCGCTTTTAAAACTACTTGAAATTTTAGAAAATGATTTTGGTTATAACTTTTTTGAAGGAGAATGTAAATGAAATTAAAGTTTTTGGATTTTGGCAGTAACGTTTGTATTGACCTTGGAACTGCCAACACCTTACTTTATATAAAAGGAAAAGGTATAGTTGTTCGTGAGCCGTCAGTTGTTGCTATTGACAGATACAATCAAAAGGTACTTGCAATAGGAAATAACGCAGACGAAATGCTTGGCAGAACACCAGAAAATATTATAGCGATAAGACCTGTAAGAGACGGCGTTATAGCTGATTTTGAGGTTACAGAAGCTATGATGAAACGTCTTATGGGTATAGCTCTTGGAAAGCTCGGAAATCTTTTTAAGCCGAAAGTCACAGTTTGTGTTCCAACTGGAATTACAAACGTTGAAAAGCGTGCAGTTGTTCAGTCTTTGAGCCTTGCAGGAGCAAAAGCTGTAACATTAATTGAAGAACCGATGGCAGCGGCTTTGGGTGCAGGAGTTGAGGTTTTAAATCCATCAGGAAATATGATTGTCAATATCGGTGGCGGAACTTGTGAAGTGGCAGTTATTGCCCTTGGTGGTGTTGTTTCTTCACGTTCACTTCGTAGCGCAGGCTGTGCGTTTGACGAAGCAATTATGAACTATGTAAAGAAAAAGTACAACCTTACAATTGGTGATAAAACGGCAGAAGAAATCAAGATTGAACTAGGTTCAGCACTTCCATATCAGGGTGAAGGCCATTTCGAAATGCGTGGTCGTGATGTAATCACAGGACTTCCAAAAAATATACAGATTTCATCCGGAGAAGTTCGTGAAGCTATGTCTGACAATATTTTAAATATCATCGAAGAAATCCGTAATACTCTTGAAATTACACCCGCTGAACTTATTGCAGATGTTTTAGAAAACGGAATTACACTAGCAGGTGGTGGCGCTTTAATAAGAAATATTGATAAAGCTATTGAAATGGCAATTGGTGTTCCTGTTAAAATTGCAGAGAATCCGCTTGATTGCGTTGTTTTGGGAACAGCGATGGCGGCTGAAAACGAAGATATTCTTATGCGCTCAGGTCTAGGTCGCAGATAAAGAAAAAGAGAGGGTAAAAAATGCCTTTTTTGAGAAATAAAATTGTTAAGATAATTACGATAGTAATAGTAATATGTGCAGTAATTTCGGGTATGGCATATTTTGGAAACAACCCGGTACAGCGTGCACTTTATACTGTAGTATCACCAGTATTTAATGCAATGTATGGTGTGGTAACTCCTATCCGTAAGTTTATTACAAATATTCAGGAATCAGGAAATTACGAAAAAGAGATAAAAGCCTTAAAAGAACAGGTAAACGCTCTATCTATTGAAAACAAAACAAGAGAAGATTATATAAACGAAAATAAGCGCTTAAAGGAACTTCTTGACCTTAAAGATACCACAATGGCAGCATATAATACTGTTACTGCACGTGTAGTTTCTTATGAGCCTAACAGTTGGTATGACACCGTTATGCTTGGCAAGGGAACAAAAGACGGAATAAGCGTGGACGATATCGTTATAACAAGCCTTGGCGTTGTAGGACGAGTTACAGATTGCGGAAGCAACTGGTCAAAAGTATCTACTATTATTAATTCTGCAAACTCTGTGGGTGTTAAACTTTCTCGTACAGGTGATGTTGGAGTTTTAAGTGGTGATGCAAGTCTTGCACAGGATAAAAATGCCAAACTTGAGTACCTGTCAAACGACAAAAACCTGATTAAGGGAGATATTCTTGTAACTTCAGGTCTTGGTGGAGTGTATCCTGCAGGGCTTACCATTGGTAAGATAATAAACATTAAGTCAGATAGTGCAGGAAACCTTGATTTTGGTGTTGTAGAGCCAAGTGTGGACTTTGCTTCGCTATATGAAGTGTTGGTTATAACCGATATGAAGGAAGGATATGTCCCGGTTAGCGATCCTGTTGTGGTTAATGTAGAAGAAGATGGTGAAGAAGTTTTAGGAGAACAAATAACAGAATGAAGCTTTTTAAAAATTTAAAATACTTTTTAATATGTTTTTTTGTTGTTATTTTTGAACTTACAGTAGGGAAATACCTTGCAGTGGCAGGGACTGTTCCTATGCTTTCTTTTTGTTTGTGTTTAGTTATTGGTACAAAGGAAGAAAACCTTAATTACATAATTACTATCGGTATTATAATGGGTGCTTTGGCCGATTTATTTTCCGGCCATGGATTCGGAACTTACACCGTCATATTTGTCTTGGCGGTAATTGCCACTTATCTTTTAAGGAACAATATATTCTCCTCAACTACACTTTTCATAATCTGCAATACATTTATTTTAACACTACTTTCAAGTGTTGTTTATTATATTTTCCACATTTTGAATGTGGGAATAAATTTTGGTGCTATGATTAGCGATATAGCTATTCCTACGGCAATTTATAACACAATTATCAGCGTTATATTTTACGCTATTCTTAACTTAACTCTGTATAAAAGGAGGTAGAGATTTTGTCAAAGCGAAGAATGCTTTTTATTAAAATAGTTCTTTTACTTATGATAGGAGCTATTGTTTTTCGTTTATATAACATGCAGATTATAAACGGCGAAGGTTATAAAAATCTTTCTGATCAGCGTACATCTGCAAATGTTACCGAAAAAGCACCACGAGGTGAAATTATTGACAGAAACGGAAAAGTTCTTGTTACAAACCGTAAAGGATATTCAATCAAGCTTCAAAAAACTGGCATTTCTGATGAAGAGTTTAATGCGATGCTTTTGAAGCTTTTTGAAATTTTTGACGAAGAACAATATATTGTGACCGATTCTCTGCCAATAACACAGATTGAGCCATTCGAATATACATTCAAAGACGAAAAAGAAAAAGAAAAGTGGTTTGATGGAGTTAAAAAAATAAATAAAAGAATGGCTCCGGAAGAACTTTTAGAATACTATCGCGATTCATATAAAATTACGCAAGACCTTGATAGACAAACTATAAGAAGACTCGCCGGAATGCGATATGAAATAAGAAAAACAGGCTTTTCAATAAACCAGCCGTATATAATAGCAGAAGATGTTTCTTCTGTCGTTGTTTCAAAAATTAAGGAAAGACAAAACGAATTTCCGGGTGTTACAGTAACCGAAGATTACTTTAGAAAATATACTCAGGGAAGTCTTGGAGCTCATATTTTAGGGCGTATCGGAAAAATTTACAAAGAAGAATATGAGGTACTTGAAGATAAGGGATATTCTCTAAATGACCTTGTTGGTAAAGAAGGTATAGAAAAAATATGTGAAGACCAATTAAAAGGTCAGGATGGTAGTGAAAATATTTACTACGGAAAGGCAGCGGACCTTTTGGATGATGACGGGGAAGTCCCTGCAACTCCGGGGAATTATGTTGTTTTAACTATAGATGCGAACCTTCAGCAAGCGGCAGAAGAATCTCTTGCAAGAAACATTGAGAAGATTGCAGCTTATGGAGAGGGTCAGGAAAGAAAAGGTGGCGATGCGGATTCCGGTGCAGCAGTCGTTATTGACGTTAAAACAGGCGACGTTCTTGCATTAGCAACATATCCTACTTACGATCCTGCAACATTTAACGAAATGTATGGAGAGCTTAGTAATGACCCTGCAAAACCGCTTTGGAACAGAGCAATAAGCGGAACATATACGCCAGGTTCCACATTTAAGCCGCTGGCTGCAATTGCTGCACTTTCAACAGGGGCAATATCTATTAATGAAGAGCTTCCATGTGATGGTGTATATACTGCATTTAAGGACTATCAACCAAAGTGTTGGATATGGTCAGAACAACACAAAACACATGGTATGCAAAATGTAACAAAAGCAATTGAAAATTCCTGTAACTGTTTCTTCTTTGAAACAGGAAGACTTACAGGAATTGATGCAATAGCAGAATATGCGAAAAAGTTGGGTCTTTGCGATAGAACGGGCATTGAACTTACCGAAGAAGTTGCCGGAAATGTATCTAACCCTGACTATAAAAAGACACTATATAAAACCGAAGAAGATAAAAGATGGGTAGGTGGTGACACAGTTCAAACTGCAATCGGTCAGTCTTTCTCTGCCTTTACGCCTATTGGCCTTGCAAACTATGCAGCAACAATAGCAAATGGTGGAACAAGATATCGTACCCATATAATAAAGAGTGTTCACTCAACTGTAGACGGAAGCCTTGTATATGAGAACAAGCCTGAAGTTATGGGCGAAATTGAGATTTCTGAGGACAATTTGAATGCTATAAAATTAGGAATGCTGGGGGTTGCTGACGAAGGTTCTGCAAAACAGATATTCAGCGGATACCCTATAAGCGTTGGCGGAAAAACAGGAACAGCACAGATAAGCAAAAAAGCGTCAAATAACGCTTTATTCATAACATTTGCACCTTTTGACAAGCCGGAAATTGCAGTTGCAGTTGTTATTGAACATGGCTATCGTGGCGCAAATGCTGCCTATGTTGCACGAGATATTTATGATGAATATTTTGGACTCAAAAACGGTGGTGGAACAATAAATAACGATGAAACTACAGGAAGTTTTGAAGGATTATTACCATAATTTAAATTTTTTATTTACAAAATGACATTTTTTTGATATAATGTTATAGTAATAAATTGGTATTGGAGGTAAATAGTTTGAATATAGCATGTATAGCACACGACAAGAAAAAAGAACTTATGGTTCAATTTTGCATCGCATATAAGGGAATATTTGAAAAGCATTCTTTATTTGCAACTGACAATACAGGCAAAATTATAACTGAAAATACCGGACTTAACGTCTACAGATTTTTATCCGGATCACAAGGCGGTGACCAGCAGATAGGCGCTCGGGTTGCTTATAACGAAATTGACTTAGTGTTGTTTTTCAGAGACCCAATCACTCCTGAAACTTATGAACCGGATGTAGCATCTCTTTTAAAACTATGTGATATGCATAATATTCCGGTTGCAACAAACCTTGCAACTGCTGAAGTTTTAATCCGAGGACTCGAAAGAGGAGATATGGATTGGCGTGATATTGTAAATCCAAAAAATTAATTAAAAAAGCTGACCCAAAGGTCAGCTTTTATTTTTTACATATTTACGTTTTGTGAAACGGAAGTTCCAGGCACGCTATAGATTATGTTATATTCTGAACCTCTTAAATCGATATTGATAAAAGGACAAATAACTCGAACCTGTTCGAAATAGCCGTTTGTAAGGCTG
>JAZOOY010000028.1:0-8359 GCA_045655325.1 Clostridia bacterium
AACATCAGTACTAAACAATCTTGACAAAGAAAAATATGATATAGATATGCTTGGCATAACAAAAGAGGGTAAGTGGTACCTTTACACAGGCGACGTTTCAAAGATTGAAAACGGCGATTGGGAAAAGGACAACATCACACCTGCAATAATTTCACCGGATTCAGGCGAAAAGGCTATTTTGGTATTTGCAGATAACGGAATAGAAAAAATACATCCTGACATTGTATTCCCTGTACTACACGGTGAATACGGCGAAGACGGTACAATTCAGGGACTTTTGGAACTTGCAGGAATCAAGTACGTCGGTATGGGCGTTTTGGCATCAGCTAACGGCATGGATAAGGCGTACACAAAGGTTGTCCTTGCATCTGCAGGTATTCCACAGGCAGACTGGGTTGTGGTAAAGCGTGGCGGTGACAGAGACGCTTATATAAAGGAAATTGAAGAAAAGCTGGGATACCCTTGCTTTGTAAAACCTTGTAACACAGGCTCATCAGTTGGCGTTGGAAAAGCTCACGATAGAAATGAACTTATTGAAGCGCTAAATGAAGCAGAAAAGTTTGACCGAAAGATTTTGGTTGAAGAAAATATAGATGGGCGTGAAGTTGAATGTGCAGTTTTGGGTAACGAAAATCCAAAAGCTGCGGCAGTTGGCGAAATTGTGCCAATGGTTGAATTTTATGATTTTGACGCAAAATATAACGACAACTCAACAAAACTTGAAATTCCTGCCGACCTGCCAGGTGACATTTATGAAAAAATCCGTGAATATGCGGTGAAAGCATTCTCTGCAATGGACGGAGCAGGACTTTCGCGAGTAGACTTCTTCGTAAGACGAAGCGACAACAAAATAATCTTAAACGAAATAAATACAATGCCGGGATTTACAAATATCAGTATGTATCCAAAACTTTGGGATGCTCAAGGACTTGGCTACAGAGAGCTTTTGGATAACCTTATAAATCTTGGACTTGAAAGGGTAAAATAATGGACACAAGAAGTATCGGCGTGTTTGATTCAGGGCTTGGCGGATTAACTGCAGTAAAGCAGATTATGACAGAACTTCCTTGCGAAAATATCGTCTATTTTGGCGATACAGGACGAGTACCTTATGGAACACGCTCAAAAGAAACCATAATTAAATACTCAAAAAATGACGTGAACTTTCTTTTGGAAAAGGACGTTAAGATGATAGTTATAGCTTGCGGAACTGTAAGCTCAACTGCCCTTGACGTTTTAAAAAAGGAATATAACGTGCCGATTTTAGGGGTTGTGGAAGCAACATCAATAGCTGCAATCAAGGCTACAAAAAACGGTAAAATTGGCATAATTGGTACGCCTGGGACTATCAAAAGCGGTAGCTATGAAAAGTTTATAAAGGAGCAAAATCCTGAACTTGAAACTTTTTCAGCAGCATGCCCTTTGTTTGTGCCACTTGTTGAAAACGGACACTTTGAAACAGAAGTTGCAAAACTTGTTACCAAGGAATACCTTGAAGAGATTAAGGCAAAAGGCGTGGATACCCTTATTCTGGGATGTACTCACTATCCGCTTTTGTCAAAGACAATCGGCGAGTTTATGGGCGAAGGTGTAACCTTAATTAACGCCGGAAGCGAAGTTGCAAAGGCACTAAAAACCGAGCTTTGTTCCCGAAATCTTTTAAAGGAAGACGGAAAGTGCGGAGAATATAGCTATTTTGTCAGCGATAATGTTGACGGATTTGAAAATTTAGGCGGACTGTTTTTGGAAAGAGAAATAAACGGTCAGGTGGAGAAGATTGACATTGAAAGATACTAAAGAAAATGCAAGAATTACGCTTGTATCCAAAAGATATCAGGGCGATGAGAGTGATGAAATAAACCTTGACACTGTTGGCGGATACTACGAGCGTGACGGAAAATTTTATATAACCTATTCCGAACATAAGGATATGGGAATGGGTGATTCAAGGGTGCTTTTAAAGGTTGAGCCGGATACGATAACCATGCGAAGAATGGGCGATTTTGCCACAATTATGGTGTATAAGAAAAATGAAATTACCGAGTTCATTTATCGTGTTCCGTTTGGAGAACTTAACCTTAAAATAAAGACTACGAAGATTGAAAATGAACTAACCGAAAATGGCGGAAAGCTTAGATTTTGTTATGACTTATTTGCCGGCGACGAAGTTACAAGTAATGATATTACCATTAAGGTAGAACTACAGAATATTTAGGGACAAGCCCGAAATTTTATGAAAGGGATGTTAGACTATGAAGAAGAGGATTTTAGCACTTATCCTTGCAGGAATGACACTTTTAGGAAGCGTTGCAACTGCTGAAACCATAAGCAATGGATATGACAATTTTGAAAGATTGTCTAGTTATGGTGCGAATTTGTATATAGATGAAAGCGTAACAGCGGACTATCTGATGAGTGAGGCGCTTAAGAAGGTTATCAATGAAAATCCGGAGCTTGAAGTTGAGCTTATAAAAGCGGCTTTTTCAAGCCTTGATGAATACAGCGAATTTTACACCAAGGAAGAGTACGAACTTTTCAAGAAAAACATTGATAAAATCGTTTACGGAATCGGTGTAGTAATTCAGCAACAGGGCGATTACATCACCGTTATGAGCTGCGTTGACGATGGTGGTGCAAAGGCAGCTGGCGTTTTGACGGGGGATAAAATTGCAAAGGTTAACGGCGTTGACGTTAAAGGTGCAAGTGTTGACAAGGTTCAGGATTTGATTGTTGGCGAACTTGGAACACAGGTCACAGTTACATTCCTTCGTGAAGGAAAAGAACTTGAATTTGTAATAACACGAAAAGAAGTTCGCGGGCAGACTGTTGCTGGCGAGATTTTGGAAGGCAAAATCGGTTACATAGCAATTATAAACTTTGCCCAGAACACAGCAGAAGAATTTGCAAAAATACTTTGGCAGTTTGATCAGGCGGGAGTTTCAAATATAATCCTTGACCTTCGAAATAACCCGGGCGGATACTTAGAGCCGGCAATCGCTATTGCGCAAATGACAGTTCCCCAAGGAACTATTGTGAAAACAGCGTACCGTGACGGAATTTCGAGCGGAGAAGTTGTTTCTAAGCTGGTGAATCCAAGATTTAAGTTCTGCGTATTAATCAACAAAAATACTGCATCTGCAGCGGAAGTTTTGGCAAGTGCTATGGGTGAGAGTGGCGTTGGACACTTAGCAGGTGAAATCAGCTACGGTAAGGGCGTAATCCAGAGTATGTTTACATTGCCGGATGGCAGTGCATTCAAGATTACAACCGGAAGATATTTTACAAGAAACGGCCATGATATAAACGGAAACGGAATTGAGCCTCACGAATATGTGAATAACTCAACAAAACCTGTTGACCTTACAATGTTCCATACTTTTGACTATAAAACAAAGCCACATATTGGTGCTGTATCAACAAATGTTCGTGCGGCAAAGGAAAGACTAAAGGTTATGGGATACTACGCAGGAAGTATCAATGATACTTTTGACCCGGAATTTCACGACGTGATTTATAAGTTCCAAAAAGAAAACGGACTTGGCGCTTATGGAGTTTTGGATATTGCAACTCAGGTTAAGATGGAAAACATCTTCTATAAGATTGAAGTAGAGCAAGATGATCAGCTTCGTTATGCTTATGAATACTTTGGCGGAAATCCTGACGATTTAGGAATATAAAAGAAAAAGGAATTTGCTTTTTGCAAATTCCTTTTTTAGTCTTTACATATTTCCATATTTTCAGGGTGCACGTATACGGTGTTATAGTTATCATAGATAACCATACCCGGTTTTGCGCCATTTGGTTTTTTGACGTTCTTGATTTGAGTATAGTCAACCGGTACTTGTGATGACTCACGGGCCTTTGAGTAGTATGCCGCAAGTTTTGCCGCTTCCATCATAGTTGTCTTTGGAACGTCCTTATCAATACCCAATTTAATCACAGTATGCGAGCCGTGAATCTGCTTGGTATGGAACCATATATCCTGTGAGTTTGCAAGCTTTAAGGTCAAATAATCGTTTTGGGTGTTGTTTTTGCCAACGTAAATATCAAAGCCGTCGGAAGAAACAAAGTGCATTGGCTTGGATTCCTTTTTTGCTTCCTTTTTGCCTGATTTTGAGCGTTTAATATATCCCTCATCGGTAAGCTCTGCACGGATAAGGTTAAGGTCTGCTTCCGTTTCGGCATTTTCCAAAGCACAAAGGGTACTCTCTAAATACTCAATATCCGAAAGGGTCATTTGCCTTTGCTTTTCCGTTTCCACTTCCGCATTTTTTAGCTTTGTGAAGAGCTTGTAATAGCGTTGTGCGTTTTTCGGCGCACTGATTTCGCGGGATAGTGGAATTTCTATTTCAGGTGAATCCGGCTCATAGAAATTATTAACGACCACCGATTCAGCACCTTTTTCAATCTTATAAAGATTTGCAGTAACAAGGTCGCCGAAAATCTTGTATTTCTCCTTATTTTCCGCATCCTTTAGGGTCTTTTCCTGAATAACAAGCTTTTTCGTGAGTCGCTCCAAGTTATTATTCAAAAGCTTTAAAAGGTCGGCAGATTTTTGGCGCATACGCTCTTTTTTATCACGTTCAAAGTAGAATGTTGAAACCACTTCGCTCATTGTGTCAAAGTACTCTACCTTATAGCTTTCGCCGTAATAGGTGATAGGTACTGCGGAAAAATCAAGAGGCTTTCCGGCGGGGTCAAAGATTATACAAGGTGAGTACTTTAAATTTTCTGCAAAATCAATAAGTTTTTTTGTAATCTGATTTTTGCTAATTTGGGAAAGTTCGCCCAAAACCAATGAATTTGTGCCGATTGCAGAAAACACAATTTCACGGGCAGTAGCAGGGCTTATTCCTGAAACTGCACTCATAATCGCCTTATCGGGAGTATTTCCATCCTGTGAAAAATCAAGGGTTACGCCTTGCATTTTCACAGTATCAAGTATTGGTGTTTTATCCTGAACAGGTGGAAGCTCATAGGTTAGCCCCGGAAGAATCTGACGAACAGAACTTAGTGAAAAATCGATATGTTTTGCAGAATCAATAATTCGGTAATCATCGGCGCACAAAATCACGTTTGAATTTCTGCCCATAATTTCGCAAATCAGGTGCTTTGTTGTAAGGTCACCAAGTTCGTTATAGGACTCAATATCAATCTCAATAATACGTTCAAAATTCGGCTGTGATACTTTTGTGATTTTGCCGGAAGTTAAGTGCTTGCGAAGAAGCATACAGAACATAGGCGGAGTTTTTGGATTCTCTTTTGAAAAATCAGTAAAATGCACTCTTGCATTGTTTGCACTGGCACTCAAAACAAGCTTATAATTTCCGCTTATAGTACGGATAGCAATCATAAGCTCGTCCTTTTCCGGCAGATAGATTTTGTCAACCCTACCGCCGATTATAGTGCTGTTTAATTCTTCAACTGTTTTCTTAACGCAAATTGTATCAAAAGCCATATATTTTTATCTCCAAATTGTTGTAAAAACCCCAGGTTTTAGGGCATTTTTACACGTTATAAATACATTCTTTTACTATTGTAGCACAAAAATCGAAGAAAATCAAAAAAAATTAAAGATTTTTTGAAAAAAGTCTGTTATTTTCGAAAAAAATATGGTATAATAATTTGAATAATGATAAAGTGGGTGAAGTGTATGCTAAAAAGTATGACAGGCTATGGCAGAAACGAAGCTATAGAGGGCGGAAAAAAGATTTTATGCGAGATAAAATCAGTAAATCACCGCTATTCTGATTACAACATAAAGGTACCAAAATATTACGGTTTTTTAGAGGACAAGGTAAGAGAGTTTGCATCAAAGCACATATCTCGTGGTAAGGTGGATATTTATATCGCCGTTGAAAGTTTTGAAGAGTCCGATAAAGAAATTGCAGTTAATATGGAACTTGCAAGAAGTTACATAGATGCGCTAAAGAGTCTTCGTGATGAGTTTGACCTTCGTGACGATGTTTCAGTATCAAGCGTTGCAAGATATCCTGACATTTTCACAATAGAGCGAAAAGAAGAAGACGAAGAGCAAATCTGGGAAGCAGTTAAAAAGGTTTTAGAACCTGCAATTTTATCTTTCACAGCTATGCGTGAACGTGAGGGTGAACGTATTCAGAAAGATTTGGAAGCTCGAATTGAGTATATGAAATCTATCGCAAAGAAGATTGAAGAGCGTTCTCCTGAAACTGTTAACGAATATCAGGCACGTCTTTATGACAAGATTAAGGAAGTTCTTGAAAATAAGGACATTGATGATGCAAGAGTTTTAACCGAAGTTGCAATTTTTGCGGACAAGGTTGCCGTTAACGAAGAAATGGTAAGACTTGCCAGTCACTTTGTTGAGTTTTATAATATCTGCGCATCAAGCGAGCCTGCGGGAAGAAAGCTTGACTTCTTAATTCAGGAAATCAACCGTGAAATCAACACAACCGGATCAAAAGCTGGCGACATTGAAATTGCCAAGATGGTTGTTGAACTAAAAGCTGAAACCGAAAAACTTCGTGAGCAGATTCAGAACATTGAGTAGGAGGCAAATATGAAACTGATAAACATCGGATTTGGAAATATTGTTCCGGCGGAAAAGGTGGTAGCCATAATCAGTCCGGAATCAGCGCCTATTAAAAGAGTTATGCACGAGGCTGATGAGCGTGGAAAGCTAATCAATGCAACATACGGAAGAAGAACAAGAGCGGTTATTGTCACATCATCTGACCACATAATCCTGTCTGCACTTCAACCGGAAACTATATCAAACCGACTGATGCAGGAGGATGATGAATAATGAGTAAAGGTTCACTTTTTGTTATATCAGGTCCTTCCGGAACAGGAAAGGGTACAGTATGTGCCGAGCTTTTGAAAGAAGACAACATCTTCCTTTCGATTTCCGCAACAACACGTGATAAGCGTGTGGGCGAAACCGAGGGGGTTACATACTACTACACAGATACCGAGAAATTTGAAAAAATGATTGAGAACGGTGAGATGCTAGAGTATGCGGTTTATGGTGGTAACTACTACGGAACACCTAAAAAAGCCGTTACCGATATGCTGGATAGCGGAAAGAACGTAATACTTGAAATTGAACCGCAGGGTGCTTTAAAGGTAAAAGCGCAAATGCCGGAAGCAATTTTGATATTTGTTGTTCCGCCATCAATTGCGGAGCTTAGAAAACGTTTGAAAGAACGTGCAAGGGAAGACGATGCTGAAATTGAGCGTCGTATAAATGCGGCGAAGTGGGAATTTTCTCAGTCGCCAAAGTATAACTATGTTATAGTTAATGACGACCTTGACGAATGCGTTGGGGATACGTTAAATATTATAAAGTCAGCAAATGACAGACAACAAATGATTGAAAAACTATTAAGTGAAATTTAAAGGAGACGAAAACAATGATTATTAAACCAGGAATCAGTGCACTTGAAAAATGCGTAGAAGACGGCTGCAGATACATTTTGGTAACTATGGCAGCTAAAAGAGCAAGAATGCTTGGCGAAAATGATGACAGCACAGTAACTTGCGATTCAGAAAATCCGGTATCAAAGGCAGTTATGGAAATTTCTTGCGGAAAAATCGGATATAAAAAGGCGAAAATTGACGAAGAATAATTTGGAGGGAAAACCTTGGTTGCAGAGGTAGTAGTAAATCACAAATCAAAAAGTTTAGATAAAGTGTTTGACTACGCTATTAGTGAAGAGCTTGATGTAAAAATCGGCTCGTCGGTAATAGTTCCTTTTGGCAAGGGCAACAAGCCAAAGGAAGCCTATGTTATAAAAATCAAGGAGAAATCATCCGCAAAAAATTTAAAGACTATCGAAAGACTTTCAAAGGATATCCGCCTTTTTGATGAAAAACAGCTTGAGCTTATAAAGTGGATGCGAGAAAAGTATCTTGTCACATACCTTGATGCCATTCATGCGGTAAGTCCGTCAGGAACTGAAGTTAAGCCGGAGGAATGGCTTGTGCTTGCAGAAGACGTGAAGTTTGGCGAAACCGACGAGATTGTTTTAAGGCTACAAGAGTGTGGCAATAATTGCGAATTAAACCGCTTTTTGGCAAAGTTCCAAAAAAGCATTAAAACCAGACTTGAAAAGCTTATAGAAACCGGCAGGATAAAGCGTGAATTTCGTGATGCCAGAACGGTTAGCGACAAGCTTATAACCGTTTGTGAGCTTGACCTTGAAGACGGCGAGCTTGAAAAGGCATTGGGTGCTTTGGAAAAAAGCAACGCACATGTTCAGGCGAAGATGCTGGAGCTTTTATCAGAATGCGGAAGATTATCTCTTGCAGACCTTGTGAACTTTTCCGGTGGCTCATATAGCGGAATCCGTTCACTACTAAAAAAGGGATATATTAC
>JAZOOY010000029.1:0-14327 GCA_045655325.1 Clostridia bacterium
TTTATAGAATTTTCTAAAATATCCATATTTCCTGTAGGAAGGTCGCATCTTCCTATACTTCTTTTAAATAAAGTATCCCCAGAAAAAAGATTATTTTCGATTAAATAACAAACACTCCCGTCGGTATGGCCGGGTGTGTATATACACTTTACTGAAATTCCGTCAAAATCTCTTTCCTCGCCGTCCTTTAAAATGATATCACTACCTGATTTTATAAAGGTATTATATAGGACAATATCGGGATTTTTTATATTTTTATCACAATTTTCTGATGAAACTATTTTTTTATTTAAAGATTCTGCAGAAAAAATATGGTCAAAGTGACAATGTGTCAAGAGGATATAGTTTATCTCTATATCCTCTGTTTCTTTTAGTATTTTAGCTGTGTCAATTCCCGGGTCAATTAAAATTCCTTTGCCGTTATTTTCTATTAAGTAACAGTTCTGGTCCATTTCGCGGGTTATAATTTTTTTTATTTTCATTTTAGTTATAAAGCCTTACAGGAAGAATCATAAATGTATATGAATCGTCGCCTTTTGCTGAGCGGATAAAGCAGGAGCTTCTTGGGTTTGAAAGTTCCATCTTTATTTCGTCTTCTTCGCAGGCTCTTAATGCCTCTAAAAGATATTTATGATTAAATCCTATTTCTATGTCCTCACCGTTTACCGATACATCAACCTCGTCATGCACCTGTCCTTTTCCTGTCATACAGGTAATTTCGATTTTGTCCATAATAATTGAAAGTCTTACAGGAACTTTTTCAGCCTTTGCAGAAATGTCATCATTGATTAGAAGTGATGCACGTTCCAAACTTTCTGATAAAAGTGCTGTATTTGCAATTACAAAAATGCTGTTTGGTGTCATTAAAACTGGCTTATAATTAATGTACTCACCTTCTAAAAGTCTTGTTACAACCTTGTAGTTTTCAAAATTGAACATTACGTGACGGTCAGAAACGATAATGTTAACCATTTTTTCTTCGTCATCTTCCAAAACTTTGAAAACTTCACGAAGTGTAAGGCCAGGAATAACAAACTTTTTGCTTTCAAGTGAAGAATTTATTGTTTCTTTGCAGATTGCTAAGCGGTAACCATCAGTTGAAACAACAGACAATACGCCTGTTTCAATTTCAAATAATGAACCTGTTAAAATTGGCTTTCTTGCTTCGTTTTGTGAAACTGCAAAGATTGTTTTCTTAATCATTTTGCGAAGAGCCTTTTGAGAGATTGAAAAACTGTAGTTTTCTTTAACTTCAGGAACTGATGGATATTCAAATCCTGATAAGCCCTGAATATTAAATTCAGACTTTCCGCATTTAATAGTAGTTACATTATTATCTTCATTTACAGAAATTTTAACTTCATCATCAGGAAGACGGCGGATGATTTCACCGAACATCTTTGATGAAATTGCAATAGAACCTGCCTCGGTAACATTACAAAGGTCATTATATTCTACGCAAAGGTCAAGGTTATTACCTGTAACAATAATATTGCCAGACATATCTGCATCAATTTTAATGCATTCTAAAATTGGCATAATTGATTTTGAAGATACTGCTTTTTGAACAGTATTTATAATCTTTAAAAGTTGTTGTTTATGACAGCTGAATTTCATATTTTAAAAACTTCCTTTCGTGGATAATTTTTTTCGTTATGTTTGTCCATAGGTACGTACGTATATATAATATATAATAGTATTATATATTAGTAGAGGTGTTAAAAGAGTGGAAAAGTATGTTTTTTTAGATAGGTATGCAGGTTTTTTATAAAAATTCACCTGTTTAAAAACTGTGGAATTTTAAAAGTTATAAACACTTAAAAATTCGTGATTTTTTATCCACAAAACCTCCACTTTTTTATGTGAATAGATTAAATTGAGTTAATGTCCTTGCAAATGGCGTCAATATCAGCTTTTAGCATAGGATCAACCTTTATCATCTCCATAATTTTATCCACACCGTACATAACAGTAGTTCTGTCACGGTCTCCCATTGCTTTTGCTATCATTACAAAGTTTAAGTTAGTTAAAGTTTTGCAAAGATACATAGCAATCTGACGAGGCAACGCAATATTTTTCTGCTTGGATTTACCGATAAGCTCGTCCTCAGGTATCTTATAGTAAGAACAAACGCTTTCTATAATTTTATTAGGTGTAATTTTAATTATTCCGTCTTCAGGAACAATTGAACGGATTGCAATTTCTGCAATTTCCATATTAACATTTGAATTTTTAATTCCTGCATAAGAAATAATCTTTAAAAGTGCACCTTCAAGCTCACGGACGTTTGAGTCAATTCGCTCTGCAATGTAAGACAAAACATCTTCAGAAATATAAACGTTCTGGCTTTGAGCTTTTTTCTTTAGGATTGCAACTCTTGTTTCATAGTCAGGCTTTGTAATGTCAATATTAAGACCCCATTCAAAACGGGTTTTTAGTCTTTCTTCGATTGTAACAAGGTCTTTTGGCATACGGTCTGATGTTAAAACAATCTGTTTGTTGTTTAAGTACAAATCGTTAAAGGTATGGAAGAATTCTTCCTGAATACCCTGCTTATTTTCAATAAACTGAATATCGTCTATCAAAAGAACGTCTACACTACGGTAAAGCTGACGGAATGTTCCCATATCCTTTTGCTGGATAGATTCAATCATATCATTTGTAAAATGTTCTGATGTAACGTAAACCACGTTCATTTCAGGATCATTTTTCAAAATTTCGTTACCGATTGCCTGCATCAAGTGAGTTTTTCCAAGACCTGATGAGCCGTATAGGAAAAGCGGATTGTTCTTTTCCTGACCAGGATATTTTGCAGTACTCATTGCAATTGCTGTTGCGTATTCATTTGAAGAACCAACAACGAAATTGTCAAAAGTATATCTTGGATTTAATCCTGAAGATGCATTATTTTTTGTTTCAGGTTTAATTTCTTCTTTGATTTCAGGCTCTTTGTATTCGTCTTTTAAAACAATGTTTAGTTTAACGCTGGATGCTGTAATTCTTGAAATACATTTTTCAATTATGTCTGTGTATCTTATATCAATCATATTCTTGCAGATTGATGTTGAAACCCCTACAACGAAATTTGTACCGTCAAAGGAAAGTGGGATGATGTCTTTGATGTAAGTGTTAAATCCAACGGCGGAATTTATTTCGTTTTTAATATAGGTAAGGGACGCAGACCATATCTGTTCAGTGTTCATTTTTATCCCCCTAGAAAAGTTTATACATATCAATTACCCCGATAAGGGTGCTACTTTAATAATAACAGAAAATTTTCTATTTTACAAGGAAAAAACAAATTATTTTTAACGAATACAAAAAAAGGACATATATTTTCCTTGTTTTGGTCAAACTAAAATAAAAAAGGAGAATTTTTATGCGAGAAATTACAATTTGCGGAGTACATGCAAGGGAAGTTTTGGATTCAAGGTCAAACCCAACAGTTGAAGCTGAAATTTATACTGATGAGGGTTTTGTTGGCCGTGCCATTGTTCCGTCAGGTGCATCAACTGGTGTTTTTGAGGCGGTTGAAAAAAGAGACGGCGACAAAAACCGATATAACGGAAAAGGTGTTTTAAACGCAGTCAATAACGTAAACACAAAAATAAGTGAGGCAATTTTGGGAATGAACGTTTTATGTCAAAAGAAAATTGACTCTGCAATGTTAAAACTTGACGGAACAGAAAACAAAGAAAACCTTGGTGCAAATGCAATTTTGGCGGTTTCCCTGGCTACCGCAGATGCCGCCGCAAAGTCACTTGGATTAAGCCTTTATCAGTATATTGGAGGTGCTAACGCAAAAAGACTTCCAAAACCCATGATGAATATTCTAAACGGCGGAGTTCACGCTGCAAATAACGTAGATATTCAGGAATTTATGATTATACCTGATTCTTTCAAGGCTTTTAAGTACGGACTTTCTGCATCAAGTGAAGTTTATCACGCTTTGGGCAGTGTTTTAAAGGAAAGAGGACTTTCTACAGGGGTTGGTGACGAGGGTGGTTTTGCACCTGACCTTAAAAATGATGAAGAAGCACTGGAACTTATTATGGAAGCTATTCAAAAAGCAGGATATAAACCAGGGGTTGATTTTAAAATTGCCATTGACGCCGCAAGCTCTGAATGGGTGCAAAGTGACGGAAGTTATAAGATGCCGAAATCGGGAATAACAAAAATGCCTTCAGAAATGGTGGAATTCTGGGAAGACCTTATTAATAAATATCCTATTGTTTCAATTGAAGACGGTATGGGCGAAGATGATTTTGAGGGTTGGAAGATGCTGACCGACAGAATTGGGGACAGGGTTCAGCTTGTGGGCGATGACTTGTTTGTAACCAACACAAAAAGACTTAAAAAGGGAATTGAAAAGGGCGTTGCAAATTCAATTTTGGTTAAAGTTAATCAGATTGGAACTCTGACTGAAGCACTTGACGCTGTTGAAATGGCACACAAAGCAGGATATACTGCGGTAATTTCACACCGAAGCGGTGAAACGGAAGATTCAATAATTGCGGATATTGCAGTGGCAACAAATGCGGGACAGATTAAAACAGGTGCACCTGCAAGAAGTGAAAGAGTTGCAAAATATAATCAGTTACTTCGTATTGAAGAAGAGCTAAAATTTACAGCAGAATATGGGGATATAATTTAAATTAAAAAACCACCCGATTGGGTGGTTTTTTAAAAAGAAAAGAAATTTTTATTACTTTGTAAGTGAAATTATTAAATTCTCAAAATCTGCATCGGAAACGCCGTAGGAAGACAGGGTATATGATATACCGTGAGCTTCTATACAGGCAATTTTCTCAAGGTCTTCTTCAAACAAAACTGCGTTTATGCCTGAAACGATACTTTTTTCATAGTTTTCGTTACTTAAAAGATTTAAAATATTATCGGTATTTTTTGTTGTTGTAATAAAAATTGAGTTTTCGCCTTGGGTGAAGTAGAATGTCCATCTATCGTCAAAATTTTCGTTTTCTTCAAGGCAAAGAATATGTTCATCAGGTGTTTCATTTATAAATCCTTCAGGAAGTTGCAGTGTTTCTTCAACATTTCTTCCAAGGTATTCATAGTAAGTATCCTTTGTTACGGTATCGCCTAGGGTAAATCTTGCAACGGATGTACCGATGTTTTCAGGAATGCCCTGATTCTTAACAAAAGAATTTTCAGGAATTGCCACATCAAGAGGTTCCGATTTGGCAGGTTCTAAAGTTGAAACAGGCTCAATTGTGGCAATAGGTTCAGGTGTTTCTGAAACTACCGCTTTTGGATTTGTGGTAGGATTTGGTGTTGCCTTTGCTATAATGGGTGCATCTGTCGGGATATTTTCAGGTGTTATAACCTCAAATGGCACTTCTTCCGCAGGCATAAAGTTCTCATATACCGAAATCATTGAAACCGTTAGCAGAAAACAAGCAGCAAGTAAGGCAATTTTTGCGTAACTGTATTTAGTTTTTTTAGATTTTGCATTGACTTTTTCCATAACACGAGAATATGCATCATCGGTTGGAATTTTGTCATTGGCTTTTTTGTATAAATCAGAAAACAAGACCTGTTGCTCCTTTCAAAGCTTCTTTTAAAAGGGCTCTTGCCCTTAAAAGCTGTGACTTTACTGTAGATTCTTTTGAATTTAAAATATCTGCAATTTCCAAAACAGAATAATCTTCATAATAGAAAAGATGTATAACCGTTCTGTATTTTTCCGGCAAGTTCATAACGGCAAGGTAAACGTCGCTTTCTTCTTCCGGAATTCCCGCAGCTTCCAGTGTTTCATCAAGTGCAACGGTCTTTTTGAACCATGAGCTTGAAAAAACACTGCGGGATGCATTTATTGTCACTCTTAAAAGCCAGGCTTTAATATGCTCTTCACTTTCAAAAACCTTCTTTGATTCCATATACTTTAGGAAAACGTCACTGGTAACATCTTCGGCTATGTGCACATCACGGGTTGAAGCAAGTGCAAGCTTATATATCATATTAAAATATTTTTCGCAAATTTCGCGCTTGTAATCGCTTGTTCCCACCGGTATTGCCAAAATGCTCTCCAACCTTTCCTATAATTTTATCCTATACACATTATATCAAACTAAAGAAAGAATTTCAACAATATTAAGTATAATGGCTAATATTAGAAAAGCATAAAAAGGGCTTTCACTATTAATACTTTTTAAGAAGCCAAAAGGTTGCAAAAAAAGCAACAATTTTAAAAACTGTTGCTTTTCTATTTATAACGCTTCTATTAAGTTAATATCATTTTCTTCCAACATTTCTCGCCATTCATCCGCCATTTTTCTGTCGGTAATCAATGTATCAAGACGTGAGAAGTCACTTATTACAGGAACGCCGATTTTACCAATCTTGGTATGGTCACAAAGGAAAAATACTGATTCTGAACAGTCAAGCATTGCCTTTTTGATTTCCGCCTCTTCTTCCTTTGACTCGGTTAAGCCACGGGATAGTGTGGCACCACGGCAGGAGAAGAATACCTTGTTTGCAAAGTAGTTTTCACGGATAGTCTTTTCCACGATTCTTCCAACATAAGACATATTTCGGGTTGATAAAAGTCCGCCTGTTGATACTACTCTAAGGTTTTCGCAACCCGAAAGCTCTGCAATAATTTTTTCTGAGTTGGTTATAACAGTAAGGCTTTTTTTGCCCTTAATATTTCTTGCGATGTGAAGAGCCGATGTTGATGCATCCAAAAACACAGTTTCACCGTCTTTTATAAGCTTTGATGCGGCGATGCCGATTCTTTGTTTTCCTTCAAAGTTTATGACGTCACGGTCAGAGATTGACATATCAGAGTCAGAACCTTCCGCAAGGATTGCTCCGCCATAAGTACGCACCAAAATTCCCTGCTTTTCAAGTTTTTCAAGGTCACCACGGATTGTTTCGGTGGTAACGTCAAAAAGTTTTGCAAGCTCCGGTACGATTACGCTTTTATTTTTGGTAACAAGCTCGGTTATCTTATTTCTTCTGTCAACAGCAAGCATAAATTCACCCCATAATATCTTTGTCAATTGCTTCGGCAGCAGATTTTCCTGCGCCCATAGCAAGGATTACGGTTGCGGCACCGGTTACGGCGTCACCACCTGCGTAAACACGCTTTCTTGATGTAATACCTGTTTCTTCATCGGCAATAATTCCGCCCCAGCTTTCTGTTTCAAGGCCTTCGGTTGTGGACTTTATTAGCGGGTTCGGGCTTGTGCCTATAGACATAATAACGCAGTCAACATCTATTGTAAATTCGCTGTCAGCTTTAACCTGCGGACGGCGTCTGCCTGATTCGTCAGGTTCGCCAAGCTCCATTTCAACACATTTAATTCCGCCAACAAAGTTATTTTCATCAGGAAGAATCTCAATTGGGTTGGTTAAAAGCTTAAAGATAATGCCCTCTTCCTTTGCGTGTTCAATTTCTTCTAATCTTGCAGGAAGTTCTTCTTCGCCACGGCGATATACGATATAAACTTCTTCAGCGCCAAGACGTTTTGCACATCTTGCTGCGTCCATTGCCACGTTTCCGCCACCAACAACGGCAACCTTGTGGTTTTCCTTAATTGGTGTTGTAGCATTTTCCTTGTATGCTTTCATTAGGTTAATACGTGTTAAAAACTCATTTGCAGAGTACACACCCTTCAAATTCTCGCCAGGAATATTCATAAATCTTGGAAGTCCTGCACCTGAACCGATGAACACAGCTTCAAAGCCGTCTTCAAAAAGTTCGTCAATTGAAAGGACTTTACCGATTACCATATTTGTTTCAACCTTAACGCCAAGCTTGATTAGTTCGTCAATTTCCCTTTGCACAATAGCCTTTGGAAGACGAAATTCAGGGATTCCGTAAACCAAAACACCGCCTGCAACGTGGAACGCTTCAAAAATTGTTACGGCATAGCCCTTTTTAGCAAGTGTTCCTGCACAGGATAAACCTGCAGGACCTGAACCGATAACTGCAACACGGTGGCCGTTTGATTCCGGTTTCTTTGTTTCTTCCTTAGCATTTGCGTTGTGGTAGTCTGCAACAAATCTTTCAAGTCTGCCTATTCCAACGCTTTCGCCTTTTATTGCTCGAACACATTTACCCTCGCACTGGCTTTCCTGCGGACAAACTCGTCCACAAACTGCAGGAAGACAGGTTGATGCGGATAAAATTTCATAAGCACCCTCAAAGTCGCCCTCTGCAACTTTTCCCACAAAACCCGGAATATCAATTCCAACAGGGCAACCTGCAACGCAAGGCTTGTGCTTGCAAGCAAGACAGCGCTGTGCTTCGTCCATTGCGGTTTCAGCGGAATAGCCAAGTGCAACTTCAAGGAAGTTTTTGCATCTGATTTCAGGCTCTTGTGCCGGCATCGGATTCTTTTTAAGTGACATATTAGCCATTATTTTCAGCCTCCTTAAACAGATTGCACTCTTTTTCGTGTGCTTTTCTTTCAAAATCTTTATACATAGATGCACGTTCAATTGCATCGTCAAAATCTACTTCGTGACCGTCAAATTCAGGACCGTCAATGCAGGCAAACTTCATTTTGCCACCAACAGTAACACGGCAACCACCACACATTCCTGTTCCGTCAATCATAATCGGGTTCATGCTGACAACGGTCTTGATGTCATACTTTTTAGTCAAAAGGCTGACAAATTTCATCATAACCAAAGGACCGATAACGATAACTTCGTCATACTTGTTGCCGTCCTTTATAAGATTTTCCAAAGCATCGGTAACAAGACCCTTTTCGCCGTGTGAACCATCGTCTGTCATAACCTTTAAAAGTGTTGATGCCTTATTAAATTCATCTTCCAAAATAACAAGGTCTTTGTTTCTAAAGCCGATTATTGAGTGAACTTCGCAACCGATTTCGTGTAGCTTTTTCGCAACAGGGTATGCGATTGCGCATCCAACACCGCCACCAACAACGGCAACTTTTTTTAGGCCGTCTGTGTGTGTCTTTTTGCCAAGTGGCCCAACAAAATCGGAGATAAAACCGCCTTTTTCCTTGCGGTTTAGCGCTTCGGTTGTTGCACCAACAATCTGGAAGATGATAGTTACAGTTCCTGCTTCTCGGTCATAATCCGCAACAGTAAGCGGGATTCTTTCGCCCTCATCATCCACTCTTAATATAATAAACTGCCCCGGTTCAGCCTTTTTTGCCACAAGCGGAGCTAAAATATCCATACGTGTAACGGTAGGATTTAAACAAATTTTATTAACTATTTCGTACATTGCCCATTCCTCCCTATTCTAATATACCTACATTATAATATACTTTGAATGGTTTGTCAATTTAGGAAGCCGGTAGAATAAAAAGGAAATTTTTGACCACAATAAAAATATATTTCAGGGAAAGGAAGTATATATATGAAAGAATTTACTTATAAAATTTGCGACCAGCTGGGAATCCACGCAAGACCTGCGGGGATTTTGGTGAAAAAAGCAGGGGAATTTTCTTCCGATATAACAATGTATAACGGCGAGAAGTCGGCGGATATGAAAAGGATTTTTGCCTTGATGTCACTGGGCGTAAAACAGGGGGATACTGTGAGAGTTACGGTTTTGGGCGATGATGAAGATAGGGCATGTGCCGAAATTGAGAGCTTTTTGAAGAACAATGTATAGGAGAAAGTTATGATAACATTCAGCGGAAAGCCTGTGTCACAGGGAATCGATTTTGGCAAGGTGTGGGTTTACCAAAAAGGCGGTGTTTTCGTAAAACGCAGGCACATTGACGATGCGGAAGATGAAATAAAGCGGTATGAAAATGCAAGAGCTTTGGCAACGGCGGAGCTTGAAAGCCTTTATTATAAGGCAACAAGGGAAATCGGCGAGGCGGAAGCTCAGATTTTTGCCATACACAAAATGATGGCGGAGGATATTGACTATAACGAGTCGGTGGCGAATATCATAACGAAACAGATGGTGAATGCGGAAACGGCGGTGCTTCAGACTTCCGAGACTTTTTCCAAAATGTTTTCTGAAATGGAAGATGCCTATATGCAGGCAAGAGCCACCGACGTTGTGGATATTTCGGACAGGATTATCCGCATATTATCAGGCGAAACCGACAACGCCATTGGCGACGGCGGTGAAAACCTCATAATTTTTGCGGAAGATTTGGCACCAAGCGAAACTTTGCAGATGGACAAGACAAAAATAACCGCTTTTGTCACAAGCCGTGGAAGCAGTGCATCCCATACCGCAATTCTGGCAAGGTCACTGTCTATCCCTGCGGTAATCGGCTTGCACAGGGAAATAGGCAAGGAACTTGACGGCAAGCCTGCGGTGGTGGACGGCTACACAGGAGTTGTGTACGTTGAGCCGACCCGTGAGGTTATAGAAGAGCTTACCGAGAAAAAGCGCAAGAAAGATGCCCAAAAAGAGTTACTTGCAGAGCTTAAAAGCAAGCCGACGGTGACTTTGGACGGAAAAGATATCCGCCTTTATGCCAATATCGGCACGTCAGGCGATTTGGGTGCTGCCGTCATAAACGATGCAGAGGGAATCGGGCTTTTCAGGAGCGAGTTTTTGTACCTTGAAAGCAAGGATTTCCCAAGTGAAGATGTGCAGTTTGAGGCATACAAAACTGTTGCGGAAGGAATGGGCGATAAGCTTGTCATAATACGCACAATGGATATTGGTGCAGACAAGAAAATTGACTATTTTGGTCTTCCTGACGAAGAAAACCCTGCAATGGGAATGCGTGCAATCAGAATTTGCCTTGAAAGACGGGATATTTTCAAAACCCAGCTTCGTGCAATACTTCGGGCATCGGCATTCGGGAATGTGGCAATAATGCTGCCAATGATTGTGTCACGGGACGAAATCATAAAAGCGAAAGAACTGATTTTTGAAGCCAAGGAAGAGCTATCCGCATCAAATATTCCGTTTTCAAAGGAAATAAAACTAGGAATTATGATTGAAACCCCTGCAGCTGTTATGATTTCGGATATTCTGGCAAAAGAAGTGGACTTTTTCTCAATCGGAACCAATGATTTGTCCCAGTATATGCTGGCTTGCGACAGGCAGAACGAAAAGGTGGCGGAGATTATTGACCCGCACCACGAAGCCATACTTCGGGCAATTGAAATGGTGGTGGAAAATGGGCACAAGGCGGGAATATGGGTGGGAATTTGCGGTGAACTTGGAGCAGACGAAACCCTTATCCCGAAGTTTTTGAAGATGGGCATTGACGAGTTCTCCGTTGCACCAAGCCAGGTGCTATCTGTGAGAAAAACGGTGAGAAATAACAGGAGCAAAGAAGTATTTTGATAAAAATTGTAGGGAACGGGCTTGCTCGTTCCGCTTTTTTGGCAGGAGCAAGCCCCTGCCCTACAATTATAAAGAACCAAATCCACAAAAATCCAAAAACGGGCAACAAAAAATCCGCAAGGAGAAATCTCCATGCGGATATTTTTTTAAATTATTCAGCAACGAAAGGTAAAAGTGCAATCTGTCTTGCTCTTTTAATAGCTGTTGTAAGCTGTCTCTGATGCTTAGCGCAAGTACCGCTGATTCTTCTTGGAACGATCTTGCCACGTTCTGTAACATATCTTCTAAGCTTTGCGGTATCTTTATAATCAATGTGTTCTACCTTATCAACACAGAAAACGCAAACCTTTTTCTTAGCGCGTTTTGCCTTGAAAGGTCTCTCTGTCTTTTCTGACATAGCTATATCCTCCTATCAATCTTTATCATTTAGAACGGCAAATCATCTTCTGAGCCGTCAATTGCCTGGAATCCCATAGTATCGATATCAGCGAATGGGTCTTTTTGCTGCACTGCAAAACCACCGTCTGATACTGTGTGAGATTCAGTCTTTGATCCTGTGAAGTAAACTTCATCAACAACAACATCTGTTGCATACTGCTTTTTGCCTTCCTGGTTTTCCCAAGAACGTGACTGTAGATTACCGATAACAGAAATCATAGCACCTTTCTGGAAATACTTGCAGATAAATTCAGCCTGCTGACGCCATGCAGTACAGTTAATAAAATCTGCATTCTGCTGACCTTCTTTTGCAAAGCGACGATTTACTGCGATTGAAAAGCTGCAAACAGCGACTCCGCTCTGAGTCTGACGCATTTCAGGGTCACGGGTTAATCTTCCCATTAAAATTACTTTGTTCATAATTCTACCTCTTCAAGCGTTCTTATTTACGGATGATGATTGTTCTTAGGATACCGTCTGTAATTCTGTACTGTCTATCAAGCTCCTTCGGGAAATCTCCGTCAGATGTGAAGTTAACTAGTACATAGTATCCTTCTGTTTTATCATCAATCTCGTAAGCGAATCTTCTCTTACCCCATTCGTCAACAGACTCAACTGTTCCGTTCTTTGCGATAAGGTTAGTGAATTTTTCCTTTAGAGCATTTACTGCGTCTTCTTCCAAAGCAGCATCAATGATAAAAATTGTTTCATAGCTGTAGATTAGTTTTTCAGCCATTTTCGCACCTCCTTATGGACTTATGTCCCAAGTTCTTATCCCTTGGGCAAGGATTACCTGTTCTCACAGGCTTTAACATTATATACTATTTGGGAAAGCTTGTCAAGACTTTTTTAAATATTCTTCCTTTTCTATTAAAGAAAGGTAATAGTCATACATCTTTTTTGCGCCTTTTGCGTTCAAAACCGTCATATCAAAGCACTTTCCCGCATTTGAATTTTTAGGGAAGTCGTCATCAAAATAGTCGTCCGCAAGGTCAAATAATTTAATATAGGAAAGAAGATGCGTAATTCCCGGCTTTCGTGTGCCGTTTTCCCAAGCGGATATGCAGGACTTTGAAACTCCCAGTTCTTTTGCAAGGGTATCCTGTGAGATACCGGCATCTTTGCGGATTTTCTTGAATTTTGTTTCCATTTTAATCTCTCCTTGTTCACAAATTATTCACAAAAATTACAAACTAAATTAAATTTTTATTAATACTGTTGTAAAATGTCTATGTTATGATTATAATATCATTAATAGGCAAAATAAACCACGGAGGTGTATTTTATGAGAAAATATCCATATACAGACTCAACCGAGCTTGTAATGTATGAGCCAAAGGTAAAAAAACCAAGCAGATTAAAACCCTTTGTTCCGTGTATCGTATCTGCAGTTTTAGCAAGCGTAATCACTGCAGGTGCTGTGGGAATCGGCGGATATGCATATTTAAATTCTATAACTGATAAAACTGTTGCCACATCAGGCATTTCAGATGATGGCGGTGTAACCCTTGTTACCACACATTCAGGCGGTGAGCTTACCGTAAACCAGATTGCCAAAAAGCTAGGACCATCCTGCGTTGGCGTTATCAATAAGGCAAAGGTTCAGCCACAAAGATTCTATGACCCGTTCTCAGGCAGATACTACTATTATCAGAATCCTGGCGAGGGTGAAATGGTACAGCAGGGCTCAGGTTCAGGTATTATAATTAGCGCAGATGGTTATATCGTAACCAATCAGCACGTTATTGCAGATGCAACCGAAATTTCAATCGTTCTAAACTCCGGCGAAGAACACAAGGCAACCCTTGTTGGTGCTGATGAAAAGACCGACCTTGCCGTGCTTAAAATAAACGCAACAGGTCTTACGCCTGCAACTTTGGGTGATTCAAACCTTGCCGAAGTTGGTGACCTTGCAGTTGCAATAGGAAACCCACTTGGTCAGGAACTTGCGGGAACTGTTACATCAGGCGTTATCAGTGCGGTTAACCGTAAGATGACAGTTGATAACAGAACCTATAACCTTATCCAGACCGATGCGGCAATTAACCCTGGTAACTCAGGCGGTGCTTTGGTTAATAAGTACGGCGAAGTTATCGGCATCAACTCAATCAAGATGTCACAATCAGGGGTTGAGGGTATTGGTTTTGCCATTGCCATGAGCGAAGCCAAGCCGATTATTGATGACCTTATGAATTCCGGATACGTTTCAGGCAGAACACGTATCGGTATCACTGCAACCGAGTCACGAAACGGACTTACAGTTTATTCCGTTGAGCCTGAAAGCGGTGCGGATAAGGCAGGAATCAAGGCAGGCGACTTCATCGTAAAAGCAGACGGCGTGGTTGTTAATACCGTTAATGCACTGAATGAAATCAAGGAGAAGAAATCTCCGGGCGATTATATTACATTGACAGTTATCCGCGATGGCGGACTTGTTGATATTAAGGTAGAGCTTTTGGAAGAAAAGCCAAGTAACTAGAAGTAAAGGCGACACAAAACAGTGTCGCCTTTTTGTTATTTAATTTCTTGTTCGAGATTTTTAAAGTCTTCTGTATTAAAAAACTCACTCAAAGAAATATCCAAACCATCGCAAAACTTTTTGATGGAAGTCGGAGGCCAA
>JAZOOY010000030.1:0-24787 GCA_045655325.1 Clostridia bacterium
CGGTGCGTCGCCGCCACTGGTTAATACTCCAATTTTCTTTACGTTTTCTGCCATTTAATATCCCTTCCTTATATCTCGCTGTCTATAATTATGGTATGTGCTTCCTGCATTTCTTCTGAAGGCACTAACACTTCAAAAAAATCATCAACCTTTTTTACACAAACCATAATATTATTATCTTTAAGCTTTTGTGCAAGAAGCTTTACGTCCTCTTCCACTTTCGCCATATAAATAACTGTCCACATATATTATTCTCCGGATTTTACATTGCCGTGCTTTGTAAGGATTTCCGCTTTTCCGTTTACCTTGATAGCTGATGTTGTCTGTGTAAACTGTGCGATATAAACTTCACCTTTTTGAAGCTTTTCTGTATGGTGGAATCTTGTACTTGTGCCACGTGTTAAGCCCATAATATTGACTCCGTCCTCCAAAGCCTTAACTACAATATAATCATTTAAAATCATATCTTCTTCCATTTTGTATCCATTCCTTTCCGAAACGCCTTTGGCATTTCTTTAAATAGTGGATGCTATCAGCTTATTATTGTACCGCATTTTCGCAGAAATTTCAATAGATTTTTTCTATTTTTAGCTAATTTTGACATTATTTTTGCCGAATATTGCCTCAAGCTTTGAAAAAACATCGCTGTTTTCATCAACTCGCAGGTGTTCCGGTGCAAAAAATCGTTTCTTTGTATCGGCACAGAAGAAGCAAACAGCTGTCTTTCCAGGATGCATTTCCATAATGCGACTTGCCATTTTAACAACGTCAGCGTCCCATGTTCCAAGTTTTACATAAAGCACTTTTTCGTCTTTTGCCGGTGGGGTTATTTCAGGTCTTTCTTCAGTAGTTTTTGTAACTCCTGCCTCTTTTATTCCGTCTAATAATGCTACCTTTTCTGCTAAAAGTTTTGGTTCTTCGTCTTCTCTTATGCTTATTCTTCCTTCAATCATAACTGCTTCTTCTTCACGAAGCATACTGTTGTACTGGGTAAGCACTTTCGGGAAAACTATTACTTCAATACCGCCAAACAGGTCTTCTATTCTGACAAACGCCATTTGAGTATTGCTTTTTGTTGTTTTATTTTTTCTTGCAGTTATAATACCGCAAATCTTTACGTTTTGACCATCAGAAAGCCCGCCCTCAACGGTTTTGAAGCTTCCGTCTTCATCACGTTCAATAGACGCCATAACTGTTCGTACATTAACTCGTGTCAGCTTTTCGCAGATTTCTTTATACTCTTCCATTGGATGACCAGAGAAGTAAATTCCCGTTGTTTCCTTTTCAAAGCTTAAAAGCTCTTTTTTAGAAAACTCACTAACGTTTGGAAGATCAATTTCGCTTGCATCATCACCATCGTCACCAAACAGAGTCATCTGACCGGCAACATTAAACTTTTTAGCCGATGCTTCGCTTTCAATAACGCTTTCAAAAACGTTCATAAGCTGTGAACGCTTAGCGCCCAATGAATCAAATGCACCGCACTTAATAAGACCCTCAACGGCACGCTTATTCATTTCTCTGTCAGTCATACGGTGAACAAAGTCATTAAAACTCTTAAAGCTACCGCTACGTTCACGCTCTGCCACAATTTCGTGAACAAAGCTCTTGCCCACATTCTTAACCGCAGTAAGACCGAATCTTATGTTATTGCCCTCAACCGTAAAGCTGTCATAACTTTTGTTAATATCCGGTGGGAGCTTATCAATATCCATGGTTCTGCAGTTTACAAGATATTCGTTTATCTTATCAAGATCGTCAATGCTTGAAACCAAAGACGCCATATACTCAACAGGATAGAATGTCTTTAAGTAAGCTGTCTGATAAGTGATAAATGCATAGGCTGCGGCGTGTGATTTGTTAAAGGCGTAGTTTGCAAATTCGTTGATTTCATCAAAGATATCAATTGCAATTTTTTCGTCTATGCCACGGTTTACACAGCCATCAATTACCTGATTGCCGTTTTCGTCTTTCTTACCGTAAATAAAGTTTCGGCGTTCAATTTCCATCTGGTCAGCCTTTTTCTTGGAAATTACACGACGAAGAACGTCGGCACTTCCCAAAGAATAGCCAGCCATGGCACGCACAATTTCAAGCACCTGCTCCTGATACACGATACAACCGTAGGTTACGTCAAGGATATTTGCAAGGATTGGATGCTTGTATGTCACTTCATTCGGATGATTTTTATTGTAAATGTACTTTGGAATTGAGTCCATAGGACCTGGTCTATAAAGTGCAATTCCCGCAATAATATCTTCAAGACAGGTTGGTTTTAGTTCCTGCATAAAGGACTTCATTCCCGCACTTTCTATCTGGAAAACGCCCTCGGTGTTACCTGTTGAGATAAAGTCATAAACCTCTTTTACGTCATAATCTAAGGTTGCAAGGTCTATCTTGATGCCACGTGTTTTTTCAATAATTGAAAGGGCATTACTTATAACTGTTAGGTTACGAAGACCCAAAAAGTCCATCTTTAAAAGTCCAAGACCTTCAACTGTGTCCTTTACAAACTGTGTTGTTAAAACATCGTCATTGGTCTGAAGTGGCATATAGTTGACAATTGGTTCTTTACATATAACCACGCCTGCTGCGTGAGTTCCTGAATGACGTGAAAGTCCCTCTAGTGCTCTTGATGTATCAATAAGCTCGTGGATTTTTTCATCGCTTTCATATAACGCTTTAAGCTCCTGCGATACTTCAAGTGCCTTGTCAATTGTTATGTTAAGCTCGTTTGGTACAAGTTTTGCAACCTTGTCGGTTTCGGCATAGGATATGTTCAAAGCACGACCAACGTCACGGATTGCAAGCTTGGCTTTCATTGTACCGAAAGTGATAATCTGGGCAACGTTTTCTGCGCCGTATTTTTCTACAACATAGTCAATAATTTTCTGTCTTCCCTCAGGTGCAAAGTCCACGTCAATATCGGGCATGGATACACGTTCAGGGTTCAAGAAACGCTCAAAAATAAGGTTATATTTAATAGGGTCAACGTCGGTTATTTCAAGGGTATAAGAAACAATACTTCCTGCGGCACTGCCTCGTCCCGGGCCAACGCAAACTCCGTGGGTTTTGGCGTAGTTAATAAAGTCCCAAACGATTAGGAAGTAGTCCACAAATCCCATATTGCGAATAACAGAAAGCTCATAGTCAAGCCTTGCCTTAAGCTCTTCTGTCACGTTTTTATATCTTTTATAAAGACCATTTCTGCAAAGCTCGTTAAGATATTCCCAAGCGGTTTTGCCGTCAGGAACGTCATAGCTTGGAAGATGTCTTGAATTAAAGTCAAATTCAACGTTACATCTTTCCGCAATTTTGCCTGTGTTTTCAATTGCTTCAGGAACATAAGCAAAACGCTCCGCCATTTCTTCTTCTGACTTTACATAAAACTCGTCGGTTTCAAAGCGCATACGGTCGTCATCTTCCACAGTTTTTTGCATCTGTATGCACATTAAAACGTCCTGATACTTTGCATCTTCACGCTTTATATAGTGGATGTCGTTTGTTGCAACAACTCCAACGCCAAGCTCTTTTGCAAGGCGTACAAGGGTTGGGTTTATGCGTTTCTGGTCAGCGATAGAATGGTCCTGAAGTTCGATAAAGAAGTTATCCTTACCAAAAAGATTAACGTACTTTTCACCGATTTCCTTGGCTTTTTCATAGTCATCACCTAAAAGTGCCTTTGGGATTTCTCCTGCAAGACAGGCAGACAGGGCGATTAAACCCTCGCTGTGTTCAGCTAGAAGTTCAAAGTCAATTCTTGGTTTATAGTAATATCCTTCGGTAAATCCCTTTGAAACGATATAGGAAAGGTTCTTATAACCTGTCTGATTTTGGCACAAAAGGATAAGGTGAGAGTATTTTGAATCATACTCGTGAACCTTGTCAAAACGGCTTCTTGGTGACATATACACCTCGCAACCGATAACAGGTTTTATGCCTTGAGAAAGTGCTTCACGGTAAAAATCCACCACGCCGTACATTACACCGTGGTCGGTTATGGCACAGCTTGTCATTCCAAGCTCAGCTACCCTTGCTATTAACTTTTTGATACCCGCAGCACCATCTAGAAGACTATACTCGGTATGTGTATGCAAGTGAGTAAACATCAGCACTTCCTCCTTTTTGGATTTTTAAATTTCTACTAAAATTTCATCAGGCGTTCTTTTTGGAACTGTTAGGACATCGTCTTTCATAAAATACTTTATGTCGCCTGCACAGTCCACATAGTCCGCCTTTTGCTCGGAATAGCCAACGGCGATTAAGTATAAAAGACTGTATTTTTCTGAAAGGTTCAAAAGTTCTTTTATTTCGTCTCTTTTTATTGCACCAAGCCAGCAGGTTGAAAGTCCAAGCTCTTCTGCCGCAAGCAGGATGACAGTACCTGCTGCACCTGCGTCGGTTTCAAACTGTCCGTTTGGCTTAAGTTCGTTATCGCCTAAAATTGCGATGTATGCTGGTGGCATTTCGGCTTCCGTCGGTGCATCTTCAGGGTGATATCCTGACCACTTGGTCAGCGGAAACACCTTTTTTGCCAAATCCCCATCAATAATAGCGTATTTTAATGCTTGAAGATTTGCACCCATAGGCGCAAATCTTGCGTATCCCACAAGGGTTTCAAGTAAATCCCTTGAAACCCTTTGTGATAAATATTTTCTTTTTGTTCTTCGATTAATAATAGCGTCTGTAACTTTCATTTTAAAAGCCCTTTACAAATTAGTTAAGGCGGTATTTTGACTTGTAAACATCATACTGGCTGATAAAGTCGTTTTCACCGTCGTTTTTAACGTGGCTCAAGTATTCGTGAGGCTCATAAGCACTTTCATCTCTTTGTAGAATTGAAACACCGATATTTGAACAGTGGTCCGCAATTCGCTCTAAGTTTGTGATAATATCAGAATACACAAATCCAAGTTCGATTGTACATTCGTCTTTCTGAAGTCTTTCGATGTGATTTCTCTTCATCTTGTACTTTAGCTTATCAATTACCTGTTCAAGTGGCTCAATCTTTATAGCGTACTCGTCATTTTCTTCTGCTACTGTCTTAACAGAAAGCTCAACGATTTCCTTAACGGCTCTTGTTATTACGTCAATTTCGTTTCTTGCCATGTCTGAGAAAGAAATATTCTTTTCGTAAATTTCCTTTGCCGCTTTAAAGATATTGCAAGCGTGGTCAGAAATTCTTTCCACGTCACCGATAACATGAAGAAGTGTTGTAACTTCATTTGCTTCTTCCATATCAAGCTTGTGACCTGCAAGTTTTACAAGGTAAGAACCAAGTTTGTCTTCATAGTTATCAACTTTTTCTTCTTGTTCCTTTATATATGAATCAGTCTTTTCGTCATAGTCAAAAAGCTTGTCTATCGCAATATTCACAGATTCGTTTGTAATCTTGATCATTTCAGCAATCATTTCTCTTGCCTTTTCAAGAGCGAATCCAGGCATTGAAAGGAAGTTGTCATCAAGAACACGGAACTCGTCCTTTTCTTCATCATCGCCTTTGAATGTCCAAACCGCGAGCTTTTCAAACTGTTCGCAGAACGGAATTAAGATAACAGTTGACAAAATGTTAAACAATGTGTGGAAAAGTGCTATTGAGAATACAGATGCTTTTCCGCTCATAAATTCAAATGGCACAATTGCGTGAATTGCATAGAACACAACTGTAAATATAACAACACCGATAACCTTAATATATAGGCAAGAAATAGCAACTCTCTTTGAGTCACGGCTTGCAGATAGTGATGCTAAAATTGGTGTAATTGTTGTACCGATATTCTGTCCCAAAATTACAGGAATTGCAGTTGACATCGGGATTGCACCTGTTAGGGATAACGCCTGCAAGATACCAACTGATGCAGATGATGACTGAATGATTGCAGTCAAGATTGTACCTGCTAAAATACCCAAAATAGGATTTTCAAATGCAACAAGAATCCTTGCAAAGTTAGGGTCGTCTTTAAGTCCGCCCATAGCGTCTGACATAGATTCCATACCGAACATCAAAACCGCAAAACCAACAAAAATTGAACCAAGGTTCTTTTTCTTTTCTGATTTTGCCATCATTATCATAATAATACCGATTACTGCAAGAACAGGTGTGAATGATTCAGGCTTAAATAAGCGAAGCCACCACAAATCACTGGTAATACCTGTTGTACTGATAAGCCATGCAGTAACTGTTGTACCAACGTTTGCACCCATAATTGTGCCGATTGTCTGTGTTAGTGACATAATGCCTGAATTTACAAAACCAACAAGCATTACTGTTGTTGCAGATGATGACTGGATTATGGCTGTAACACCAAGTCCCAATAAAAATCCTTTAAATCTGTTTGATGTAAGTCTTCCAAGGATTGATTCAAGCTGACTTCCTGAAAGTTTCTTTAGTCCATCGCCCATATAGTCCATTCCGAAAAGGAAAAGGGCCAGGCCGCCGCAAAGTGCTAAGATAGAAAAAATGTCCATAATTTGCTCCTTGTTTTTTCTTTATGTATATTTATATTCTTTTTATATGCCCTCTGTTTTTAGAGGATTTTTAACGAAAAAGATAAGGTCTTTTTCGGGATTTTTCTTAAAAATTTTCATACATATTCATTATATCATATTTCTTTTCTTTTTTCAACAAAAAAATACCTACCAAACGGTAGGTATTTTTTATATAAATTAGCTAAATAAATGATAGTTTGCCACAAGTGTTGCAAACACAATTGAAATTGTTGATAAAAGCTTTATCAAGATGTTGATTGCTGGGCCTGAAGTGTCTTTGAACGGGTCACCAACTGTATCGCCAACAACTGCCGCCTTGTGATTTTCACTGCCCTTACCGCCATTGCTTCCGCTCTCGATATACTTTTTAGCATTATCCCATGCACCGCCTGCGTTTGACATTAAAATCGCCACAAGGAATCCTGTTGCAGTTGCTCCTGCAAGCATACCAACAACTCCGTTTGGTCCTAAAATTAATCCTGTAACAACAGGTACAACCACTGCTATAATTGTAGGAAGCACCATTTCACGAAGACTTGATTTTGTGCAAAGGTCAACACAGGAAGCATAGTCAGCCTGAGCTTCACCTGTGATAATTCCCTTAATTTCTTTAAATTGGCGTCTTACTTCCTTAACAACACTCTGTGCTGCACGTCCAACTGATTCCATTGTAAGCGCTGCAAATACAAATGGTAAGCAAGCACCAATAAACAGTCCTACCAAAACTGGTGGATTCATAAGTGACATATCAAATGTAAAGTCAGGTGCAACATTTCTTACGCTATCAACATAAGATGCCATTAGTGCAAGGGCAGTTAGTGCTGCAGAGCCGATAGCAAAGCCCTTACCTGTTGCCGCAGTTGTGTTTCCAAGGGAATCAAGAGCGTCTGTTCTCACGCGTACCACCTCGTCAAGTTCAGACATCTGTGCAATACCGCCGGCATTGTCTGCAACCGGGCCATAAGCATCAGTTGCAAGGGTTATGCCTAGTGTTGAAAGCATACCAACTGCTGCAAGACCTATTCCGTAAAGACCGGTAGCAGCATCTCCGCCTCCGGTAAAGTACGCAACAAGAATGCAAACTGCGATAATCACGATTGGCAGAGCTGTTGATAACATACCAAGACTCATACCGCTTATGATAATGGTAGCAGAGCCTGTTTCTGATGAATCTGCAAGCTTTCTTGTTGGCTTATATGTGTCAGATGTGAAATACTCTGTTGCCTGACCGATTAAAACGCCTGCAATAAGACCTATCAAAACTGCTATATAAAGTGAAATATTTTCTTTTCCTAAGACAAGCCACACAATCGGGAATGCACCGATTGCAACGATAATTGAGCTTGCTGTTGTTCCTTTAGATAGTGCCTTCAAAAGAAGTTTCTGGTCAAACTTTTCGCCTGTTCTTACGAAAAAAGAGCCGATTAGTGATGCGAAAATTCCCAGAACTGCCAAAAGCAGCGGGACGCCCATTGCTTTTGGATCATTAAATGCCGCAACACCAAGTGCACAAGCAGATACGATAGAGCCAAAGTATGACTCGTAAAGGTCTGCGCCCATTCCTGCAACGTCACCAACATTGTCACCCACGTTATCCGCAATAACTGCAGGGTTTCTTGGGTCATCTTCAGGGATTCCTGCTTCAACCTTACCAACGATATCCGCGCCAACGTCAGCAGCTTTTGTGAAAACGCCACCGCCAACTCTTGCAAAAAGTGCCATTGAAGATGCGCCAACACCAAACATTACAAGTGTTGTTGCAGTTGTGCTGATGTCGCAATCAAATAAAAATCTTAAAACTGTATACCAGATAGATACGTCCAAAAGACCAAGACCAACCACGGTAAATCCCATAACTGAACCTGCTGAAAACGCCACGTTAAGACCTTTATTGAGGCTTTCACGACAAGCATTTGCTGTTCTTGAGTTTGCACTTGTTGCTATCTTCATACCGAAAAATCCGGATAGTGCTGAATAAAATCCGCCTGTTATAAATGCAAACGGTATAAATTTATTTAAAAGATTAAGCTGCGATAAAATAAATAAAATCACAAACATACACGCAAAGAAGATGGATACCACCTTGTATTGACGTGTAAGATACGCACTTGCACCCTGTTTAATAAAGGACGCAATCTCCTTCATTCTGTCTGTTCCTTCGGAAAATCCTAATACACCTTTCGCCTTTATTCCAGCGAAAATCAGGGCAGCAATTGCTCCCAAAAAGCTTAGTATTAGTACTGTTTTTTCCATAAAGCACCATCCTCTCATATGTTTGTAATTACACATTCTATCACTAAAATTTGGCTAAGTCAAGTATTATGTAAACCATTTTGTAAAATTTTGTGAATTTTTTAACGTTTCTATAGCGTTTATATAGTGTATTGTAACACAAAAAATGGCGTTTCATACTATAAAGTAACAGATAATAATATGAAAGGTGAATTAGAATTATGTGTAATATATTACGGCTTTCCGAAATTTCAGAAGACGAAAAATGCATTGTCAAAAGCATAGATGCAAACGATGATATCCGCCGAAGACTTCAGGATATGGGGCTTATTCCCGGTACCCAGATTCAGTGCGTTTTCAAAAGTCCTTACGGTGACCCGACAGCATACCTGATACGTGGTGCTTTGGTTGCGCTTCGAAAAACCGATGCCGATAATATTTTTGTTTCCTATGGAATGGGTGATGATTAAATGAATCTTTTTTCTTCTAAAAAAGCAGAAACGCTTTCTGATGCACCACGCCGTATAATCGCCCTGGCAGGCAACCCCAACGTCGGAAAAAGCAGTGTTTTTAACCAGCTTACAGGTCTTAATCAGCATACGGGTAACTGGCCCGGAAAGACGGTGGACGTAGCAAGCGGTAGCTTTGTTCATAATGGTGTTTCCTATACTTTGGTTGATATTCCCGGTACATATTCCCTTATGGCACACTCGAAGGAAGAGGAAGTTGCCCGGGATTTTATTATTTTTGGCGAATCGGATGCCACCGTTGTGGTTTGCGATGCTTCCTGCCTTGAACGGAATTTGAACCTTGTTTTGCAGACTCTTGAAATCACGAAAAAAGTTGTAGTTTGCGTAAATCTTTTAGATGAAGCAAAACGACATAACGTAACGGTTGACCTTGATAAACTGTCAGAAAAACTTGGAGTTCCTGTTGTGGGAACTGTTGCCAGGTCAGGAAAAGGACTTTCACAGCTTATTGGCGCCATAGAAAATGTTTTAGAAACAGAAACTAAGCCGACAGATATACGTTATACCAAGCCCATAGAAGATGCACTCAAAATTTTGATGCCTGTAATTTCCAAAAAAGTATCGGGAATAAACCCTCGGTTTATCGCTTTAAGATTGCTTGAGGAAAATACCGAACTTATCCCGAAAATTCACGATTTTTGCGGTGTGGATTTGCTTTGTGACCCCGACGTTTCAGAAAATCTAAATCAGGCAAAAGCTGTTTTGGAAAGTGCAGGGATAAGCCAGGAAAAACTGCGGGATACTGTTGTTTCCTGTATTGTTTTGAATGCGGAAGACATAGCGCTTGGAGTGGTATCTTCTCGAAAAGAAAGCTACATAGATTTTGACCGAAAAGCTGACCGCATATTCACAAGCCGTATCCTTGGAATACCTATAATGGTAATGCTTCTGGCTTTTGTTTTCTGGCTTACTATTTCCGGTGCAAACGTGCCGTCCGAGATGCTTTCCAACTTATTCGGCATACTTGAAACCAAACTTTTAGAACTGGCAATCCATTTTGAAATCCCTGAAATAATATACCGCCCTTTAATTTTCGGTGTATACCACATTTTAACCTGGGTAATTTCGGTAATGCTTCCGCCAATGGCAATATTCTTCCCGCTTTTTACCCTGCTTGAAGACTTGGGGTATCTTCCGCGAATAGCCTTTAATCTTGATAAGTGCTTTAAAAAATGTTCCGCCTGCGGAAAACAGGCACTTACCATGTGTATGGGTTTTGGGTGTAATGCCGTGGGCGTTACGGGTTGCAGGATTATTGACTCACCACGTGAGCGGTTAATTGCCATCCTGACCAACTGCTTCGTTCCTTGTAACGGAAGATTTCCAACCCTTATTTCCTTAATCACAATGTTTATGATTTTCTCAGGTAGTGGCAGATTTTCATCGGTTTTATCCACCCTTATTTTAACAGGATTTGTTGTACTTGGAATACTAGTTACCTTTTTGGTGTCCACCATTCTTTCCAAAACCATCCTGAAGGGTCAGCCGTCATCTTTCACCTTGGAACTTCCGCCATACCGAAAGCCGGACTTCTTGCGGGTTATTGTCCGCTCAATTCTGGACAGAACGCTATTCGTCTTGGGAAGAGCTGCAGCAGTTGCAGCACCTGCGGGGCTTATTATATGGTGCTTCGCTAATATAACCATAGGCGGTGACACTCTGCTTTTAAGCATCTCCTCTATACTTGACCCGTTTGCTAAAGCCATGGGTCTTGACGGCACAATACTTTTGGCGTTTATCCTTGGTTTTCCCGCCAATGAAACGGTGCTTCCTATAATAGTTATGGCGTATCTATCCCAAGGTACCCTTTCCGATACCCTGTCCTTAGCCGAAATAAAAGAGCTTTTTGTAGCAAATGGCTGGACGGTTTTAACCGCCGTAAACACAATGCTGTTCTCACTCTTCCATTGGCCTTGCTCAACAACTCTTTTAACCATAAAAAAAGAAACAGGAAGTGTTAAATGGACTTTTGTCGCTTTTATAATCCCAACGCTTGTAGGAATTACAATATGTATACTTACAAACCTTGTGTTTGGTATGTTCATATAAAAAACTGTGCACCACTTTAGGTGCACAGTTTTAGTTTTCCAAATTTGAAATTCCTTCGTTTATATCCTGCATTCTTTTATCAAGCTCTGCGATGCTATCTGCACATTTTTTAAGTTCCGCCACAATCTCGTCAGAACCCTCAATGTCCTTTTTGTATTTCATTTTATGTTCAAGACTTGCCCAGAAGTCCATGGCAATTGTACGAAGTTGCACTTCCACCTTCATATTCTGACGGCGGTTTGCAAAAAACACCGGCACTTCCACTATCATGTGATAACTTCTGTAGCCGTTTGGCTTTGGATTTTTGATGTAGTCCTTTACACTTAAAAGCTTTATATCGTCCTGTGAAACAAGCATATTTGCCACTTCATAAATATCGTCAATAAAGGAGCAGATAACACGTATTCCTGCAACATCTTCAATGTAGTACATCAAGGAATTCATATTGATTTCAATGCCTTTTCGTTGCATCTTTGCGACAATGCTTTCAGGAGTTTTGATTCGGGATTTTATGGCTTCAATGGGGTTTCTGTTATATGTAACAGAAAGGTCATCGTTCAAAATCTCAAACTTTGTTTTAACTTCCTTGACAGCACTTTGGTACATCATCAAAAATTCCTTAAACTGTCCTCTTGGTGAAAATAATTTTTCTATATCCTGCGGAATTTCGCCAACGCCTTGAAAGGATTTTTGTATCATTTTTCATCCTCCGTAAAACATATTCTCTACCATAATTATATTTGTTTCATTTAAAGGTGTCAACAGATTTCGACAAAGCTTTACAATTTGTTAATTTATAAAAAAGAACGGCAAATGCCGTTCTCTTATTCTTCTTTATTTTCTATTTCTTCGTTATCGTGTGAGAATGGGCTTTTTGGAAGCCTGCCCATTACAACCACAAAGATAAGCACGGCTATCATAAGAACAAGTGCTCTCATACTTCCGTATTCTGCCAAAAGCACGGCGGTTAGTCCTAAAACACCGCTGATTGCGTACAGGATAAATACTGTCTGCTTTTGTGAGAATCCCATATCAATAAGTCTGTGGTGAAGATGGCCTCTGTCTGCAGACATAGGGCTTTTGCCGTGATAAACTCGTCTTATCATTGCAAACATTGCATCAAATAGCGGAAGGCCCAAAATCAAAAGCGGTACTGCAAAGGATATTATTGCATAACTTTTGAACACACCTTGTACCGAGAGCGATGCAAGTATGAATCCCAAAAATGTAGAACCGCTGTCACCCATAAATATCTTTGCGGGGTTAAAGTTAAAGGGCAAGAATCCGAAGCAAGCACCCATTAGTGCAAGTCCCACAACTGCCACCCAGTATTCACCCATTCGGATTGAGATGAACACAAGGCTTACGGACATTATGGCAGAAACGCCTGCCGCCAAGCCGTCTAGTCCGTCAATGAAGTTAACGGCGTTTGTGATAAACACAATCCACACAATTGTGGCAATACCTGAAAGCCACCAAGGAAGTACAAGGTATGGGTTGTCTGAAAAAATGTTCGGGTTTGTAAGTGCTGTTATGCGGATATTTCCGCCAATCATAACCACTAAGGCTGCCAAAATCTGAATCAGGAACTTGAATTTTGCGTCAAGGTCTTTACAGTCATCCACAATACCCATTACAAAGATAATCGCCGCTCCTACCAAAATTGCGGTAAGCTCACGATTCATTCTTCCAAAGCAACAAATCGCAACCATAAACCCGAAAACAATGGCAACTCCGCCCAGTCTTGGAATTGGCTTTTTGTGCATTCGTCTTGCGTCTTTTGGAACGTCCACAGCACCGATTTTAAATGCAAGTTTGTGTGCAATCGGTGTTGCGGCGAAACTGAATGCAAATGCCACCACAAAAGTTAAAATTAGAAAAATTATTTCTGTTGTATGCATATTTCTACCTCAAGTTACTGAACAAAGCCAACCTTTTTGTAAACCTTATTAAGTGTTCTTCCCGCAATTTTTGATGCTTCAATTGCACCCTTTTCGCAAATGTCAACAAGGTACTGCTTATCATTTGAAAGCTCATCATATCTTTCTCTTATTGGGCGGATTTCTTCAACAACAGCTTCTGCAACGTCCTTTTTGAAGTCGCCATAGCCCTTGCCCTGGTATTCTGCCACAATCTTGTCAATATCCTTACCTGTAACCGCTGACATAATGGTTAATAAGTTATTAATTCCGGCTTTTGCTTCATCGTCAGGTCGGTATTCAATAACGCCTTCTGAGTCTGTAACCGCAGATTTAATCTTCTTTTCAATTACGTTTAAATCATCAAGTAGTGAGATGTATGCCTTTGGATTTTCGTCTGATTTTGACATCTTCTTTGTTGGCTCTGTAAGGCTCATAACCTTAGCTCCTGCCTTTGGCATAAATCCTTCAGGAATCTTGAATACAGGATTTCCTTCCTGGCAGTAAACGCCGTTAAAACGCTCTGCTATATCACGTGTTATTTCAATGTGTTGCATCTGGTCCTTACCAACAGGAACAAGGTCTGCCTGATATAAAAGGATGTCTGATGCCATCAAAACAGGGTATGTGAAAAGTCCTGCGTTGATGTTGTCTGCGTGCTTTGAGCTCTTGTCCTTAAACTGTGTCATACGTGAAAGTTCTCCCATATATGTATAACAGTTTAGAACCCATGCAAGCTGTGCGTGGTGTGGAACCTGTGACTGAATGAAAAGTAGGCTCTTTTCAGGGTCAATTCCGCAAGCGATATAAATCTTTAATAGGTCAAGTGTTCTCTTGCGAAGTTCCTGTGGATTCTGACGCACTGTAATTGCGTGCAAGTCCATCATAGCGTAAATGCATCTGTATTCTTCCTGGAGGTTTACCCAATTCTTAATGGCTCCAAGGTAGTTTCCAAGTGTGATGTTTCCTGACGGTTGTACGCCGGAAAATATGGTTTTTTTCTCGTCCATTTTTTCGTCCTCCAATTATTTTAACATATCTGTAAGCATTGCGCCGATAGCTTTGATGCCTTCTTCAATCTTGTCTTCAGGCATTGTTGAGTAGTTTAGTCTGAATGAGCTTGTTTTTGCGCTCATATCTGTTGCGAAGTTATTGCTTGGCACAAATGCAACCTTGTATTCCTTTATCGCAATTTCTGAAAGCTTAACCGCATCAATTGTGTCAGGGCAAGTAACCAAAATGAATAGTCCGCCCTCTGGTTTTGTCCATTCGATGCCCTGTGGGAAGTACTTATCCATACAATCAAGCATAAAACGGCACTTTCTTCCGTAAACTTCGCATGCTTTTTTGATGTAGTCATCAATGTTGTATCTCTTTAAGAACTCGCAGGCAATCATCTGTGTAAGGCAAGGTGTATGAACGTCATTCACCTGTTTCATAATTTCGATTTTGTCGCAAAGCTCTGCACGGCAAACAATGTAACCGATACGAAGACCAGGAGACAGAATCTTTGACATTGAGCTTACGTAGATAACTCTTCCCTCTGTATCAAGTGACTTGATTGTTGGCACGTATTCACCGCCAAAACGTAGGTCGCCATAAGGGTTATCTTCCATAATCAAGCAATCGTACTTTTTCGCAAGTTCCAAAAGTTTCTTTCTCTTTTCAAGGCTCATTGTGATTCCTGTTGGGTTCTGGAAGTTTGGAATTGTGTAGATTAGCTTAACTTTTCTAGCCTTTAGAGTCTCTTCCAAGCACTCCATATTCATTCCGTCAGAATCCATTGGAACGCCAACAAGGTTTGCACGAACACTACGAAGTGAGTTTAGTGTTCCAACAAAACTTGGTGCTTCAACAACGATGTCCTCATTATCTTCAACCACAACACGAGCTGCAAGGTCAAGTCCCTGTTGACCGCCTGTTGTGATGATGATTTTATCTTCTTGAGCAAATGAGTCAACTTTTTCAGCCCTCTTTTTAAGCTCTTCCTTTAAAGGTCCGTAGCCGTCAGTTGTTCCGTATGCAAGAGCCTTTTTGCCGTCGCTTCTTAGAACGTCTGCCGCAATCTCGGCAAGTTCTTCTGTGGGGAACAAATCAGGGTCAGGTGAACCGCCTGCTAAAGAAATTACTGCAGGGTCCGCCATCAGCTTGAACATTTCACGGATCCCTGATGCCTGAAGTGGCTTGGCACGGTTTGTATAGTAATTTTCAAAATTCATGTTTTTACCTTCTTTTTTATATACGTCATTTCAAAGACCTTGAAAAAATTTCGTAGGTTGCCGTCTTGCAGTTTGGGTGCCGTACGTTGGTACTGCCCCAAACAAAAGGCGGTAAGATGCGGAATTTTAACAGGTCTTATTTGTTAATTTTTGCCCAGCTGTCTTTTAAGGCTACTGTTCTGTTAATTATAATGTTGTCAGGAGTTGATTCCTTGTCAACGCAGAAATAGCCAAGTCTTAAGAACTGGAACTTATCTTCAGGCTTGATATTTGCAAGTCCTGATTCAAGCTTACAGCCTGTTAGTGTTTCAACAGAATCCGGGTTTAGGTTTTCAGTAAAGCTTCCAACCTTGCTTTCATCTGACGGATTTTCAACATTGAAAAGTCTGTCATATAGATGAATTGTTGCATCAATTGAATCATCCTGTGATACCCAGTGGATTGTACCCTTAACCTTTCTTCCGTCAGGTGAATCACCGCCACGAGTTTCAGGGTCATAAGTACAGTGAACTTCAATAACCTTGCCGTTTTCATCCTTTACGCAAGATGTTGCAGTTACGTAGTATGCACTCTTTAAACGAACTTCCTGACCATACTTTAGTCTGAAGTACTTCTTTGGTGCATCTTCCATAAAGTCGTCTTCTTCAATCCAAAGGTTCTTTGAGAATGTAACCTTTCTTGTGCCAAGTTCAGGCATCTGCGGATTGATTTCAACTTCAATCTCTTCTGTTACGCCCTCTGGATAGTTGTCAATAACAAGCTTGATTGGACGAAGAACTGCCATTGCACGAGGTGCAATGTTATTTAAGTCTTCTCTTACGCAGAACTCTAAAAGTGAGAAGTCAATTACGCTGTTTGCCTTTGCAACACCGATTCTTTCGCAGAAATCACGGATTGCGCTAGGTGTGTAACCACGTCTTCTCATACCGCATAGTGTACCCATTCTCGGGTCGTCCCAACCTGATACGATGCCGTCGTTTACAAGTTTTAAGCACTTTCTCTTACTTGTTAGTGTATAGTTTAAGTTCATTCTTGCGAACTCAATCTGGCGTGATGGCTTTTCAAAACCAAGCTCACGAAGGAACCAGTCATATAGCGGTCTGTGATCCTCAAATTCTAGTGAGCAAAGTGAGTGTGTAACGCCCTCTACTGTATCGGAAATTGGGTGTGCAAAGTCATACATTGGGTAAACGCACCACTTATCACCTGTTCTGTGGTGGTCCATATGCATAATTCTGTAGATGATAGGATCACGCATATTTAGGTTTGGTGACGCCATATCAATTTTTGCACGAAGAACACGAACACCGTTTTCAAATTCGCCGTCTGTCATTCTCTTGAATAAATCAAGGTTTTCTTCAACGCTTCTGTTTCTGTATGGGCTTTCCTTACCAGGCTCTGTTAGTGTGCCACGATATTCACGGATTTCGTCAGCTGATAAATCGTCAACATACGCCTTACCGTCCTTAATAAGCTTAATTGCACATTCATAAATATCGTCAAAATAATCTGATGCATAAAGCTCTTTGTCCCACTCAAAACCAAGCCACTTGATGTCTTCTTCAATAGCATCAACGTATTCTGTATCTTCCTTTGATGGGTTTGTATCATCAAGACGAAGATTGCAAGTTCCGCCGTATTTTTGTGCATTACCAAAGTCAATGCAAATAGCTTTTGCATGGCCTATATGAAGATATCCGTTTGGTTCAGGCGGAAAACGTGTCTGAACGTGGTCATAAACGCCCTCTGCCAAATCCTTTTCAATAGCTTCTTCTATAAAATTCTTGCTTACAACTTCTTCCATTTTAATTCCCCTTATCTCAAGTTATCTATTGCTGTATCAATTCTTGATAAGAATTCATCATATCCCAAAACCTGCATAATTTCGTAAAGGTCAGGTGAGTTTCTTCTTCCTGTAACCGCTACACGGATTGCAGTTGCCACGTCACCAACGTGACCCTTAAATGAGTCTGGGTCCTTTTTGTACATCTTTGGTGCCTTTGCATAGCCAAGGCTTTCTGCCATATCACGTACCTTCGGGAACCATTCTTCCGCGGTTTCGTTTTTATCGTAAACTGTTTTATATGTTTCTAAAATTTCAATACTATCTGCTTTCCCGATATTTTCTGCCCATTCATAGCTTTCTGGCTTTTTAAAGAAGTATGCACAGTAGTCAACTGTGTCTTCCCATTTTGCAATATCTTTTCTTGGCTTTTCGTTGCCACGCTCTATTCCGAAAATGCTTACTGCATAGTCCTTGTTATCAGATAAAAGTTTTGCAAATTCAGGATTTGAAATCTCTGCCCATAAAAGTGTCAAATCATAAACTTCTTCCTTTGTTAGCTTGCAAATATAGTTTTTGCTGATATCGTTAAGCTTCATAAGGTCAAATAGCGCACCAGCTTTGCTCATATTTGAAAGTGAGAACTCAAATTCGTCCTTTGAAAGGTCAGGGTTTGCCATTCTCCACTCTTCAAAGTTTGAGTTTGCGATTGTTAGAAGATACTCTAAAACCGCTTCCTTTGGATAGCCTGATTCGTGGTAGTAAGTAACCGCAGCTTCTGGGTCCTTTCTCTTTGAAAGCTTACGCTTACCGCCTGTTTCTTCGTCTTCCTTCATAACAGGTGCGATGTGTGCATACTGCGGAGCTTTGAAGCCTAAGATTTCAAATAACTGAAGATGCACAGGTGCTGATGAAATCCACTCATCGCCACGAATTACGTCAGTTGTGCCCATTAAGTGGTCATCAATTGCGTGAGCAAAGTGATATGTCGGGATTCCGTCTGTCTTTAAAAGTACGATATCCTGAACGTTTTCAGGCATTTCGATTTCACCCTTGATAGCGTCGTTAAAGCTGATTCGCTTGCTTTCATCACCAGGTGATTTTAGTCTTAACACATAAGGCATACCTGCTTTTATCTTTTCTTCAATTTCTTCTAAAGTCAAATCTCTGCACTTTGCAAACTCGCCGTAGTAACCAGGGTTCTGCTTCTTCTCTTCCTGACTCTTTCTTATCTCGTCAAGTTCTTCTGCTGTGCAGAAGCAAGGATATGCAAGACCTTTTTCCACCAAAGATTTTGCATAAGTCTGGTAAATTTCCTTACGCATACTCTGTGTGTATGGTCCGTAGTTACCGATTGATTCTGTTTCGGTTAGCATTCCTTCGTCGATTTCAATACCGAAGTTACGAAGTCCTTCAACAATACCTGTAACGCCGTTTTCAACTTCTCTTTTCTTGTCAGTATCTTCAATTCGAAGGAAGAACACACCGCCACTTCTTTTTGCTGCAAGGTGGGAAACAAACGCCGCAAAAAGTCCGCCTATATGCAAGAATCCTGTTGGGCTTGGTGCAAAACGTGTTACTTTAGCACCGTCCTTTAAATCCCTTTTCGGATATGCATTTTCATAATCTTCAGGGGTTTTGGTTACCCCGCCAAAAAGTAGCTCTGCAAGTCTTTTATTATCCATAAAACTTTTCCTCCGTTTAATAATCATAAATATACTATTTTATTATACATCTTTTCACCCCGAATATCAAGTAAATATGAGAAAAAAACGGATAATTTTACTAATTTTTTTGCACGTTTTTGCGGAAAGGAAAAATGAGCCGAAAACTCTATGGTTTATCGGCTCATTTTTTGGGGGTAATGTATTTTGTGAGGTTAATTCTATTATTTCCGTTTTTTTCATTGTTATACATATTTTCAAGGTTTCATATACTTAATTTATAGGAAGGTGATGTTATGGCAAATTATCTTATAAACCGTCCATCAGGCGGTGAGCATTATTTTTTTAAACCGTACGAGGGAATTTGTATGAAAAGGCGAAGTCCGTCAGGCACATTTTCTGCGCACACACAGGTTGTCGCTCTCGGGCGTGATGTTTTTTCAGTATTTCAGGCAACAGACGGAAGTATACACCTTGTGTGCGTTGACAGTGAAAATATGCTGGTTTATGCAAACTGCAGAAACAACGTGTGGAAGCGATACATTTTAGCAAGAATTCCTGACGGAGTGGTTGTTTCCAATATGCATCTTTACGCCGTAAGAAACAGGCTTAATCTTTTGTATTCTGCAACTTTCGGCGGAGAATATATGCTTGTTCATTGTATCTTGGGAAATCACGCAAAGCCGTCTACTGTATCTAATCTGTCAGCCCCACACTTTTTTGTTTATAAAAATAAAGTGTATTACACAAAACCCGACGGTCGTTTGGGTTTCACAAGTTTGGATGACGAAAAGCCCGAAAATTTTAATCGCCTGTATGACGACGGAGCTTATGTTTCGGTATGGGAAGAATCGGGCAGGGAATTTTTGCTTTTCGTTAAAAATTCACGGCTTTTCATTAACGGAAAAGAAGTTCTTTACGATTCCGCAATTGAAAACCCTATCTTCGTAAAAGGTGCAGACCGTCTTTATATTATGTGGAAAAGTGGCGGTTTTATCAGGTATATATCATCCTTTAACGGCGGTGTTACCTGGAGTGAGCCAATGCGGTTTATAAATACAGGGATTACGCCTAAACTCTATAACTATTTGGGTCGTGACGGTTTCAGGCTATATTACGGCTATGAAACGAAAAATACCTTGACTCTTTTAGGCGTTGCAAATGCCTTTTCTATGCAGGAAAACAGTGAGCTTAAGGATATGAAAAATAAATTATGCGAGAAAACCAAAGAAGCGGAATATGCCAAGAAAGAAGTTGAACGTTTAAACAAAATTCTGTCAGGTCTTATCCCCTGATTTTCTTCCTTTACAATCAGGAAAGTTTGTGATATAATTAACGCAGATAGGCAGACAAATATTTTGCAAAAGAGGTTTCCTTTTTGCCGAATAGCTCTAGCCAAATATCACATCTGTCACTTGAGATTTTCTTGAGTAGACGAGAAAGGGGAATTTTTATGTATAATCCGAAATCGCTTAATGCGGAAGAATTTATAAATCACGAAGAAATCCTTGACACCTTAAAGTTTGCCGAGGAGAATAAGCAAAATCGTGAGCTTATTGAATCAATAATCGAAAAAGCCAAGGAAAAGAAAGGTCTTTCTCACCGAGAGGCAGTTTTACTGCTGGATTGTGAGTTTGAAGACTTAAACGAAGAAATCTATGCTTTGGCAAAGAAAATTAAGGACGATTTTTACGGCAACCGTATCGTTATGTTTGCGCCACTTTATCTTTCAAACTACTGCGTAAACGGATGCGTGTACTGTCCGTATCATTACCAGAATAAGCATATCGCAAGAAAGAAACTTACCCAGGAAGAGATTAAGCGCGAAGTTGTCGCTCTTCAGGATATGGGGCATAAGCGCCTTGCCATTGAGTCAGGCGAAGACCCTGTAAATAACCCGATTGAGTACATTCTTGAAAGTATCCAGACTATTTACAGCATTAAACACAAAAACGGTGCAATCCGCCGTGTTAACGTAAACATTGCGGCAACTACCGTTGAAAATTACCGAAAACTAAAGGATGCAGGAATCGGCACATATATCCTGTTCCAGGAAACATACCACAAGGAAAGCTACGAAAAACTTCACCCAACAGGTCCTAAGCATAACTATGCTTACCACACCGAGGCTATGGATAGAGCCATGGAAGGTGGCATTGATGACGTTGGTCTTGGGGTATTGTTTGGGCTTGAGCTTTACCGCTATGAACTTGCAGGACTTTTGATGCACGCAGAACACTTAGAGGCTGTGCACGGCGTTGGTCCGCATACTATAAGCGTTCCGAGAATCCGTCACGCAGACGATATTGACGCAGATTCTTTTGATAACGGCATCAGTGATGATATTTTCGCAAAGATTATTGCGGTTATCAGAATTTCTGTTCCATATACAGGTATGATTATCTCAACACGTGAAAGTAAGGCTTGCCGTGAACGTGCTTTGGAGCTTGGGGTTTCACAGATAAGCGGTGGTTCAAAAACCAGCGTTGGCGGTTACGTTGAGCCTGAGCCTGAAGACGATAAGTCAGAACAGTTTGACGTCGAAGATAAACGAACCCTTGATGAGATTGTGCATTGGCTGATTGATATGGGACATATCCCAAGTTTCTGTACTGCTTGCTACCGTGAAGGCAGAACAGGCGACAGATTTATGAGCCTATGTAAGAGTGGACAGATTTTAAACTGCTGTCACCCAAATGCCCTTATGACCTTGATGGAATACCTAGAAGACTATGCATCCGAGGGAACTCGTGAAGCGGGTATTAAAATGATTGAGGCAGAAATTGAAAAAGTGCCAAACGAAAAGGTTAAGGCTATCGCCAAGGATAATCTTAAAAAGATTACCGAAGGCAGCCGAGATTTTAGATTTTAAATTAAAAACACTCCCAAATTAGGGAGTGTTTTTTTTGCTGTACAACAAAAAACCACGCATAAAGCGTGGTTTTAATTTATTAGTTCTTTGGCTTAAAGAATGATGGAACGTTTACGTTGTCCATACTTGGCTTTAAGGTTCTTGAGAAGATTGCATCGTCGTCATTTGATGCTAAAAAGCTTGGAGTTCTTGTTGGGAAATCCGGCTTCTGAGGAGCTGCACCTGGGATATTGATTTCCTTTGCAATGCCTCTCTTATTTTTAGCATTAAGACCTGTTGCGATCAATGTAACCTTAATTTCGTCCTTCATGTTTTCATCCATTGCAGTACCAACGATAATTGTTGCGTCCTGTGAAACCATTTCACGAACGATTGATGAAACTTCACCCATATCAACAAGTGAGAATTCTGTACCACCTGTGATGTTTAGAAGTACGTTGTGAGCACCTGCTATTGATGTTTCAAGAAGTGGAGATTCAATTGCAGCACGAACAGCGTCCTGAGCCGCATTTTCACCCTTACCGATACCGATACCCATGTGAGCAACGCCTGAGTCACGCATAATTGTGCTAACGTCAGCAAAGTCACAGCTGATGATACCGTTCTGAGCGATAACTTCGATAATACCCTCAACGCCCTGACGAAGAACTTCGTCAGCTAGCTTAAATGATTCCTTAATAGAAATCTTCTTGTCTGCTGTCTTTAGAAGTAGGTCATTAGGAATTGTAACGATAGCGTCAACATTCTGTGAAAGCTGTTCGATACCCTGTTCTGCATTTCTTGCTCTCTGTGGGCCTTCAAAGAAGAAAGGCTTTGTAACAACTGCAACAGTCAAAATTCCCATATCTTTTGCAAGCTTTGCGATAACTGGTGCAGCACCTGTACCTGTTCCGCCACCCATACCTGCTGTGATAAATACCATTTCAGTATTTTCTAGTAGTTCTTTAATTGCATTTTCTGTTTCTTCTGCTGCTTTCTGGCCGATTTCCGGCTTTGCACCAGCACCCAAGCCCTGTGTTAGTCTTGAGCCGATCTGCATAGCAACCGGTGCCTTTACTGTCTTTAGCTGCTGAAGGTCTGTATTTATTGCAATAAATTCTGCGTTTGAAACATTTGCTTCAATCATTCTGTCAACGGCGTTATTTCCGCCACCGCCTACGCCAATAACTTTAATTCTTGCTCCATCTGTAGGCTGTACGTCCTGAGCTTCGGTCACAAAATCAATATTGTTACCCATTTATATATCCTCCTTAGTTTATTCTTTACCTATATAGATTTATTCTACTATGTTTTCAAAATTATTTCAATACTTATTTTAATAATTTTTTAAAAATTTTACATTTTTCCACTAAATTTTCCTTTTATGGAGTATAAATCGCCTTTCCTGTTGTGGCAAGATTTATGGTTCCACGGGAATTTTGGGTCAATTTGTTTGAATTAACTGCTTCCTTGAACAGGCTTAGCTTTCTCGAAAAGTCGATATGTGTTCCGCAGATAACGTCAAGTCTTGACTGATAGTTAAAGGTAATATTTGTCATATCCTCAAAAGAGATATAGGTCACATCCTTTATTATGTCCGCTTTTTCCATATTTCCTATGCATCCGATAACAATTTTTTGAGTTTCTTCTTCTTTTAAGGAAATAAATTCGCCGTCATTTGCAGATGCTACCTTAACACCTTCTAAAACTGCAACGCCTTCAAGTTTTTCTGCAGTTTTTTCAAGGATTCTGCCATCTTTATCAATAACAATATATGATTCTGCATAAGACACCTGAACAACCGGTATTCTTTCGGTTATTTCAACTGTCAAAGTCGGCGGGAATGGTTTTTTCTTCACCGCAACTTTTTCTGTGTATGCAAATTTTGAAAGTTTTTTCTTAATACCGTTTCCTCTTGCAGAGAACAGGTTTCTTCCGTTAAAGTCACCGATTTCCGCAAAAATCTGTTCCTGTGTAAGCTTATTATTTCCCACAACATTTACTGTCTTTATGTTAAACAGTGGCGTAAAGAACATTACTATCAAAATTGCTATAACACAGAGCACAGCAAAAAAAGTATACCGCCTGATTCTTTGTTCGCGTATACGTTTTTGACGCCTTTTATCGTGGCGTGCCTGTATGCTTTTGTCTTTTGCACTTTTTACCATTTTAATCTCTCCGCTTTATATCAGCACCCAGGGACGATAAAACCTTTTCAATATGGTCATATCCCCTGTCGATAAATTTCACATTCTCAATCTGGGTTTCACCCTCTGCCGAAAGCGCCGCCACAACAAGTGACGCACCGCCACGCAGTTCCTTTGCAATAACATTTGCACCGGTGAGTGGTGTTTTTCCCATAACCACGGCAACTCTGCCGTCAGTTTTTATATCAGCACCCATTCGCATCAGTTCTTCTATGTGCTGGAATCTGTTTTCAAAAATATTTTCCACAAATACGCTTGCACCGTCGCAGGCCGTTGCCAGTGCCATAAATGGCGACTGTATATCCGTCGGAAATCCCGGATAGGGCATAGTTTTTATTGTGCCAACGCTTTGAAGCCGTTTTGCCGGTGTTATAACCACCTTATCCTTTTCGGCATAAATCACCGCTCCCATATCTTTTAAGATATTGAGCATTGCACCGATGTGGTTACTATTCACCTTTTTTAAAACAACAGTTCCGCCGGTTATTGCGCCACAGGCAAGGTAGGTTGCCGCCACAATTCTGTCAGGAATTATAGTATGCTCCACGCCGTAGAGCTTATGTACACCCTGTATTTCGATTGTGTCGCTTCCGGCGCCTCTGATTTTGGCACCCATACGGTTTAAAAATTGCTGAAGATCAACAATTTCCGGTTCCCTTGCCGCGTTTTCAATCACCGTCACACCGTCTAAAAGACAACTTGCAAGCATTGTGTTTTCGGTGGCTCCCACACTTGGAAAATCAAGGTGAATTTTTGCTGCCGACATATTGGAACCGTCACAGTGAATGAATCCATGTGATTCGGTTATCTCAACGCCCAGTTGACGTAGTGCTTTTAAGTGCAG
>JAZOOY010000031.1:0-15905 GCA_045655325.1 Clostridia bacterium
GGTGCAATCTTAAACCTTATCCTTGGTTTTGTGCTTTTTGCAGTTTTTGTTGCTATGACAAGTCCTTTCGCATCAAACACAATCGGCAAGGTGGACGAAAGGTCATATCTTGCAGAAGTTGGCGTATATCCCGGCGATAAGATTGTTGAGATAAACGGGCACAAGGTTAATTTCTATAACGATATTTCCCTTTATACAGGAGAATTTACCAAGGACAGTGAGTTTAGTCTTGCAGTAAAAAGAGACGGCAAAAAGCTGGACTTTACACTAAAGCCATCGGAGTCTGTAACAAGCGTAACCTATGGCGAAAATTATGCCGACGTTGTGGACACAATAAATGGCGTGGAGCATAGTTATCGTCAGGAATTTGGTGATACGAAAATACCTGAAAGCTATATTGGCGAAACTTTTACCACCCAAAGGCTTATAATCGGTTTTGAGCCGGAAAAGATTGAAGTTACCGCCTTTAACATTCTGCCACAGGCCTGGCACTATACCGTGTATATCACAAAGAGCATTTATGTGGCGTTTGGTCAGCTTATAACAGGAAAAACCGGCCTTGAAAATATGGCAGGGCCTGTTGGCGTGGCACAAATTGTTGACGGAGCGGTTAAATCAGGTGACCAAAGCGGAATAAACATTCTTCTGATTGTGGCAATGCTAACAGTAAACCTTGGAATATTTAATCTATTGCCACTACCTGCCTTAGACGGTGGAAGATTGTTCTTTATGTTAATAGAACTTGTTCGTGGAAAACCTATTCCACCTGAAAAAGAAGGAATTGTGCATACAGTTGGCTTGATTCTTTTATTGGCTCTTGCCGTGGTTGTGTGCTTTAACGATATTTTGAGAATACTTGGATAAAACGAGGAGGAAACCTCACATGAAAAGAGAAGTTACAGTAGGCGGTGTTAAAATCGGCGGGACAGCTCCGATTTCAATCCAGTCTATGACAAATACCGACACTAGAAATGTGGCGGAAACAGTGAACCAGATAAGACGCTTGGAAACTGCAGGTTGCCAGATTATCCGTGTTGCCGTTCCTGATATGGAAGCGGCAAGGGCTGTTGGTGAAATTAAAAAGCAGATAAAAATTCCACTGGTAAGCGATATTCATTTTGATTATCGCTTAGCTTTAGAGTGCATCAAAAACGGCGTTGACAAGGTGAGAATTAACCCGGGCAATATTGGCGACAGAGAAAAGGTAAAGGCTGTGGCAGATGCTTGCCGAGAACGTAACATTCCAATCCGAATCGGCGTAAATGGTGGCTCACTTGAAAAGGAACTTCTTAAAAAATACGGGAAGCCAACTAGCGATGCGTTGGTGGAAAGTGCTCTTTCTCACGTTAAGATTTTGGAAGATTTGGACTTTTCAGATATCATCGTTTCAATAAAGGTTTCGGATGTCCCAACAATGCTTGAAGCCTACAGAAAATTTGACAAAATCAGCGATATTCCGCTTCACGTAGGCGTTACCGAGGCTGGAACAAAGCAGGCGGGAATGGTGAAGTCTGCCGTGGGAATCGGTGCTCTTTTATCACAGGGAATCGGTAACACAATGCGAGTTTCACTAACTGCTGACCCTGTGGAAGAAATATATGCCGCAAAGGAAATCCTAAAAGTTTTGGGACTTAGAAAGCAAGGCGCAGAGCTTATTTCCTGTCCAACCTGCGGAAGAACACGAATTGATATGATTCCAATCGCAGAAGAAATGGAAAAGCGTCTTCGTGATATTGATAAGGACATCAAGGTGGCGGTTATGGGTTGTGCCGTAAACGGACCTGGCGAAGCAAGAGAAGCGGACATCGGCGTTGCCGGTGGCGTTGGGGAAGGCCTTATCTTTAAAAAAGGCGAGATTTTGAGAAAAGTTAAGGAAGATGAAATTATCCCTGCACTTATGGAGGAGATAGAGAAGCTATGAAAAAAATTCTCATAATAAACGGGCCAAACCTTAATATGCTTGGAATCCGAGAACCTGCGGTGTATGGCAGTCGCACATACAAGGATTTGTGTGGTTATATAAGGGATTATGCTAAAAAAATCGGCGTAAAGGTGGATTTTTTTCAGAGTAACTGCGAGGGTGATATTTGTACTAAAATACAGAAAACCCTTGGCAAATACGACGGAATTGTGATGAATCCGGGTGCTTATGCTCACTATTCCTACGCAATCCACGATGCCATAAAATCCGTAACAACACCTTGCGTTGAAGTACATATCTCGGATATTGAAAAGCGTGAAGAATTCAGGAGAACATCGGTTACTGCACCTGCTTGCATAGCTATGATTTCAGGCAAAGGCTTTGACAGTTACATTGAAGGCTTGGAGATGTTATCAAAATGACAAGATGCGATAAATTACGAAATGCCTTGAAAGAAAACGAAGGTGTTTTGATTTCGGGGTATGCCAATATTTTTTACTATACAGGTTTTACGTCAGAAGATGCCCTTGTTTTCATAACACAAAAAAGACAAATTTTAATTACCGATTCAAGATACACAGTTCAGGCAAGGCTTGAAGCACGTGACTTTGAAATCCGTGATATAACGGAAGGCGTGGAGAAAATTGCAACCCTTTTGGACTGCGATGTTCTTGGCTTTGAAGAGAATATTGTGACGGTGTCACAGCTTGCAAGTTTCCAGAAGTTTGGCAAAAAACTTGTGCCAATGAACAAGGTTATTTCTGGGCCAAGAATGATAAAAGATGAGTCGGAAATCAAGAGAATTGCAGCAGCGGAAGCATTAGGCGACAGAGCGTTCCAGAACTTTTTGGACAACTTCCGGTTCGGTATGACAGAACGTGAAGTGGCATTGGAGCTTGAGTTTTATATGCGAAAAAACGGCGCATCGGGAACTTCTTTTGATACAATCGTAGCAAGCGGAAAAAGGTCAAGCATGCCACATGGCGTCGCCACAGACAAGGTTATTGGCATCGGCGATTTTGTGACCATTGACTTCGGCTGTCGTTTGGACGGATACTGTTCCGATATGACAAGAACTTTGGTTATCGGCAAATGCTCTGAAAAACAAAGAGAAATTTACGAAACGGTTCTTGCGGCACAGAAAGCGGCAATTTCTGCAGTGAAACCGGGTGCTCGGTGTGCGGACATTGACGCTGTTGCAAGGGATATTATAAAAGAAGCAGGTTATGGCGACAACTTTGGGCATAGCTTGGGTCACAGTGTGGGTATTGAAATCCACGAGCGACCAAATTTTGCGCCAAGGTCTGATGAAATTGTGGAAAAAGGCAATGTTATAACCGTTGAACCGGGGATTTATATTGACGGTTTTGGCGGTGTTCGTATCGAAGACGTGATTGCCGTAGATGAAAAAGCCATAAATCTTACAAAAACTTGCAAAGAATTGATTATTCTTTAAAAAAAGGACTTGAATTTTTATCCAAAATATATTACAATATAGGATGTATAGATATAAAAATAAATTTGGAGGATAAATACATGATTACAGCAGGAGATTTTAGAAACGGAAGAACTTTTGAATTTGAAGGAAACGTTTTTCAGGTAGTTGAATTCCAGCACGTAAAGCCAGGTAAGGGTGCAGCTTTCGTTAGAACAAAGCTTAAGAACGTTATCACAGGCGGCGTTGTTGAAAAGACATTCAGACCAACTGAAAAGGTTGAAGAAGCTCACATTGAAAAGAAGAATATGGAATATTCTTACAACGATGGTGACCTTTACTACTTTATGGATCAGGAAACATTTGATATGCTTCCAATCAGCAAGGATCAGATTGGTGATGCACTAAAGTTCGTTAAGGAAAATATGGTATGTATGATTCTTTCATACAAGGGTAACGTATTTGGTATAGAACCACCAACATTCGTTGAACTTCAGATCGTTGAAACAGAACCAGGCTTTGCAGGTAACACAGCAACAGGTGCAACAAAGCCAGCTACACTTGAAACAGGTGCAGTAATTCAGGTTCCACTATTCATTGATAACAATGAACTTATCAGAATTGATACTCGTACAGGCGAATATATGGAACGTGTTAAGGGTTAATTTGCTAAAATTGCCCAGCTCACCGTTTTTCTCTCGGGGCGGTACACACGTACAGCACCCTCGGTGCAAAACGGCAATCTGAACAATCTTATCTAAATTAACGAGATGAGCAGGTAGAAGATTGTTTGTGTGGTACACACGTACGGAATCCAAACAGTCTTACCTTAACTAAACATTCCAATTAAAATAAAACGCATTTCGGAAAGGAAACATATTATGGAAAACTTAGTAGCAAAAGTTTCATACCTAAAGGGTCTTTGTGATGGTCTTGCAATCGACGATAAAAAGGCAGAAGGCAAGCTTTTAATTAACATCATTGATGTTTTAAAGGATATGGCTGAAGCTTTAGACGATGTTATTGACGCTCACGATGAACTTGAAGAAAAAGTTGACGAAATCGATCAGGACCTTGCAGATATCGAAGATATCGCATACGGTGATGACGATGACGACGATTATGATGACGAAGATGATTTCGACTTTGATGATGACGACTTTGACGATGATATGGACTTTTTCGAAATTGAATGTCCTAACTGCAAAGAAGACGTTATGATTGACTTCGATGCACTTGATGAAGAAAAGGGAATTATCTGCCCTAACTGCAATCAGGAAATTCAGCTTGAATTTGAATGTGACTGCGATTGCGATTGTGACGACGATTGCGACTGCGGATGTCACGAATAATTGAAATTTAAAGGACGGCTAAATGCCGTCCTTTTGTTTTTAGTGGTGATTTTATGAAAGGCTTGTATATTCATATTCCATTTTGCATAAAAAAATGTAAATATTGCGACTTTAACTCTTTTTCAGCGTGTGAAAAAGAAAAAGGCGCTTATCTTGATGCGCTTATTTGCGAAATGGAAAAATATTGTGGAGAATGTGTTGACACTATCTTTATCGGTGGTGGAACGCCAACAAGCCTGACTGCTGAACAGCTTGAAAGGTTGCTTGAGAACATACAAGAAAAATTTGTTTTATCCGAAACTTGCGAATTTACAGTTGAAGCTAATCCCAAAACCCTTGACAGTGAAAAACTTGAAATCTTGAAAAATTACGGTGTGAACCGCCTTTCAATCGGTGTTCAATCCTTTAACGATAATGAGCTTTTGGCTTTGGGCAGAGTTCATACCGGGATTGAGGCGGAAGAAACAATTATCTTGGCGAAAAAGTATTTTGATAACATAAGCATTGACCTTATGTGTGCAATACCTGAGCAGACAAAAGAAAGTTTTTATAAAAATCTTGAAAAAGCCTTTTCTCTTGGTACCAAGCACATTTCTTGCTACAGCCTGATTTTAGAAGAAGGCACACCGCTTTTTGACGAAAATGAAAAGGGTAATCTTGTGCTTCCCGATGAAGAAACCGAGCGTGAAATTTACGATATTGCAGTAGCCCAAATGGAAAAGCACGGATACGGGCAATACGAGATTTCCAACTTTGCAAAAAGCGGATTTGAGTCACGCCACAACAAAAAGTACTGGCAATGCGACGAGTATATGGGCATAGGACTTTCGGCACATTCATACATTGATGGTGTACGTTTTTCAAACACCGACGATTTTTCTTCCTATATAAAAGGAGAGTTCGCAACGGGCGAAAAGGAAGTGCTTTCAAAAGACGACAAAATGAGCGAGTTTATGTTTTTGGGTCTGCGAATGACAGATGGTGTTTCAAAAACCGAATTTGCAGTAAGATTTGGAGAGAGCTTGGAAAAAGTTTTTGAAAAACCATTACTAAAATTCAAAAATATGGGAATGATAGAGGAAAAAGGTGACAGAATTTGTCTTCCCAAGAAGGCGATTTCCGTTTCCAATCAGATTATGTGCGAATTCATATTATAATTGTAAACTTTTTGTGAAAAACCCTTGACAAATCAAGGAAATAGGGGTATTATTAGTACTGTTAGCACTCGAAGGTGATGAGTGCTAACAGTATTTTAAATTAGGAAGGTGAGAGCATTGGAGCTTAGCGAAAGAAAACAGAAAATTCTTCAAGCGGTAATTGATGAATATATTGGTACAGCCGAGCCTGTTGGCTCTCGTGCTATTTCAAAAAAGAATGAGCTTGGCTTATCTTCTGCCACCATTCGTAACGAAATGGCGGACCTTGAAGAGATGGGATTTTTGATTCAACCCCATACTTCAGCAGGAAGAGTTCCTTCCGATGTGGGTTACAGATTTTACGTTAACTCACTTATGAGACGCTACCAGATGAGCGTTGAAGCGCTAGAAAAGATGCAGGCCATTATGGCGGACCGAGTTAATCAGCTTGAGCTTATTATCAAAAAGGCAAGCCTTATGGCGTCAACCTTAACCGAGTACACAACGGTGGTAACATCACCGAAATTAACAAGTGCAAGAATCAAAAAGATTGAGCTTGTAAGCCTTGGTTTCGGCAACGTTATGATTGTGATTATAACAAGCGCAGGAATTATAAAAAATCAGTCGGTTGAGCTTGACTTAAACGACGCAGAAGCATCAAAACTTTCCGAAGTTTTAAACCGCAGAATCAGCGGACTTACTGCAGAAGAGTTGACCTTAGATAAAATCAAGGAAATCGGCATGGAGATTGACGAAAGTTTTGATATTGCGCCAAAGGTGATTATCAATATGCTGAACTTTGTGTATGAGGCGATTGATTCCTTAGACTACACCGAAGTTTATGTTAACAACGCAAAATCAATCCTTTCATACCCTGAATTTTCCGATGTTGGAAAGGCAAGAGAAATGCTTGCGTTTTTAGACAACAAGGACAATCTTGTAAAACTTTTAGGCAGTGCAAAGGACGGCGTTGACATCAGAATCGGCGCAGAAAACGAATTTGAAGAGCTTTCAAATTCAAGTATGATTACAGTAAACTACTCCATGAATGATAAAACAATCGGACGAATTGGTGTAATTGGTCCAAAGCGAATGAATTACGCTAAAGTTATCGCAAGTCTTGATTGTATATCAAATCAGGTAGATAAAATACTTTACGAACTATACAACAAAGAAGGAGATGTGTAAAAGTTGGCAGAAGAAGAAAAGAGCACACTTTCTGAAGAAGCAGTTGAAGAAACAACTGAAGAAGTTATTGACGAAAAAGATCCTTTAGAAGAAGCTAATGAAAAATTAGCGGAAGCTGAGGATAAATATCTTCGTCTTTATGCGGAGTTTGAAAACTACAAAAAGCGAACCCAAAAGGAAAAAGACGCAAGATATGCTGATGCTGTAATTGACAGCGTGGCAGATATACTGCCTGTTCTTGATAATCTTGACAGAGCGTTGGCAGTAGAAGTTACATCCGAGGACGCAAAAGGCTTTAAAGAAGGCGTGGAAATGACCAGAAAGCAGATGGCAGAATCCCTAACAAAGCTGGGCGTTACCGAAATTACGGCGGTTGGAGAACAGTTTAACCCAAATCTTCACAACGCTGTAATGCACGTAGACAATGAAACTGTGGGCGAAAATACCGTAGTTGAAGAGTTTATGAAAGGCTACATTTACAAAGGAGAACGAGTAGTTCGCTATTCAATGGTAAAAGTAGCAAACTAAATCTTTAAAATTGCTTATCTCACCCTTTTTCCCTCGGGGCGGTACACACGTACAGCACCACTCGGTGCAAAACGGCAATCTAAACAATTTTAAAAGACTTAGAAAAAATATTGAAAATAATTAAATTGGAGGAATATAAAAATGGCAAAAATTATTGGTATTGACTTAGGTACAACAAACTCATGTGTTGCAGTTATCGAAGGTGGTAACCCAACTGTTATAGCAAACTCTGAAGGTGCAAGAACAACTCCATCAGTTGTTGCATTCCAGAAAGACGGCGAAAGAATCGTTGGTCAGGTTGCAAAAAGACAGGCAGTAACAAACGCTGACAGAACAATTATGTCAATTAAGCGTGAAATGGGTACAGATTACAAAACAACAATTGACGGTAAGAACTACACACCACAGGAAATTTCAGCAATGATCCTTTCAAAGCTAAAGGCTGACGCTGAAAGCTACCTTGGCGAAACAGTAACACAGGCTGTTATCACGGTTCCTGCATACTTCTCTGACTCACAGCGTCAGGCAACAAAGGATGCAGGTAAAATTGCAGGTCTTGAAGTTTTAAGAATCATCAACGAGCCAACAGCAGCTGCTCTTGCTTACGGTATGAACGATTCTGACCAGAAGATTATGGTATATGACTTGGGTGGTGGTACATTCGACGTATCTATCCTTGAAATTGGTGACGGCGTTTTTGAAGTACTTTCAACATACGGTGACACACGACTTGGCGGTGACGACTTTGACCAGAGAATTATCGACCATTTGGCATCTGAGTTCAAGAAAGAAACAGGCATCGACCTAACAGGCGACAAGATGGCTATGCAAAGACTAAAGGAAGCTGCAGAAAAGTCAAAGATTGAACTTTCAGGTATGACAACATCAAACGTAAACCTACCATTCATCACAGCTGATGCAACAGGTCCAAAGCACCTTGACATCACACTTACAAAGGCTAAGTTTGACGAACTAACAGCTGATTTAGTTGCAAAAACAATCGTTTGCATCAAGAACGCAATGAACGACGCAGGTTTATCTAAAGGCGACATTGATAAGGTACTTTTGGTTGGTGGTTCATCAAGAATCCCTGCTGTTCAGGAAGCTGTTAAGAACGAAATGGGTCAGGAACCAACAAAGGGCATTAACCCTGACGAATGTGTTGCATTGGGTGCTGCAGTTCAGGCAGGCGTTTTGGCAGGCGATGTTAAGGACCTATTACTTCTTGACGTAACTCCACTTTCACTTGGTATTGAAACAATGGGTGGCGTATTCACAAGACTTATCGAAAGAAATACAACAATCCCAACAAAGAAATCACAGATCTTCTCAACTGCTGCAGACGGTCAGACTTCTGTTGAAGTTCACGTTCTTCAGGGTGAAAGAGATATGGCTCAGTACAATAAGACACTTGGACGCTTCAGCTTAACAGGTATTGCTCCAGCTCCACGTGGCGTTCCACAGATCGAAGTTACTTTCGACATCGACGCAAACGGTATCGTTAAGGTTTCAGCAAAGGATATGGGAACAGGCAACGAGCAGAAGATTACAATTACTGCATCTTCTAACCTTTCTGAAGAAGACATCGAAAAGGCTGTAAAAGAAGCTGAAAAGTACGCTGAAGAAGATAAGAAGAGAAAAGAAGAAGTTGAAACAAGAAACAACGCTGAAAGCATGGTTTACCAGTGCGAAAAGACACTAGGCGAAATCGGTGACAAGATTGACGCTTCTGACAAAGCATCAATCGAAGCTGAAATCGAAAAGGTTAAGGAAGCACTAAAGGGTACAGATGCAGAAGCGATTAAGTCAGCATCAGAAGCACTAACACAGGCATTCTATAAGGTTTCTGAAAAGATGTATCAGCAGGCAAACCCACAGGGTGCACAGGGTGCAGGTTTCAATCCTGAAGACTTTGCGCAAGGTGCTCAGGGTGCAGGCGCACAGGGCGACAACGTGTACGAAGCTGATTACAGAGAAGTTGACGAAGACAAATAATTAGACGGACTATCAGGGCGGCGGAAACGTTGCCCTTTTACCCATTCAATTATGAGGTGAAATAAGTGGCTGATAAAAGAGATTACTACGAAGTGCTGGGCGTTACAAAAGGCGCATCGGCAGACGAAATAAAGAAAGCCTACAGAAAAGAGGCTAAAAAATATCACCCTGACTTGCATCCCGGAGATAAGGAGGCAGAGGCTAAGTTCAAGGAAGTGAACGAGGCTTATGAAGTGCTTTCAGACGGGGATAAAAAGGCTCGCTATGACCAGTATGGTCACGCAGGCGTTGACCCGAACTTCGGTGCAGGCGGTGGAGCTTACGGCGGTGGCTTCGGCGGTTTTGACGATTTTGGCGATATATTCTCCAACATTTTCGGTGGCGGATTTGGTGGTTTCGGTGGCGGTAGCGCCAGAAGAAACGGACCAAGACGTGGCGCTGATATAAGAAAGACCATTGAAGTTACTTTCCACGAAGCAGCATTTGGTTGTAAAAAGAAGATTACTCTTGACAAGATGGAAAATTGCGATACTTGTCACGGTAGCGGTGCAAAGCCTGGAACAAGCGCACAGACTTGCGGAAGATGTGGCGGTTCAGGTCAGGTTGTTACCCAAACAAGAACACCGCTTGGTTATATGAGAAGTACAGGCATTTGTCCTGAATGTCGTGGTGAAGGAAAAATTATTAAAGAGCCTTGTACAACCTGTCACGGAAGCGGAAAGGTACGAGTTTCAAAGACTATTGAAATTGACATTCCACAGGGTATCAATGACGGACAGACAATGCAGATTTCAGGCGGTGGTGAGCCAGGAACAAAGGGCGGACCAAACGGAGATTTGCTTGTTACAATCAGAATTAAAAAGCACGAGATTTTCCGCCGTGAGGATTTTGACGTATATGTTGAAATGCCTATTACCTTTGCACAGGCAGCTCTTGGCGCAAGCATAAAGGTGCCGACTATACACGGCGTGGTGGAATATGACATCCCGGAAGAAACCCAGACAGGAAGCGTGTTCAGACTTCGTGGCAAGGGTATTCCGTATATCCGCGGAAAAGGCAAGGGCGACCAGTACGTAACGGTTGTTGTGGAAACGCCGAAGAACTTAACTTCCAAGCAGAAAGACCTGCTTCGTGAGTTTGACGGCACGGTTGGAGAGAAAAACTATAAAAACCGCAAGGGTTTTATAGATATGATGAAAGAAATTTTTAAATAAAAAGTAGGGAATGGTAAAAAGCCATTCCCTTTTTGTTTTATAAAAGTAAGTGCAGAAAACAATCCCTCCGTCACGGCAAGCCGTGCCACCTCCCTTTACACAAGGGAGGCTAATATTTAATTTTTTGGAAGAAATTTTGGGTGGAAAGCCTGCCATCACGATTGTATCGCTTTAAAAGGAACAGGCAATCGGGGTCATTTTGGGTTAAGATGTTAATGCCTTCAATACAGGAAAAACTTGCAAGAAAGCCTGTTTTTTTAAGCACCCGCTCACTTTCCTTGCTGAAATTGCCTAAAGGATAGGCATAGGCATAAGGCGTGAAGATGCAGTTGGTTTTAAAGGCTGACTGCATTTTTTGTGTGTCTTCGTGAAAAAGTGATATAAAATCAAGGGAACTTTCGCTCTTGTTTTTGGCTGTTCCGTATCTTTTTGCGGAAATGTTGTGCAGGTCATAGGAATGGCTTGCAAATTCCACACGTCCCGTTTCCAAAAGCTCGGCTATATCGCACCACCTTAAATAGCTGTAATTTGGATTGGTTACGTTTGACTGGGTGTACTCATCGGTGTAACTTCCCACCACCGCAAAAACTGCACAGGCATCCTGCTTTTCAAGGATAGGAAGTACGTATTCAAAGTTGTTATACATACCATCGTCAAAGGTTATAAGGATTGGCTTTTCGGGTAGTGGTTCGCCTTGATAAACGTATTTTATAACCTGTTTTAAGGACACAGTTTCATAGCCATTATTTTTAAGGTAAATGATGTCTTCTTCAAACTTTTTCGGGGTTATAACGTACTTGCCCGTTCTTTGCGGGTTCTGTAAAACGCTGTGATACATCAAAATCGGCAAGTGTACAGGATTTGTTTCGGTAAAAACGGGTAGTGTTTCTAAAGAAAATTTGCAGAGTATAAAAATAATAACCGCCAAAAAGACGGAAATGGCGCCAAAAATAAGTTTTTTCATATAATCACCCTGTTATATGAATATGAATTTTGAAAGGTGAATATAACGGCACAAAAAAACCACCAACTTATGTTGGTGGTTTAATTTATAAAACTTACGCCTTGTTGATTGAACCGAAAAGTTCCATCTTTTCTTTAACGATAGTCTTAATAGCTTCGCAACCAGGTGCCAAAAGCTTTCTTGGGTCAAAGCCCTTACCCTGAAGGTCTTTGCCTTCTTCGATGTACTTTCTTGTAGCTTCCTGGAAGTATAGCTGACATTCTGTGTTAACGTTGATTTTAGCAACGCCAAGTGAGATTGCAGTCTTAATCATATCAGCAGGGATACCTGTACCGCCGTGAAGAACTAGTGGAAGATCACCGATCTGATCCTTGATTTTTGCAAGAGCGTCGAAGTCAAGACCCTTCCAGTTTTCAGGATACTTACCGTGGATGTTACCGATACCTGCAGCAAGGAAATCTACGCCAAGGTCAGCGATCATCTTGCATTCAGCAGGATCAGCTACTTCGCCTGCACCAACAACGCCGTCTTCTTCACCGCCGATTGAACCAACTTCAGCTTCGATTGAGATGCCCTTTGCGTGGCAAACGTCAACCAATTCCTTTGTTTTTGCGATGTTTTCTTCGATTGGGTAGTGAGAACCGTCGAACATGATTGATGAGAATCCTGCTTCGATACAGCCGTATGCACCGTCGTATGAACCGTGGTCTAGGTGAAGAGCTACTGGAACTGTGATCTTAAGATCTTCAACCATAGCTTTAACCATAGCTGCAACTGTCTTCATACCAGTCATGTACTTTCCGGCACCTTCAGATACGCCAAGGATTACAGGAGAATTGTTTTCCTGTGCTGTTTGAAGAATGGCTTTTGTCCATTCTAGGTTGTTTATGTTAAATTGACCTACTGCATACTTGCCTTCAACGGCCTTCTTTAACATTTCTGTTGCTGAAACTAACATTTAAGTTTCCTCCTTTATATAAATTATTTTTTTAATCAAGCACAATGGCACTTGCATTTAACAAAGCATCAAGACTTTCCTCACTTGCAGGAATGTCCTTAATCTTACCGCAGTCACGGCATTTTAGTGTAATTTTTTCGTTGTCTATCTCAATGGAAATGGCGTGGCTACCGCAATCGCAGTACACCTTTTCCTCTTTTGCAATCTCGTTTATGCGTTCAACTATTTCAAAAATCATAGTAAGCTCACGGGTTACGTCACATTCTTCCGAAAGCTTAATGAACATCTGTTCCTGCTCTTCAAGTTCGTTCTTAACGGTATCGTGGTCGCCTAAAAACAAAATTCCAATGCCGGTTTCAGGGCAATGAAGAACGAAGAACTTGCTTTGCCAGAAGGTGATTTTTCTTACGTTGAAAAGATGGGCCTCATCACACATCGGGCAGTTTATAAGTATAGAATATTTATCCTTTTTCGGTGTTATGGCGACACACTCTTCTTCGCACTGTGAATGGCACTTGAAAACTGTGGCATCATCGCCGGAGAAATCGAAAAGGTTTTTGTCCCAAATAGCAATTGCAGAACAGCCGGGGCATATATAACCGATAGATTTTTTGAATTCTTTAATCATAGCTTAAATTCCAATCTTATTTTCTCTTGCCCAGTAAAACAGGTATTGTTGTGCAAAACCGCCAAGCTCGCCAAATTTTTTATCGGCAAAGGCGGAAATGGTTTCTTTATCTTGTTCGCCATCAAAATAGCAATGCTCCATTATACGCTTAATCCACACGTCAACAGGGAAGCTTGCATATTTTTCAAAGGAAAACAAAAGCACACAATCAGCCACCTTGTTTCCTACGCCGGAAAGCTTTAAAAGCTCAGCTTTAGCATACTCATAACTTGCGGATTTTAAACATTCAAGGTCTATCTGCCCACCTGCCACAGCTTTTGCGGCATTTAAGATGTATTTATCACGAAATCCTGCCTTGATAACCGCCAAATCCGAAAGCTCAAGGCTTGCAAGTTTTTCCGCAGTTGGAAAAGTGTAAAAATCTTTGCCAAGGTATGTTACTTTTTCACCAAAATTGGTGCAAAGGCTGTCAATAATTTTCTTGATTCTGGGAATATTATTGCTGGCGGAAATTATAAAGGAAATAAGGCATTCAAACGGCTCTTGATTTAAAAGCCTTATGCCACCGCCAAAACCTGATGCTGTTTTCATGACAGGGTCAACGGATAGCGCTTTTTTAATTTCGCCATAGTCCCGCTCACAGTCAAAATAACGGCTCCAGACCTTGTCCCATCTATCACGGGTGGTATCAAAAAGCGTTATAACGTCACTCGTCTTGCTTATTTTAAGTGGCAATCCGTAAGCTATGCCAAAGTAAGCATCGCCAATCTTTTCCCAGCGGAAACATTGACCGCAGTCAAAGGTTTGCACCAAGTCAAAATCACGGACGTTTTTCAGTATTAAATTACCCTTTTCTTCATAAATTTCCATAGGCAAGATAGGTTTTCTCCAAAACAAAAATCCATACATACTAATTGTATCACAAACTAACGACATTATCAATATTTTTGCAAAAAATTGTCTAAAACAATAGACAATATCGCAAAATATGATATAATAAATACATAATTGTTAAACGAAAGGACTACAAAATGGACCAGAAAGAAATTTATACAAAGCTTAAATATAAAACAAAAAAAGTTCACGACGAAATTTCACCTGAAAAAAGACGTGAAATGATGGACCTTGCAGACGAATACAGAGAATTTTTGGACGCAGGAAAAACAGAGCGTGAATGTGTGAAAATTGCTATCGAAATGGCGGAAAAGAACGGTTTTGTGCCATTTTGTGAAAAGGACAGCTTAAAGGCTGGCGACAGAGTGTATTTTGAGAATCGCAAAAAGAATATTATTCTTGCAGTTATCGGTGAAGAAGACATCACAAAGGGTATCAACATTGTTGGTGCTCATATTGATGCGCCAAGACTTGACTTAAAGCAAAATCCACTTTATCAGTCAAAGGATATGGCTCTTTTAAAGACCCATTACTATGGCGGAATTAAGAAGTATCAGTGGACAACTGTGCCACTTGCACTTCACGGCGTGTGCTATACAAAAGACGGTGAGCAGGTGGAAATCAACATTGGTGAAAATGAGAATGACCCTGTTTTCTGCATAACAGACTTGTTGCCACACCTTGCAAAAGACCAGATGGCAAAGAAACTTGGCGAGGCAATTGAGGGCGAAGCTCTTAACGTTTTGGTCGGCGGAATGGGAGTTAACGATTCCGATATTGACGACAGCGTGAAGTTCAATATTTTGAATATCTTGAACATTACTTACGGAATCACAGAAGAATCATTCCTGTCAGCAGAAATTGAAGTTGTACCAGCAGGAAAATCACGAAATGTTGGTATAGACAGCGCATTTGTTGGCGGTTATGGTCAGGACGACAGAGTTTGTGCATTTACTGCCCTAAAGAGTATTTTAGACGTAAAAGTGCCAAACAAAACCGCTATGTGCCTGTTGGTTGACAAGGAAGAAATCGGCTCAACAGGTAACACAGGTATGCTTTCAAAGTTCTTTGAAATGGCAACACTTGAACTTGTAGAAAAAGTTTCAGGCAAGAACGATATGGTGACATTTAACAAGGTTATAAGAAACTCTGCTTGTATGTCAAGTGACGTATCAGCGGCGGTTGACCCGAATTATGAAAGCGCATTCGAGCCACAGAACTCATGCTTTGCAGGCCGTGGTCTTGCGCTTATGAAGTATACAGGTTCACGCGGAAAATCAGGGGCATCTGATGCATCAAGCGAATTTGTTCACGAAATTGCCACAATTTTAAATAAAAATGAAGTAATCTGGCAGACTTGTGAGCTTGGAAAGATTGACCAGGGTGGTGGCGGAACAATTGCCATGTATGTTGCCAATATGAATATGGATGTAATTGACTGTGGAGTGCCTGTGCTTTCTATGCACTCACCATTTGAGGTTACAGCTAAGGGTGACATATATATGGCATATAAAGCCTATTTAGCTTTCTTTAATAACAGATAATATAAAAACAGGAGTCAAAATGGCTCCTGTTTTGTGTTATATAAATTTTTCCTTTATTAGGTTAAGAACATCTTGCTTGATTTTAAGTAAGTTGTCATAATCCTTTGAATATTCTGCAAGAGTAATTTTACCGTATTTTTCAATAACA
>JAZOOY010000032.1:0-15572 GCA_045655325.1 Clostridia bacterium
CCTTAGGTCCTACACCGGATACCGATAGCAGGTGAATGAACATGGCAAGTTCCTCATTGGTAGAAAAACCGTAGAGGTCAAAAACATCTTCTCGCACATGAAGATAGGTATAGAGTGTTGCGGTTTTATCATTAAGATTTGCAAGAGTGTAGCCGGATGTGAAGATTTTGTAACCCACACCGGAATTGTCCACTACAACAAAACCTGACTCTTTTAAAACAACCTCACCTTTTATATAATAGTACATTCTCGTTCCCTTTCTGATTTAAAAGTCTGCAAAAAACGGCATATTTTAATATAAAATAAATTTTGGAAACAATATCCCTTATTTTATATACTACCTTATCCATTGTATCATATTTTGACGGATAATGCGATTACGATTACATTACAACTGTATGACGGATTTTACAGGCGGTTTATGCCAAGTTCGTCATTTATTTTAGCGGAATGTGCGTGGCATATTGCAACAGCAAGAGCGTCTGCTGCATCATCAGGCTTAGGAATAGCATTAAGATTCAATAGCATTTTCACCATTTGCTGTACCTGACCTTTTTCTGCTCTGCCGTATCCGGTAACAGATTGCTTTATCTGTAGCGGTGTATATTCATAAATCGGAATATCCATAGATGCAACCTCTGCAACAAGTACACCACGTGCCTGAGCCACTGATATAGCTGTTTTTGCGTTGTTATTAAAGAAAAGTTCCTCTATAGCCACTGCATCCGGTTTATATTTATGCAAAAAAATGCATAATTCCTCTTTAATTTTCTTAAGACGCAGACTGGTTATCATAGATGCGTGGGTTTGGATGGTTGTGCACTCTATTGGGCGGAATTTGTTGCCTACATATTCTATTACTCCGATACCTACAATTGCATATCCAGGGTCAATACCTAAAATAATCACAAAAAATACCTCCTGATTTTGTTAATATTTATAACATTTTACCATTGCATAATTATGAACAAAATTGTATAATAATACTAAGATAATTATTACCTTATATTTTATAACAAAAACGGAGGAATTTCAATATGTCAAAAGAAAAAGTTGTTCTTGCCTACTCAGGCGGACTGGATACTTCAATAATCATTCCATGGCTAAAGGAGAACTACGACTGTGAAGTAATCGCAGTTTGTGGTGACGTTGGTCAGGGTAAGGAAACAGAAGGTCTTGATGAACGTGCTAAAAAAGCAGGTGCTTCAAAGCTATACATAGCTGACCTTAAAGAAGAATATGTTAAGGATTACATCTGGCCGGTTGTTAAGGCTGGTGCTGAATATGAAGGCAAGTACCTTCTTGGTACTTCTCACGCTAGACCAATCATCGCTAAGAAGTTGGTTGAGATTGCAGAAAAAGAAGGCGCAACAGCAATTTGTCACGGCTGTACAGGTAAGGGTAATGACCAGGTTCGTTTCGAGCTTACAGTTAAGGCACTAAACCCAGACCTTAAGATTATCGCTCCTTGGAGAATCTGGGACATTAAATCACGTGAAGATGCAGTTGACTATGCAAACGCTCACGGCATCGAAATCCCTGTAACAAAGAAGGAACTTTACTCACGTGACCGTAACGTATGGCACATCAGCCACGAAGGTATGGACCTTGAAAGCCCTGCAAATGAACCACAGCTTGATTCACTTTTAAAGCTTGGCGTTTCACCTGAAAAGGCACCAGAAACTCCAAAATACGTTACAATCAGCTTTGAAAAGGGTGAAGCAGTTGCTCTTGATGGCAAGAAGATGAGCCCACTTGCACTACTTGAAGAACTTAACAAAATTGGTGGCGAATACGGCGTAGGTATCGCAGATATCGTTGAAGACCGTCTTGTTGGTATGAAGTCACGTGGTGTTTATGAAACTCCAGGTGGAACAATCCTATACGCTGCAATTAAGGAACTTGAATACCTTTGCCTTGACCGTGATACACAGAGCTTTAAGCGTCAGGCCGCAGTTAAGTTCTCAGAACTTGTTTACGATGGAAAGTGGTTTACACCACTTCGTGAATCTATGAGCGCTATGTTCGATGTTATGGACGAAACTGTAACAGGTGACGTTAAGCTTAAGCTTTACAAGGGTAATATTTATCCTGCAGGTGCGGTAAGCCCATACTCACTATATAACGAAGATATCGCATCATTCGGTGATTCACACGAACTTTACTCACACAAGGACGCTGAAGGCTTTATCAATCTTTACGGCCTACCACTAAAGGTTCGTGCTATGGCAATGAATGCTAAAGGCGAAAACAAATATAAAGATTGGGAATAAAAGCATAGACCCATTCAAAAATAATTAAACTTACATATTGAGACTTCCGGATTTTTATGATATAATAGTTCGGAAGTCTTAATTATATCAAAACGTTTTCACCCCGCATTGCGACAGCAATGCAGTAAAAGTTTAGATCAAACCTTTTCAAAGGTTTGCGGGGTTTGGGGCAGAGCCCCGAATATTCAAAAAGGAGAAATCTTATGGCAAAATTATGGGGCGGTCGTTTCCAGAAAAACACCGACAAGAAAGTAGACGATTTTAACTCATCAATCCGCTTTGACCAGCGTATGTACGCTCAGGACATAAAGGGCAGTATCGCACACGCAAAAATGCTTGGCAAACAGGGCATTATTGATATGGCTGACTCTGAAAAGATTGTGAAAGGTCTTTTGGACGTATTATCTGACATCGAAAATGACAAAGCAGAGTTTTTGATTGATGCAGAAGATATACATATGAACGTGGAAAAGCTTTTGACCGACAAAATCGGAGACGCAGGAAAGCGTCTTCACACAGGCAGAAGCCGTAACGACCAGGTTGCCCTTGATATACGTATGTACTTAATGGACGAGATTGATGAAATCTATGAGATGGTTAAAAATCTTATGGACGCCATTGTTTCCATTGCAAAAGAGCACACCGAAACAATTATGCCGGGTTACACACATCTTCAAAAAGCACAGCCAATCAGCTTTGCGCACCATATGATGGCATATTTTGAAATGCTAAAGCGTGACTCACAACGTCTTTTGGATACCAAAAAGCGTACTAACGTAATGCCACTTGGTTCAGGCGCGTTAGCCGGAACAACATACCCATTAGACCGCGAATTTGTTGCAAACGAGCTTGGATTTGCAGGGGTTACACAAAACTCCCTAGACGGCGTTTCAGACAGAGATTTCGTAATCGAGCTTGCAGGTTGCCTTTCAATTATAATGATGCACCTATCCCGTTTTTCAGAAGAGCTTATTCTTTGGTCAAGCCACGAGTTCTCATTCGTTGAAATGGACGATGCATTCTCAACCGGCTCATCAATTATGCCACAGAAGAAGAACCCTGACGTTGCAGAGCTTATCCGTGGAAAAACCGGCCGTGTTTATGGACACTTAATGGGACTTTTGACCACAATGAAAGGTATCCCTCTTGCCTATAACAAGGATATGCAGGAAGACAAGGAACCTATATTCGATGCTATTGACACCGTTAAACTTTGCCTGCCTGTTTTCCGTGATATGATTGTTACTATGACAGTTCGTAAGGAAAATATGCTAAAGGGTGCAAAGGGCGGATTCACTAACGCAACCGACGTTGCTGACTATCTTGTTAAAAAAGGTATGCCGTTCCGTGATGCTCACGAAGTTGTTGGAAAACTTGTTTTCTACTCAATCAGCAAGGATAAATCACTTGACGAGCTTACAATAGATGAGTTCAAGGAATTTTCAAGCATCATAGAAGAAGACGTTTACGATGCAATCAGCATGGAAACCTGTGTAAACGGACGTACCGTAATCGGTGGTCCTGCAAAGGAAACAGTAGAAAAAGCAATTGCTATCGCTGAAGATTATATTAAAAATATGTAATTTATAGATACGACCCCGTGTCGTATCTATTTTTTTGTATAAAAAAAAACGCAAGATTTACATCTTGCGTTTTTATTGTGTTTTATTTTAGTACAACTCCATATCCTCCGGCAAGGTATCTTCTTATTAGGATGATATCTCTTGAGTCAATCATTCCGTCCTTATCCGCATCTGCACCGGCAAGGTTAATTACTACATTGTAACCACCTGCGATATATCTTCTTATACTAATAATATCTCTTGTGTCTATCAATCCGTCATCGGTAGGGTCACCAGGATTGTAAACCCATTCCATAACTTCAGTTTTCTTCGCACCACATACTGTACATGTGTATGTCTTTTCGCCCTTCTGTGGGTATGCAGGCTGTGTTGTTACTACACCGTTATCCCAAGCATGTGCTTCTGTTACTGTATCACCACATGAACATGTCTTCTTGTGTACATCGCCATCTGCCGTCCAGCCACCATATGTGTGCCCCTTAGCAGGGATTTCTTCTGTTTTCTGTGCTCCACAAGTACATGTATATGTCTTAACCCCATTCTGTGTACATGTTGGTTCTTGTGTTACAGCACCTTCATCCCATTCGTGATCAGGTAGCACTGCGATTGCTTCCGTCTTTGTTTCTCCACAAATTGTACATGTTAATGTCTTGACACCTTCTTGAGTATGTGTTGGTGCTAGTGTTACAACACCTTCATCCCATGTATGTGTATGATCTACTACGGGCATCTTTTCTGTCTTAGTTGCACTACATGCTGTACATGTGTATGTCTTTACGCCTTCTTGAGTATATGTAGGTTCTACTGTTACTACTCCTGCATCCCATGTGTGTGCTTCTGTTACTGTATCACCACATGAACATGTCTTCTTGTGTATATCGCCATCTGCCGTCCAGCCACCATATGTGTGGCCCTTAGCAGGGATTTCTTCTGTTTTCTGTGCTCCACAAGTACATGTATATGTCTTAACCCCATTCTGTGTACATGTTGGTTCTTGTGTTACGGCACCTTCATCCCAACTACATTCACTTATCTTTTTACCGCAAATGTCACAGCTGTGATCGTTATCTTTATCTGCACAAACACTTACTGCTTTTCCACAGATGTCACAGCTGTGGTCATTATCTCCATCTGCACATTCGCTTATTGTTTCTCCGCAAATGTCGCAGTTGTGATCGTTGTTTACATCTGTATGTCCCTGTGCCGGGATTGTTTCAATCTTTGTAGCATTACATACTGTACATGTATATGTCTTTACGCCATCTTCTGTGCATGTTGCAGGTGTTGTTACTACGCCTCTATCCCATGTGTGGGCTTCTGTTATTACATCGCCACAGTCACAAGCCTTCTTGTGATTGCCTCCATCTGCTTCCCAGTCACCATATCTGTGTAGTTCCATAGGAATTGCTTCAACTTTGATGCTACCACAAGCTGTACATGTGTATGTCTTTACACCTACTTGTGTACATGTTGCAGGTGTTGTTACTACGCCACTATCCCATGTATGGGTTTCTGTTATTACATCGCCACAGTCACAAGCCTTCTTGTGATTGTCTCCATCTTCTTCCCAGTCACCATATTCATGTGCATGTACTGAAATTTTACCGTTTTTAACTATTACCGCTACTGAATTAATATCTTCATCAACCACTATGGCATCCGTGATTTCGATTGTATAATAATTTGCTTTATCTTTTGGAACTTCAAATGTTAATTTTGCGATTACACCGTTTGAAGTGTCTGCTGCGTCCTGTCCGTCCCACAAGATCTTTATTGGATTGGCTGTAAAATCACCAGGAGCTGTAAATGATAATGATGATAGTGCATCACCCGCCTTAACATCTGTCAATGTTAGGCCTTCAGCATATTTCACTCTTAACTGTACTCCAAGCACTCCGGTGTTTTCTTCTATTACGATAGGTACTTCTACTGTCTCTGTTCCTTCACCCTGACCAACAGTTATTTCAAACACTGTGATAGCAGGTCCTGGTTCAGGGTCGCCTTCAACTACTGAAATTTTGCCACTTTGGATTGTTGTTTCTACAAGATTGATATCTTTATCAACAATAATTGCTTCTGTGATTTCTATTGCATAATCTGTTACTGTGCCCTTTGGGACGTCAAATGTTAATGTTGCAATTACACCGTTTGAAGAATCTACTGCGTCCTGTCCGTCCCACATAATCTTTATTGGGTTAGCGTCAAGCTTGCCCGGTGCTGTAAATGATAATGATGACAGTGCATCACCTTTAGCCACATCGGTTAGGGTCAGACCTTCACCATATTTTACTTGTAACTGTACCCCTAGTACGCCTGTGTTTCCTGCTATTTCGATAGGTACTTCTACTATCTCGGTTCCTTCGCCTTGGTTAACAGTAATTTCAGATATCTCGATAGTAGTTTCTCCATCTGTGTCTGCTGATACAGGCATAGCTACGAACAAGCTTGCAAGCATACTGATAGCCAATACCAAACTCAATATTTTCTTTTTCATTCCCATTCCTTCTTTCAGAACTTTGTTAGATGGATCTTATAACAAAATCATTGTCTAAATATATGTGACGTTTATTTTAACACAACGCCATATCCGCCTGCAACGGCTCTTCTCATTAACATAACGTCCTTTACGTCAACTGAGCCATCCTTGTTTACGTCGGCAACGCTTTCGATAAGAGTTACTCCGTATCCGCCTGCAACATATCTTCTTGTTAGCATAACATCCTTTACGTCAACAGTTTTGTCATTGTTAACGTCACCCGGCAATTGATTTGCAATTTTTACTGTACCGTTATTTAAATATATCGGAACACTGTTAAAATTCTGGTCACAAGCGATTTCAAGATTTACAAAGATTTGATAATCTCCCGCCACCGCTGTATCTGCCACCTTGAAATTAAGTAGCAATATTTCTCCGTTTGAACTGTCAGCGTCCTGACCGTCCCACATAAACACCAGTCTTTCCTCATTAAAGTCGCCAGGTTCGGTAAATTCCATATTGCCAAGTGCTGTGCCTTTTGTAACCTTTGTTAATGTAAGAGCATCGATGTTATATCCAAATGTTAGCTGTAGTCCTGTAATGCCAACATTCTTTGAAATACTAACAGGGACTATTATTTCGTCTCCTGATCTTGCTGTTATATTTCCAACTGTTAAGTTGGTATCATTTTCTGTCGGCAATCTGCTTCCAAAAGTTTCGCTTCTTTTATATTTACATGCTGTACATGTATATGTTTTAATACTCGGACTTCCGGCTGTAGGCTGAGTTGTTACAACGCCTGCATCCCACTTGTGAGCTTCTGTTGTAAAAGCTCCGCATACGCATACTTTCTTATGATTTTTAGCTCCGTCTGCCACAAAATTTTCATAAGTATGGTTTTCTGTGTCTTTTTCTATGACTTCTGTTTTTGTTTCGCTACATATTGTACATATATATGTTCTGACACCATCCTTTGTATGTGTTGCAGGAGTTGTTACTGAGCCACCGTTCCAACTATGTATTTCTGTAATCTCCTTGCCACATTCACATACTTTTTTATGGGTGTCATTGTCATTTTTAATCCATAAACCGTATGAATGAGATTTTTTGGTTATAGTTCCTGCTGTTACATTTGTTTCAACAGTATTCAGTTTATCATCACAAGCGGTTTTTACAGTTGCTTCAACTGTATATTCACTAGCAGTAGTATCCACTATTGCAAAGGTAAGTAATAGAATCTGACCATTTGATGTATCCTCACTGGAGCCGTCCCAGATGAATGTTGCCGGATTTTCGTTCATTGCACCACGGGTAAATGCCAGATTGCTAAGTGCTGTTCCCTTTGTAGCTCCTGTCAGGGCAAGAACATCAGAATCATATTCAATTTGCAATGTCAATCCCATCAAACCGGCATTTTTTGAAATGCTTACAGGAACTGTTATTCCTTCTTCTGCACATGTGGTTACATTACCAACCGTTACGGTTGTTCTTTGTGTTGGCAGAACAACTTTGTCAATAACCTCTGTCTTTGTCTGTCTGCAACCTGCACATGTGTATGTCTTAATACCTGTAGATGTGTATGTTGGCTCTGTTGTTATAACGCCTGCATCCCAAGTATGGGCTTTTCTCGTAACGTCACCACAAGCAGAACAAGTTTTCTTGTGATACACCGTTCCATCTGCTACCCAATCACCGTATGTGTGCTGGTGAGCTTCCGGAGTAGGTGTCGGTTCCGTTCCTTCATAGTCGATTCTTGAGACTGTTACTGTAAAATTATCAAGATATACTGTTGCCATTGGGTCATCTGCTGTATCGTTGGTATTATCCGTTCTCGGGCGAAGATATAACGCATAGTTGCCTGTTTTGGAAAATGAGTCTGAACCAATTATCTTGCCATTCATATCGTTATATGTAAATGTCTTTGTTACAGTTACCCATTCATCTGCATCAATTTGCTGTTCATAAAAAGTCGCATACGGGTTTAAACTGCTGTCATGGTTTCTTAACCACATATCAGGTTTGATTTCAGTGGTTGAATAAACATCCAGACTATATGTCAGAACATCGCCTTCCTGAAAAGCAAAACCATCAGCAATTTTTACTCCGGCAGTATTATTATTGTGATTTTTCAGACCTTCAACTTTAAGAACATTATTCCTTCCGCCAATGCTGCTTGCTTCACTAACTTTAACATCAGCACTTGCCAACCAAGTAAGTTCCTCCGCATAATCAAGGCTTTGTGTAATATTAATAACGTTTATAGTTGTACCGGTTGCTGATACGTTTACTGCACCAACAGAAAGCACACCAACCACCGCTGCCATAAATGTTGATAAAAGTCTTTTTTTCATTCTGTCATCCCTTCTTTCAGGTCCCTTTGTGTATATTTCTTCATTTTATATTATATCACAGTTAATTGGAATTGTAAATGCATTTACGACTTTTTCATACAAAAAAACGCAAGATTAAATCTTGCGTTTTTTATTCACTGAATTTTGAAGCAGTATGATATTAGTTTGAAGCCGGTATTGGTAATACATCAATTCCGTATCCGCCTGCAACAAATCGTCTCATAAGGATAACGTCTTTTGCTGTTAACTTGCTGTCTGCGTCAACGTCTACAATATCATCCGTTGTAACAACACCCCAACCGCCTGTAATGTATCTTCTTGCAAGGACAATGTCTTCTACATCAATGATGCCGTTACCGCTTACATCACCACATGACAGCTTTTCGATAGCTTCTGTCTTTGTCATTCCTTCTTTCTATATAGAATCCCCCTCATAGTTTATTATAGCATATATATCTAAATTTGTAAATGCGTTCAATTTAATTTGTGCAAAAAGAACAAATTCGCCTGCTCTTTTTTGCGCAAAAAAAGAGCAGGCGTTTTTACGCTTGCTCCGAATTGGCCAGCGGGGACGGGATTTGAACCACGCGGTCTCGCTGCGGCTCGGTCTCCTCGTGGCTCTGACAGTCCCCTGGACTGTCATTCACTCCCACTCGGCCGTTCGCTTTGCTCACTACCTTCGACTTATTCGCCCTCGGGCTCATAACCCTGAAAAGCAAAAAAGCCACATTTCTGTGACTTTTTAAATTGGTTGCGGGGACGGGATTTGAACCACGCGACCTTCGGGTTATGAGCCCGACGAGCTACCAAACTGCTCCACCCCGCGATATCTGTAATGCTTAACTATATTACCACACTTTTTTTTATTTGTCAAGACTTTATCAATATTATTTTATTATTTCTTATCGCATATTATGACATCTTATTTAAAAAGTCAGGGCGGACACATTTATCCGCCCTTTTCCTTTTAGTTCAGATATTCTACAGGATTTACATTATTTCCATCTTTAATCATCTCAAAATGCACGTGTTCAAGGTCGGTAATATCACCAAGTGCAGTGTTTCCCACCATACCTATAACATCGCCTGCCATAACCTCGTCGCCCTCTTTTACCTTTTCGGTTTCTTCGAGGTTTGCGTACATAGTCTTATACCCATTCTGATGGTCAACAATTACGCATCTACCCATATTTGAGTCAAAAACGCTTTCTATTACTCCCTTTGCGCTAGCCTTGACTTCTTCGCCGATTTTTGCTTCAAAGTCAACACCGCTATGGGCTCTCCAGTCCTTCAACGCCTCATTATACACCAAATCATCTCCTGAATACTCTTCTATCACTTTTCCCGAAACCGGTGCTGTAAATTCGATTACTTCCGGTTTTTGAATTTCTCCACCATCTTCCTGATTTTCCTTTGCAATTTCCGCATCAGGCACTTCAACTTCCGCTTTTTGTGATGTTTCATATACCACATCCTCCGGCACAATCTCTACAATATCTCCTGTTTTTTCTTCTTCGTTTTCCTTTAAAGACATCCGGCTTGTGTAACCCACTATTGCTACAATCAAGGCACAGCAACAAATAGCAAGATATGCTCCGCCGTTTTTCTTTTTCTTTCTTTCAATCATAAATTCATCCCTTTCAGTTTTTAAAACAATGTTCCTTGCTTCACTAAAAAGTATTTACGGATTTTTTATTATTATACATTTTTTGCATTTCGTTGCGACTTGTTTTTTGTTTTTATATGTGATACAATATTTAAAATTGCAATTTGTTGCGGGGTGAAATATTGAAAAAGATTATATCTGTTTCTGCTATAGTTGTGGTTTTGGCAACTATTGCAACCATAATATTTTTAAATACAAAAGAAAAACCTGACTATTCCGGCATAACCCTTAAGGTGTCAAGCTCCATTGACCTTGCCGGAGGTTCATACCTTGAAGGCGCAAAAAAATTTGAAGAAGATTACGGCTGTACTGTGGAATTTACCAACACATTTGAAGGAAGCGACCTTTTTTACTCATCCGGTGAAGATTTTTCACAGTGTATGCCTATAAATGACTACATAAACCCAAAAAGCAGGCTCTATACAAAGTCTATTATGGACCAGAGTTGCACCATTGACGGAAATATTTTCGGCGTATCTCACGTACTTTTAGGCAAGATCAATTACTGTGCATACGACCCTGACCAATTCAGCGATGTTACCCTTCCGTATGACTACTACAAAAACGGAAATTGGGACTGGGACAACTTTATTAATATGACCGACAAAATCAATTCTAACGTGAAAATTGACTGGAATTCTTCCTATATAAATATGATGCATTCACTTTTCCGTGACGAAAACGGTAATCCTGTATTTGATTACGGAACACAAGCCCAGATTGAATGGCTTAACTTTGTAAGAGCTCTTATCTATGACCGAGGCATTGTTGAAATGCAGGAAGGCTCATTCGAAGTGGGATTTTTGCCACAGCTTGTTTTAGACAAAGTAGAAGCCACATCCCAGATGCGTTACATCCCTTGGCCAACCAAAACAGGAGATATGGGCACTATATTCATAGACGAATACCACTTCTGCGTTCCAAAAACCGCAGAACATCCTGAACTTTCGGTAGAACTTGCCAACTATATGATTAAATCCTGTATCGACACAAGAACTGCACTATATCAGGAAAATATGACAAAAGAGGACTACAAGCTCTTCAAAAAGCAGATAAAAGACATTTACTGTTATCCGCCACACACCGATTATGTTCCTGCGACGGAATTTATCACCGATTTTGTCCGCGGAAAGACAGTAACAGAACATATTTATAACGTACAATCAGGCGCCGAGCACATAAATTAAGGGCACGGCGTCCTTTTTTATGCATTTTTTATCATTTTTTTGCCAAATCTATTGACATAGCATTTTTAATTTGCTATAATGCAGTAGTATGGGCATAAAATGGGATGGGAGGCGACTTTAATGATTACAATTGAAGAGAAAAGTAATCTTATTGTAGGCTATAAGCAGGTTTTAAGAGCGCTTAATTCAAAAACTTGCCAAAAGCTGTTCCTCGCTGAAGATTGTTCGGAAAACCTTTCCGAAACCCTAAAAAAAGCCGCTTGTGAAACCCCTATCGTTATGGTTTCCACAATGCGTGAACTGGGCAATATGTGTGAAATTGATGTTCCCGCATCTTGCGCCGCAGTAATTAGTTTATAATCGCTATATAGCGTTTATAATATAAAATATTTGAAGAAGGAGGATATACACTATGCCAACTTTTAACCAATTGGTCAGAAAAGGCAGACAGACTGCAGCAAACAAGTCAAACGTTCCTGCCCTAAACAAAAGCTTGAATTCACTTCACAAAAAGCTTAATGACCACTCATCACCTCAGAAGAGAGGCGTTTGTACTGCTGTTAGAACTGCTACACCTAAGAAGCCTAACTCAGCTCTTCGTAAGATTGCCAGAGTAAGACTTACAAACGGTATCGAAGTTACAGCATACATTCCTGGTATCGGTCACAACCTACAGGAACACAGCGTTGTTCTTATCCGTGGTGGTAGAGTTAAGGACCTTCCTGGTACAAGATATCACATTATCCGTGGTACACTTGACGCTCAGGGAGTTGCAAACAGAGCTCAGAGCCGTTCAAAGTACGGTGCAAAGAGACCAAAGGAAAAGAAGTAATTTGATTTTCCAAAAATGCATATAGTGTTATATCCTATTTATATGAGCATATAACCGTGTGCATAAAGTCGGGGCCGAGGGTGGCCTGGAGTACCTATGATACTCATTGTCTCTGCAAGTGGCAGAGATGTAAATCTATGAAGGAGGGAAGAAAATATGCCAAGAAAAGGTTATATTGCTAAAAGAGAAGTTCTTGCAGACCCAATCTACGATAGCGTGATTGTTACAAAGCTTATCAACAACATCATGCTTGACGGTAAAAAGGGTGTTGCACAGAGAATTGTTTATGATGCATTCGAAATCATAAAAGAAAAGACTGGCAAGGATCCTGTTGAAGTTTTCACTGAAGCAATGGACAACATCATGCCTGTACTTGAAGTTAAGGCTCGCCGTGTTGGTGGTGCTACTTACCAGGTACCGATGGAGGTTCGTCCAGAAAGAAGACAGACACTTGGTCTTCGTTGGCTAACACGCTACTCAAGAGAGAGAAGCGAAAGAACAATGAAGGAAAGACTTGCTAACGAGTTACTTGACGCACTAAACGGAACAGGTGGTTCAGTTAAGAAGCGTGAAGATACTCACAAAATGGCTGAAGCTAACAAGGCTTTCGCACACTACAGATGGTAATCATTTGTCCCTTTATTTGGACAAGATTATAACCACTTTAATGACTTATACAATTCTTGAAAGGAGGAAAATGTATGGGTAGAGAATATTCATTACAGCATACAAGAAATATCGGTATCATGGCTCATATCGACGCAGGTAAGACCACTACTACCGAAAGAATTCTTTACTATACCGGCCGTATCCACAAAATCGGTGAAACTCACGACGGTGGTTCACAGATGGACTGGATGGAACAGGAAGCAGAACGTGGTATTACTATCACATCAGCTGCTACTACTTGTTTCTGGCAGAAAGCTAAAGGCGATAATGCAGGTGTAAAACACAGAATTAACATCATTGACACACCGGGACACGTTGACTTTACAGTTGAAGTTCAGAGATCACTTCGTGTACTTGACGGATCTGTTACAGTTATGTGTGCAAAGGGTGGCGTTGAGCCTCAGTCTGAAACTGTATGGCGTCAGGCTAATGACTACAGCGTTCCAAGAATGATTTATGTTAACAAGATGGACATCATGGGTGCTAACTTCTACAACGTAGAAAACATGGTTCGTGAAAGACTTCACGCAAATGGTGTTCCAATCCAGCTACCTATCGGTGCGGAAGATACATTTACAGGTATCATTGACCTTATGGAAATGAGAGCTGAAATTTATCACGACGAAATGGGTATGGATTACAGCGAGGAGGATATCCCTGCTGATATGCTTGCAAAAGCAGAAGAATACAGAGCAAAGATGGTTGAAGCTATCGCTGAAACTGATGAAGATCTTATGATGAAGTATTTGGAAGGTGAAGAAATTTCAGTTTCTGAACTTAAGACAGCTCTTCGTAAGGCTACTATCAGCAACGAAATCGTTCCAATGCTTTGCGGTACTTCATACAGAAATAAGGGTGTTCAGCTACTACTTGATGCTATCATCGATTACATGCCAGCACCTACAGATATCCCTAACATTAAGGGTGTTATTCCTGATACAGAGGAAGAAGATGAAAGACCTTCATCAGACGATGCTCCATTTGCAGCTCTAGCATTTAAGATTGCAAATGACCCATTCGTTGGTAACATCTGCTTCTTCAGAGTTTACTCAGGTACACTAGCTTCTGGTTCATACGTTCTTAACGCTTGCAAGGGCAACCGTGAAAGAATGGGTAGAATCCTACAGATGCACGCTAACCAGAGAGAAGACCTTGATATAGTTTACTCAGGTGATATTGCTGCTGCTGTTGGTCTAAAGAACACTACAACAGGTGATACTCTTTGTGACGAAAAGCACCCAATCATCCTTGAATCTATGGACTTCCCTGAACCAGTTATCCGTGTAGCTATTGAGCCAAAAACAAAGGCTGGTCAGGAAAAGATGGGCCTTGCTCTTGCAAGACTTGCAGCAGAAGACCCAACATTTAAGACATATACAGATGAAGAAACAGGTCAGACAATCATCGCTGGTATGGGTGAGCTTCACCTTGAAATCATCGTTGACAGACTTCTTCGTGAATTTAAAGTAGAAGCAAACGTTGGTGAACCTCAGGTTTCTTACAGAGAAGCTATCAGAAAGCCAGTTGACATCGAACATAAGTATGCTCGTCAGTCAGGTGGTAAGGGTCAGTACGGTCACGTTCTTATGAAGCTAGAGCCAATGGAAGAAGGCGGCGGATACGAATTCGTAAACGCAGTTGTTGGTGGTGCTATTCCTAAGGAATACATCCCTGCAGTTGATGCCGGTGTTCAGGGCGCTATGCAGTCAGGTGTACTTGCTGGCTATAACGTAGTTGACGTTAAGGTAACACTATACGATGGTTCTTACCACGAAGTCGACTCATCTGAAATGGCGTTTAAGATTGCCGCTTCTATGGCATTCAAGGAAGGTATGAGAAAGGCTGATCCTATTATTAAGGAACCTATCATGCTTGTAAACGTTATTATGCCGGATGAATACCTTGGTGACGTTATGGGTGACCTTAACTCTCGCCGTGGTATGATTCAGAAGATGGAAGCTGTTACAGGTGCTCAGAGAATTACAGCACATGTTCCACTTTCAGAAATGTTCGGTTACGCTACTGAACTTCGTTCAAGAACTCAGGGTCGTGGACAGTACTCAATGGAACCTTCACATTATGCTGAAGTTCCTAAGTCAATCCAGGAAAAGATCATGAGCGAACGTAGCAAAAACAACTAATAAGTAAAGAAATTTAGTAAAACACTTGATTTTTTTGCTAAAATATTATAAAATAATCTATGTAGAAAAACTTTTAAAGGAGGATTTTCAAAATGGCAAAGGAAAAATTTGAAAGAAGTAAACCCCACGTTAACATTGGAACAATCGGTCACGTTGACCATGGTAAGACAACTCTTACTGCAGCTATCACAAAGGTGCTAGCTCTTTCAGGTAAGGCTAAGTTCGAAGCTTACGACATGATCGATAAGGCTCCAGAAGAAAGAGAAAGAGGTATCACAATCTCTACAGCTCACGTTGAGTACGAAACAGACAACCGTCACTACGCTCACGTTGACTGTCCAGGACACGCTGACTACGTTAAGAACATGATCACTGGTGCTGCTCAGATGGACGG
>JAZOOY010000033.1:0-3704 GCA_045655325.1 Clostridia bacterium
GTTATAAAAGTTGATAAAACTGGACTTACACCAGCTGAATTTGGTGTGTCATCTGAGTTAAAAGTTGGTGAACTTGCAGTAGCAATAGGTAATCCTCTTGGTCAAGAACTTGCAGGTACTGTAACTTCCGGGGTTATCAGCGCAGTTAACCGCAAAATGACGGTTGATAACAGAACTTATAACCTTATTCAGACCGACGCGGCAATTAACCCGGGTAACTCAGGCGGTGCTTTGGTTAACAAGTACGGCGAAGTTATCGGAATCAACTCAATCAAAATGTCACAAAGTGGCGTTGAGGGTATTGGTTTTGCCATCGCAATGAGCGAAGCCAAGCCGATTATCGACGACCTTATGAATTCAGGATACGTTTCAGGAAGAACACGTATCGGCATTACTGCAACCGAGTCACGAAATGGTCTTACTGTTTATTCGGTAGAACCTGAAAGCGGTGCAGATAAAGCGGGAATAAAGCAAGGCGATTTTATCGTTAAAGCTGACGGCGTGGTTGTTAATACTGTTGATGCACTAAACGAAATCAAGGAGAAAAAATCCCCTGGTGATTACATCACCTTGACTCTTATCCGTAACGGCGACCTTGTCGATGTTAAGGTTGAGCTTTTGGAAGATAAACCAAGTAGTAATTAAAGCTAAAGGCGGCACAAAATAGTGTCGCCTTTGTTTTTTTTATTTTTCTTCTTCAATATTTTCCAACGCAACTCGAACAGCTTCTACAACGAAAGCTGAAAAAGTACAGCTCTTTCCCACAATAGCATTTTCTACTTTATCTATTATGTCATTTGGAAATCTTATACATTTATTTGTTGTTGGTGGAATAGATGGTATTTTAAATTTTCTCATTCAATCACCTCTGCAATACAATCGTATATAATTACATACTTATTGTATGCATAGCAACTGTATTGCATAAACGTAAAGGGTTTTATATATGTACTTTTGACCGACCAAAAGTACGAAAAGTCGCCAAAGGGGTAACCCCTTTGGTAATCCCCTATGTAGCGGCTCGGACAGGTCGCAAGTTTCGTCAGCCTTCGGCTTTCAAAACTTCGACAACTCGCCCCAACTGCTAAAACAGGTCGTGCCAAAGAACACTCGTGGCATCGGCAAGCTCGCCACGCCGCTAGCGCGTCAAGGTTTTTAAACTGAACAGGGAAAAATTTTTGTTAAGGTTAAATAACCACAAAAAAGGAATAGGTTTATCACCTATTCCTTTTTCATTGATCTTCTTTTACGGCGTGTTCTGTTTAAATGCCTTTCAAAATCCCCTGATGCGATAAACTCTGCCACCACAAGTTGTTCAAGTGCGGAAACAGTACAGGAATAAAAACCTGCCTTTTCGGTGAAAATCGGCATAAGTCTATCAGGGATTACCATATATCCCATACGAATGGACGGTGCGATGGTTTTTGAAAAAGTATTCATATAAATAACATTCCCGCTGTCGGACAAAGAAAAAACCGTATCTTCCCGTTTTGTAAGACCCGAAAATTCGGAATCAAAATCGTCTTCTATAATAATTGCGTCGTTTTCCGTTGCCCATCTTATATACTCACGGCGTTTTGATGCTGTTGCGGTAATTCCGCTTGGGAAACTGTTAAAGGGTGTAATGTGCAAAACTTTAGCTTGGGTTCTGTCCAGCTCATCCGACAAAATTCCGTCGCTTCCCATTTTCAGCATATCGCATTTTGCACCGTTGGTTTCGTACACCTTGCGGATTTTTTCATAGGACGGGTCTTCCAAGGCAAAAAGGGTGTCACGGCCAAGAACCTGCACTAAAAGTGAGTAAAAATACTCTGCTCCTGCACCAATCAGGATATTTTCAGGCGGTGTGAAGATATCACGGCTACGTGCCAGGTAATTTGAAACCGCCTTTTTCAGTTCAAAAATGCCGAATGGTGCCGACTTTTCAAGTAGCACTTCGCCATAATTTGAAAGTACACGGCGCACAGTTTTTGAAAACACCGAAAACGGAAAATCTTCCGAAACAGCACTTGTATGCGGGGTGTATTCGGCAATCTCACGATGTGGAACAGGGAACGTGTCCTTGTCATTAAAAATAACAAAATATCCACGGCGTTCTCTTGCCTCAATATATCCCTCGTCGGCAAGAATGTCATAGGTATGCTGGACCGTAATAACACTTGTGCCTGTTTCTTCCGCAAGAACTCTCTTTGACGGAAGCTTGTCCCCATACTTATAAGCACCGCAAGTGATTTCTTCCCTGATTTTTTCGTAAAGCTTTATGTATGCAAAATCCTGTTTTTTCATCTGGATATATAAAACCTCCTGTTTTTGTGAAATTTATATTACCACAAATGAAAAATAAAGTCAAGAAAAAAGCACCGCTTTCGCAGTGCTTTAAATTACTTTTTCTTTGAATCTTTTTCCTTTTTCTCTTTGTCGCCATAGCCATAGCCATAGCCATAGCCGTAACGGTATCCGTACTGCTTATACTTGTGGTTATATGTCTTATAGCCATAAGCACTATGATCAACACCGTTTAGGATATAGCCCAAAATCTTGGCATCTGCCATCTTTAGGTTTGTAAGCGCTCTTTCGATTGACTCGTGGATTGTGCTGTTCTGACGAACAACCACGATTACGCCGTTTGCGTTCTTTGCCATAGCGGCTGCTTCTGTAACCACAGTAACAGGTGGTGTATCAACAAAAATGTAGTCATACTGTGCAGAAAGTTCTTCAAACAAATCTTCCATTTCCTTTGAAGAAAGAAGTTCTGCAGGGTTTGGAGGAATCTGTCCTGATGTGATGCAGTCAAGGTTATGTCTTTTGCAATGCTTGATGGCATCCTTTGTTTCAATAAGACCACACAAAAGGTCAGAAAGACCGTTTTCTCTTTCGATGGAAAGATGGCGGTAAATTCTTGGTTTTCTAAGGTCCGCATCAATCACAAGAACCTTGGCATCTGTCTGTGCAAATGCGATTGCAAGGTTAAGGCAAGTTGTTGTTTTACCTTCGCCAGGGCTGGCACTTGTTATGATAATCTTTTTTCCGCCCTTACTTCCGCTTAATGAAAAGCGGATATTTGTTCTTGCGGTTTTATATGCTTCCTTTGTAACAAAGTCGGTACTGTCAGTAAGAAGTGTGTTTGAACGCACAAGAGCGGAGTCATCACTGACACGGCTGTTGGCTCTTCTTACGTTAAAGTTTTTAATATGATTTAAAATGCTCATTATTTTTTGCCTCCTTTATCACCATAGGAGTATCCCTCGTCAACCTTTCCGGGAGCAACTATAAGTTCAGGAATTTCTCCTAAAAGAGGTTCTTTATATCTGCCCGTAATATCGTCACGGGACTTAGCTCTTGTATCAAAAAATTCAATACAGAATACGATTAATGCACCAAGAGCAAGACCCAAAGCGAAAGAAAACAATGTGTAGTTTTTAACGTTTGGTGAATATGGTTTTTTCGGAATTTGTCCGTCATCAAGAATTTTAACACTACCTGCGTTTACGACTCTGATAAGCTCGTCCGGTGCGTGAGTTAAAACGCTGTGACAAATTGCATAAACATCCTCAGGGACTTCGCCTGTTACCTTAATCTCCATAATTTCTGTTTCGTTTAACGGACTCATTGTGATCATTCCGCTAAGCTGACTAACAGAATATTTATTACCAACATCTTCTGCAACCTGAGCAAGGAAAGTACTTCTTTTTAAGATTTCCTTG
>JAZOOY010000034.1:0-48992 GCA_045655325.1 Clostridia bacterium
ATGATGTGGTATCTTGCATCTCTTGTCTTTGTGAATGCTTCCCAGATAACTTCGTATGGCAAACCATCGTTCTTTATATCAACCTGAATTGATGTGATACCCTTCTTTGTACCAGCTACCTTGAAGTCCATTTCGCCATAGAAGTCCTCAAGTCCCTGAATGTCTACCATTGTTGTGAAGCCTTCATCTGTTGTGATAAGACCACACGAGATACCTGCAACAGGTGCCTTAAGAGGAACGCCTGCAGCCATAAGTGCAAGAGTTGAACCACAGACACTACCCTGTGAGGTTGAACCGTTAGAAGAAAGAACTTCTGATACAGTTCTGATTGCATATGGGAACTCTTCCTCTGACGGAAGAACCGGAACCAATGACCTTTCTGCCAATGCGCCGTGACCGATTTCACGTCTGCCCGGACCTCTTGATGGCTTTGTTTCGCCAACTGAGTATGACGGGAAGTTATAGTGATGCATATATCTCTTTGTTTCTTCTGTTGTGTCGATACCATCAAGCTTCTGGATTTCTGAAAGTGGTGCAAGTGTTGCTATTGTAAGAACCTGAGTTTGTCCTCTTGTGAACATACCTGAACCGTGAGTTCTTGGAAGCAAATCAACTTCCGCAGCAAGTGGTCTGATTTCGTTAAGGCCTCTGCCGTCAACTCTTCTGCCTTCGTATAGCCATGCTCTTACGATTTCCTTTTGCATCTTGTAAAGGATTTCGCCAAGCTGCTCACCAAGGTTTTCGAACTGATCTGAAAGCTTTTCTACGATTTCGTCTGATACAACACCCATTCTTTCGTCTCTGATGTTCTTGTCATCAGTGTCAAGAGCGTGCTGAATCTTTTCGTATGACATAGCCTTGATTGCATCATAAAGATCGTGATCTACATCATGAGCTTCGTATGCGAACTTTTCTTTGCCGATTTCTGCGGCGATTGAGTTTACAAAGTCACAGATCTCGATGATTGTCTTGTGAGCAAACTTGATACCTTCAAGCATTACGCTTTCTTCGATTTCATTTGCGCCTGCTTCGATCATAACAATCTTTTCTTTTGTACCTGCAACAGTTACGTGCATTTCGCTCTTTGCTCTTTCTTCAACTGTTGGGTTGATTACGAATTCGCCGTCGATAAGACCAAGCCATACACCACCGATAGGACCATTCCATGGAATATCTGAAATTGAAAGCGCAACAGATGTACCGATCATAGCAGCAACTTCAGGAGGGTTATCCTGTTCAACAGAAAGAACAGTTGCAACAACTGTACAGTCGTTTCTAAGGTCTGCTGGGAATAGTGGACGGATTGGTCTGTCAATACAACGTGATGTTAGAATAGCCTTTTCTGATGGCTTTGCTTCACGCTTAATGTATCCGCCAGGGATTTTACCTACAGAATATAGCTTTTCTTCATAGTCAACTGATAGAGGGAAGAAATCAATTCCTTCTCTTGGGTTTCTTGATGCAGTTACGTTAACCATAACTACTGTGTCACCGTATCTTACAACGCAGTGACCGTTTGAAAGGCAACACATTTTGCCTGTTTCGATGATTAGAGGGCGTCCTGCCAACTCTGTTTCAAAAGTTCTGAACATAGTCTTTTTCTCCTTTTCTTCTTTTCTCTCGTTTTCCTCTTTTTACCTCTTTTCGGAGATACATATTAGCAGATAAATACAACCTATAAAACCTTTATAAGCTCTATTTATGTGCTAAATATACTATCTCCAAATATGCAAATATGGGCAAACGAATCGCTTGCCCATAAACATATACTATTATTTTCTAAGACCTAGTTTAGCTACTAGAGTACGGTATCTTTCGATATCCTGACTCTTAAGGTAGTTCATAAGGTTTCTTCTCTTACCTACCATCATTAGAAGACCTCTTCTTGAGTGGTTATCCTTCTTGTGGAAGTTCAAGTGTTCGTCGTTTAGGTGATTGATTCTTTCTGTTAAAAGAGCAATCTGAACTTCTGGAGAACCTGTATCTCCTTCATGAGTTGCGTAAGTAGCGATAATTTCCTGTTTACGCTCCTTTGTCATAGCGTTTCACCTCCTATGATAAATCATCCCCAGTTGCCGAGAAACCGTTGGTGATTCGGTTAACCAAGCAATGGTTTAAGTTTAAAGTCTAAATAAAAATTTTGTAAAATAAAAGCAAACAAATTACTTTCTGTTGAATTTCTTGTTGAACTTTTCAACACGTCCACCTGTATCAATAAGCTTCTGCTTACCTGTGTAGAATGGGTGACACTTTGAACAAATTTCAACCATGATGTTTTCCTTTGTTGAACCGATTTCGATTACTTCACCACATGCACACTTGATAGTTGTCTGCTTGTATTCTGGATGAATACCTTCTCTCATTTTGGCTCCTCCTTCTTCAAATATTTGGCATTCCATAAGACGCCATTTCATAGTATATCACACAATTTTCCCATTTGCAAGTATTTTTTTAAATTATTTTTTATGAAATTTTGCGCCTTGATATGTATTGCGCCTAACCATTTCCTTATCAATCTCATTCAAGACAACAAACTTTTTCAAACTCCAAAGCGGTGCAATCAAGGTATCACGACCACCATCCCCTGTCAGTCTTTGAATTACGGTTTCCTCGCTGAAATACTCAAGGCAATCAACAACTGTATTGACATATTCTTGAAGTGTCAATGTTTCGAACTCGCCGTTTTCGTATTCCTTTGCGATTTTTGTGCCCTTTAATATATGAAGAAGATGGAGTTTTACGCAAGTCGGCTCTAAGCTAGCCACATACTTCGCACTTTCTATCATCATTTCCGTTGTTTCCCCGGGAAGTCCCAGAATTAAATGAATACAGGTATTTATACCACGTTTTTTAAGCTCACCATATCCCGCCAAAAACTCGTCAAAGCTATGGCATCGGTTTGTCCTCTCACCCGTTTCATCAAAAATTGTCTGAAGTCCCAGTTCCACCATAAGATATGTTCTTTTTGAAAGTTCTTCAAGGTAAGAAAGCACATCTTCAGGCAAACAATCGGCACGGGTTGCTATAGAAAGCCCCACAACGCCATCTTGTGCCAAAACAGGCTCAAACTTTTCCTTTAGCACCGAAACAGGTGCATATGTATTGGTGTTTGCCTGAAAATACGGGATATACTTGGCTTTGGGCCACTTTTTGTGCATTCGTTCCTTAACTTCTTCAAACTGGTCAAGAACGCTGTGCTGGGGATTCCCCGCAAAGTCGCCACTTCCTGACAAACAGTAGGTGCAACCTCCGTAGCCTTTTGTTCCGTCAATATTCGGGCAGGTAAACCCACCATTTAGTGCCACCTTAAACACCTTTTCCCCAAACTTTTGATTCAGGTAATAGTTCCAGGTATGATATCTTTTATTGTCAAGAGTGTATTTAAACTTATTTTCCATTTTAATCTTCCTAAATTAAAAGAGGACAGATGGCCTGTCCTCCCGTTTTCTTATGACAATTCAAAAGACTTACAGTCTGTGCACTCGCTCATTGTTGGGTTTGGTTCATGTGTACCCACTGTAATACAGTCAAGTGAGCAATAGTCCTTTGATTTGCAATGGTACTTACATTCTTCAACAGTACATTTAATACTTTCGTTTGGTTGACAGTTCATTCTAAAACACCTCCTAGAACTAACTTTCCCAAAAGGTGTTTTTTTTATTCGAAATTACATTGTAAACATAGAAATAATTCCAAGAGCAATCGGTAGGCAAATTGCAACTGCCAAAACTACACAAACTACTTTTCTTGTTTTTTCGTTAAAGCTCATTTTATTTTTCCCTCTTTCTCAAATTTTTAAAAAAATTTTTTAAAATTTCTTCGCATTCGATTTTCATAATACCACCCTGATAATCTATCTTATGCGGAAGTACGCCTGATAAATCACAGGCACTTCCAAGACAACCTGATTTTTGGTCATATGCTCCGAAATAAACATTTTCAATTCTCGCCTGAATTATTGCACCACAGCACATAGGGCACGGCTCCAAAGTTACGTAAATATCGCACCCAGGAAGACGCCAACCGCCCAGCTTTTTGCAGGCCTTATCTATGGCGATTATCTCGGCGTGCATAAGGGCGTTTTTCTTGGTTTCACGCTTGTTATAGCCACGGGCAATAATTTTTCCGTCCTTTACGATTACCGCTCCGATAGGCGTTTCATCTATAGCTTCCGCCTTTTTTGCCTGACGGATTGCCTCTTTCATAAACTTAATATCCATATTTTCCTCTTACGGCATTACAAGTGCAGTTTCGCCGATTTCAAACAGATAGTCGCCTGATTTTAAAATCTCGGCAAGGTGGAAAGAATCCTTTGGCATAACCTTGGTACGAAGTGCTGAAACACCTTCGTGACTACGACCCAGGTGGTGGAAATCACTTCCCGCAGTTCTTATTTTAAAGTCGTTTTCCTTTGCATATCGGCAGGCAAACCCAACTCTTGAATTATGACCAGGGTGCATATTAAAGGTTTCAACACCGTCTAACAATTCTGCATTCATAGGCTCCATGCCGTCACGGAACGGGTGTGCCTGAATAAACACGCTCTTTGGAAGCTTCACATTTTCTCTGAAATATTCAAGGTCTTCTCTGAAATTATCGTAGCAAACTGATGCAATTTCTTCGTCCACGCCGTATATCAGATAATCGTTTTCGTTTTCCTTTGAAAAACGAATTTCAAGACCAAGATAAACCTTAAGTCCCAGCTTTTCTCCTGCAACCTTTGTATCTTCGTAGCCTGCAAGATAGTTCTTTAACTGTTCTTCCTTGGTTTCGCCAGGCATGTATTCGCCGTCTTTATGTTTGTTATAGCCCATAAAATGATTGGTGATTACAATACCGTCATAACCCTTTTTAGCATAAATCTCTGCTAACTTTTCCGGCTCCGCTTCACCGCATGAGCTCTGTGGCTTTGTATGAGCGTGAAGCTCTATTCTGTATGGGTATTTCTTTTCAAGTTTCTGTTTTAATTTAATTGCGTTCATTTTCCTCTTCCTTATATCTCAATAACAAATGGTTTCATTTCACCATTTTTAACGGCATTAACAAAATCCACTTCGTCCAAAATCGGTCTTTGGCATTCCATACCCGCCAATTTGTGCTTATCTTCATTCACGTGGTGATTGTCTGTTCCTGCAAATTCAATCAAACCATATTGCTTTGCATAAATTTTTGCCATTTCATTTTCGAAGTCCGGCTTTGTTGCATTCACTATTTCCACGCCGTGAACACTTCTTGGGTATAGCCTGATATGGTCAATGTATCCTGCCTCGCGGAATGGATGTGCGTGGATTACCAACGCTCCGTTTTCCATAAAAAACTCAAGCTGTTCTCTTTTTGACATCTCCATTATATGCGAATTTTTAAGATACCACTCTTTTGAAAGTCCATATACAAGGAAATCAGAGCCTAAATAGTTGGTTTCAATACCGCAGAAAACCTTTATCCCCAATTCCTTTCCAATCTTTACACCTTCTTCAAAGTCCGAGTAGAAAAAGTTCAGTCTTTCTTCGTATGATTTTGTTTTATCAATATTTAAAGACCCGTCTAAAAAGTGATTGGTTACAAAAATTCCGTCATATCCCAAATTTTTATAAACTTCAAGATGTTCTCTTATGCTGGCTGTTGCACATTTACTGACAGGTGCAGTATGAAGATGAGTTTCATATCTATACATTTTGATTTCTCCTTGTGATTTGCTATAAATCCATTCTATCACATAATTGTCTTTTTTGCAATAAAGTTATTGTTTTTATGCCGAAATAGTGGTACAATAAAATAAGATAATTATGTGCTTTGGAGAGATATAATGAACAAATCGGTTTTTAAAACTCTTGAATTTGACAAAATTTTAGATAGACTTGCAAGTTTTACCGAATCAGAGGCGGTGCGTAAGAGAATTTTTGCGCTTACTCCATTCGCTTCTCTTTCTGATGCCCAAAACGCACAGAAAGAAACCTCGGAAGCTGTGAACACTTGCTTTAAGCTTGGAAATCCGCCTGTTAATTTCAGCGTTCGTGATATTACAGGCGCTGTTAAACGTAGCGAAATCGGTGGAATGTTAAGTCCCCTTGACCTGCTTTCCGTTTCCCGAGTTTTGTATGTTGCAAGAAGAATTAAGTCTTACCTTTCAGATGCAGGCGAAGAAGCGGTAATTCTTCACGGTTTGGCAGACGGCATCATAACGGCAAAACATTTGGAGGACAGCATAAATTCTGCCATTTTATCCGAAACAGAAATTGCTGACGATGCATCTTCTGACCTTTCTGCAATCCGTCGCAAAATGAAGACATTAAACGCGAAAATCCGTGAAAGTCTTGATAATATGATTCGCTCCGAAACATACAAAAAGTATCTTCAGGACCCAATCGTAACAATCCGCTCCGACAGATACGTTCTTCCTGTAAAATCAGAGTACAGAGCGGAGATTGCAGGTATTGTCCACGATACATCACGTGGTGGCGGAACTTTATTCATCGAGCCAATGAGCGTGGTTAATTTAAATAACGAAATTCGTGACCTTATAAATAAGGAACAGCTTGAGATTGAAAAAATCCTTGCAACCCTTTCTGCAGAAGTTTCAGAAAATTCAAGTGTTATCCTGTCAAACTATGACATTGTTACTAATCTTGATTTTATATTCTGCAAGGCAAAGCTTTCCTTTGATATGAACGGAACTGAGCCGATTTTAAATAACAAGGGCATTATCCGTTTCAAAAAAGCACGCCATCCGCTGATCGCAAAGGACAAGGTGGTTGCAAACGATATTTCCTTGGGTGATGGCTTTGATACCTTGGTTATAACAGGCCCTAACACAGGCGGTAAAACAGTAACATTAAAAACAATCGGTCTTTTCTCAATTATGGCGGCATCTGGTCTTCACATTCCTGTTAATGACGAAAGCCACGCCGCACTGTTTAAAAAGTTCTTTGCCGACATCGGCGACGAACAGAGCATTGAGCAAAGCCTTTCAACTTTCTCATCACACATGGTGAAGATTGTTAAGATTATTGACGAAGTTGACTCCGATTCCCTTGCTCTGTTTGACGAACTTGGTGCAGGAACCGACCCGACTGAAGGTGCGGCACTTGCCATTTCAGTTTTGGAACACTTACGTGCATTCGGCGCATCAACGGTTGCCACAACACACTACAGCGAACTTAAAGTTTTTGCACTAACCACCGACGGCGTGGAAAATGCGTCCTGCGAATTTGACGTTGACAGCCTGCAACCAACTTATAAGCTTTTAATCGGCGTTCCTGGAAAATCAAACGCCTTTGCAATTTCCAAAAGACTTGGTTTATCCGATGCTGTTATCTCACGTGCTTATGAGATTTTAAGCGATGAAGATGTTAAGTTTGAAGACGTTATCACAGACCTTGAACAGTCCCGCCGTGAAGCGCAATCCGAAAAGGAATACGCAAAGCGAATGAAGTCAGAACTTTCTGACCTAAAGGCAGAAATTGAAGCAGAGCGTAAGAAGTTAAAAGAATCAAAGTCCCGCATTTTGGAAGATGCAAGACGTGAGGCAAAAATAATTATTATGGAGGCAAAGGAAGAATCCAATGCCATTATAAAAGACTTAGAGCGAATGCGAATTGAGGGCAAAACCGCCAACATTTCCGAAAAGGTGCAAAAGACCCGTGATAAGCTTAAAAAACGTGAAGATTCTATTGACAAGGCAATGAAGCGTAGTGCCGAGCCACGAAAGACTTATCGTGAACCGATTAAGAACTTGAAAGTGGGCGAAACCGTCAAGCTTATTGATATGGACCAGACCGCAACCGTCTTAAAACTTCCTGATAACAAGGGAATGGTTCGTGTTCAGGCAGGTATTATGAAAACCGACGTCCACATTTCAAACCTAGAGCGTGTTAAAGATAATTCAACTAAAGAACTAACCGAAAAATATGTGCGTTCAACAAATGCGTTCCAGCCAAAGACCAAGAACGTGTCAACTGAGATTGACGTTCGTGGTCAGCTTCCTGAAGAAGCCTTGATGAACGTGGAAAAGTTTATAGACGATTGCTATTTAGCAGGCATTTCACCTGTTACCGTTATCCACGGAAAAGGCACAGGAGTTTTGAGAAAAGCTGTTGGGGATATGCTAAAGCGAAGTAAATACGTGAAGTCGTCCCGCCCAGGAAAATTCGGCGAAGGCGAAATGGGCGTAACAATAGTAGAACTTAAGTGAGGTAAGTAATGGCAAAGAAGAAACCAATTGTGACAAATGCGATGCGCCAACTTGCAAGCGCAAAAATCCCATTTGAAAGTATAGAATATGAAGTGGATGAAGTTGGCGATAACTTCGGCGTTACCATTGCAGAGCTTACAGGGATACCTTGCCAGCAGTCCTTTAAGACTTTGGTTGCAAAAGGAAACGAAGTTATAACCGTTTGCGTCCCTGTTGACTCAGAAGTTGACCTGAAAAAACTTGCTACATGCTCAGGCAACAAAAAAGTGGAGATGATTTCCGTTAAGGACCTTTTGGGGCTTACGGGTTATGTCCGTGGCGGTGTTTCCCCTATTGGCATGAAGAAAAAGTATGCCACATATATCCACGAAAGTTGTCTTTTGTTTGACAAAATGGCAGTTTCAGGCGGAACTTGCGGAGTTACCCTGCTACTTTCACCACAGGATTTAATAAAAGTAACCGATGCCACAACTTGTGACATTATTAAGGAGTGATAGATATGATTTTCAAAAAAGCTGATATTTTGATTCCAAAGGATATTGATTTTTCAAAGTGGAGCGTGGTTGCCTGCGACCAGTACACTTCCCAGCCTGAATACTGGAACGAGGTTAAGGATTTTGTGGGCACAGAGCCATCTGCTCTAAATATTGTTTTTCCTGAGGCATTTTTGTCCGAGGGCGATTCAAGAATCGCAAAGATAAACGCCACAATGGACGAGTACCTTGCAGGCGGTATCTTTGAAGAGCTTTTAGACTCAATGATTTATGTTGAAAGAACAATGGCAAACGGCAAAACCCGAAAGGGTATCATCGGCTGTGTTGACCTTGAAGAATACGATTTTTCTGTTGGTTCAAAAAGCAAAATCCGTGCAACCGAAGGCACAGTTTTAGAGCGTATTCCGCCACGAGTAAAGATTCGTGAAAATGCTACCTTAGAGCTTCCACACGTTATGCTTTTGATTGACGATAAGGAACAAACCGTAATTGAACAGGTGGAAAAAGGCGAGCTTATCTATGACTTTGACCTTATGCAAAATAGCGGTCACCTAAAGGGCTACCTGCTTTCTGATTTTGAAGCAGAACGTATCCTTGGAGCAATCGCAGAGCTTGACGAAAACTGTGATGGAAACCTGTTATTTGCAGTTGGTGACGGAAACCACTCACTTGCCACCGCAAAAACCTGTTGGGAAAACCTAAAGCCAACACTATCTAGCGAAGAAATAGAAAACCACCCTGCAAGATTCTGTTTGGTGGAAATTGAGAATATTCACGACGAAGCATTGGAATTTGAGCCAATCCACAGAGTTGTGTTTGATGTTGACCCTGAAAAATTGCTTGCTGATTTTAAGGCATACTACCCAGAAACCAGCGAAACAGACAACGGCGGTCAGCATATCCAATATACATATAAGGGTAAAAAGGGCGATCTTTTTGTCAAGAACTCACCATCTGCCCTTTGCGTTGGTACTTTGCAGAAGTTCCTTGACGAAAAAGGCTATGAGGTTGACTATATCCATGGTCAGGATGTTACCGAAAAGCTTTCAAGTGCGGATAACACCATGGGATTCTTACTTCCAGCAATGGAAAAAAGCGACCTTTTCCGTGGCGTAATCGCTGACGGAGCACTGCCTAGAAAGACATTTTCTATGGGCGAAGCAGAAGATAAGCGTTTCTACTTTGAAGCCAAGAAAATCAAATAACTTGACCTTTTTGGTTTTTTCTGCTATAATAGTCGGGATGTAATTATTTTTAAGGAGAAATTTATGGAGTATTTATCAAAAGTTTCCATAGGTGACAAAGTCCGCCGTGACCACGTGATTAAGATTTCACTTGTTGGTTCGGTGTGCCTTGTGGGGCTTGTCCTTGGTATATACAACCTTACAGTCGGCAACTTCCTGTTTGCGCTTTGGTATATCTTAGCGTTCCTTTTGGGTCTTTCTTATGTCATCATAAGAATAAACGCTTGCTTTCCTACCTTTATTGCAACAGACGGCGAAAAGGTTGTCCTTTCCAGTTGGAAAAACGGAATTATGCCATATACTCTTCCGGAAAAGCCTAATTTCATTTCTGATTTCATTCCGGAAAAGGTTAAGACAAGCGAAATCGCTATGGATGATATAGACTCGGTTATTATAGGCTCACGCCGATTCCTGAAAAAGAGCTTGGGCGAGGAAGAATATCCGCAAGTTTTGGCAAGACTTGATTTGGATAAGCATTTTGACAGCACCTTAAAGCGTATGGATTTTATATTTGTGCGTACAAAAGAGGGCGAAAATTGCTTTATGTCAATTACTGATTTTGACCTTTTGGGCATTAAAGATTTTCTTGATATTATAGAGAAAAACTGTCAGGGAGTGCAGGTTTTGATTAACATTCCAAAGCTTGTCAGGATGAGAAATACAAGAGTAAACTAAAAAATACCGCAAGATAATTCTTGCGGTATTTTTAATTTCCAAATTTTTATAAGATGAGATAGGAAAAATTGATTTAGAATCGTCAAAGCGAACCGTAAGGGTACGCCGAGAGGTTCGATGAGGCGATTATAAACAATTTTTACATCTTAAAGCTTTCCTGTGCTACCAAAACCACCTGCACCACGCTCTGTTTCGGATAGTGTATCCACTTCTTCAAATTCAACTGCCAAATATGGCATAACAACAAGCTGTGCGATTCTTTCCTTTGGAGCTATGGTCTGCTGAAAATCTGTGTCGTTATGAAGAGCCACGATATACTCGCCACGGTAGTCACTATCTGCAACGCCAACGCAGTTTGCAGGGCGAAGTCCCTGTTTTGCTGCAAGACCGCTTCTTGCAAAAATTGCACCGAAGTATCCGTCAGGAACGGCAATTGCAAGGCCTGTACCGATTTTTACGGTTTCGTGAGCTGGGATTGTGATTGGTTCATCTGTTGCAGCATAAAGGTCATAACCCGCCGCCTGCTGGGATCCCCTTGTTGGGATAACCGCATTTTCATTAAGCTTTTTTATCTCGATTTTCATACCATTTCCTCCTTAATTTTGCCAAAATACAATTTCGCCAGCTTCTTTTGTCTTTTTAACGTCAATAATTCTCTGATTTTCCGAGCCACGAAATTGCAGGCTAATATTTTTCTTTTCCTGTATAAATTCGCCGTCTATTAAAACGTCTATCATAGACAGCATTTCGTCTGTAACTTCACATCTCGCACGGGATTCGCCTGTTAATTCTTCATACACATATCCTGAATAACACCAGATTGTTTTTTCAGGAAGTTCTTTTCTGACTCTTTTCAAAAACTCCACCAAAACACGTTGGTTTTCCGGTTCAAAAGGCTCTCCGCCAAGTAGCGTAAGTCCGTTTATATAATCAGGTTTTAGTGCTTCTATGATTTCGTCTTCCGTTTCCTTTGTAAAAAGGTCGCCATAGTTAAAATCCCACGTTTCCGGCTGAAAACAACCTTTGCAATGGTGGGTACAACCCGATACAAAAAGGGAAACTCTGACGCCAATCCCATCGGCAATATCCCATTTTTTTATAGTACAGTAATTCATTTTCTTTTCCTTATTTCTTACGAAAACTAACTATTTAAATCTTTACGCCAACTTCCCAAGATGGTTTAAAACTGACGCTGTATAAAACTAACCATCTTTTCCGCTAAACTTCCCCGAGACAGTTTAAAATTAGTACAGAATGGACGAAACGAAGTGCCAGTGAGCTGGCACCTTGCCCGACGGCGTACGCGGGTACTCCAAGGGTTCGTTTCGTCCATAGTCAATTCATTGACGGTCTGTGCAATTTTTAACTGTCTTAACTATTATAGGTGAAGAACTCTTTCCTTTATTTCTTGTGTTCTTCCCTGATTCCAGAACTGTGTTCCGATATATCCGCAAGTACGTCTTGCAACGTTTAGCTTTGTTTCATCGGTATTACCACAGTTAGGGCAAGTCCAGATAAGCTTTCCGTCTTCGTCTTCCTTAATCTGGATTTCACCGTCAAAGCCACATTCCTGACAGTAGTCAGACTTTGTGTTAAGCTCTGCGTACATAATGTTGTCATAGATGAACTTCATAACATCAAGTACAGCTTCCAAGTTATTCTGCATATTTGGAACTTCAACATAGCTGATAGCACCACCTGGTGATAACTGCTGGAACTGTGCCTCAAATGCAAGCTTTTCAAAAGCGTTGATTTCTTCTGTTACGTGAACGTGGTAGCTGTTTGTGATGTAGTTCTTATCTGTTATACCTTCAACAACACCGAATCTCTGCTGTAAGCACTTTGAGAACTTATAAGTTGTGCTCTCAAGCGGTGTGCCGTAAAGACTGAAGTCAATATTTTCCTTTTCCTTCCATCTCTTTGTTGCAGCATTTAGGTATTCCATAACTTCAATTGCAAATGGTGTTGCAGATTCGTCAGTATGAGATTTTCCTGTCATATACTTAACGCATTCATAAAGACCTGCATAGCCAAGAGAAATTGTTGAGTAACCGCCGTATAGAAGCTTGTCAATAGTTTCGCCCTTTTCAAGTCTTGCAAGAGCACCGTACTGCCAAAGGATTGGAGCAGCGTCGGAATATGTGCCCTTTAGTCTGTTATGACGGCACATTAGGGCTGTATAACAAATATCAAGTCTTTCATCAAAAATCTGCCAGAACTTTTCAAGGTTTCCGCCTGATGAAAGAGCGATATCAACAAGGTTAATTGTAACAACGCCCTGATTGAATCTGCCGTAGTACTTTGGCTTACCGTTTTCGTCAACGTAAGGTGTTAGGAATGAACGGCAACCCATACATGTGTAGCAGTGACCATCGCCGTTTTTGTCAACCTTAAGTTTAAGCATCATCTTTTCAGAGATATAGTCAGGAACCATTCTCTTTGCAGTACATTTAGCCGCAAGTTTTGTTAAGTAGTAATACTTTGAATCATCGTGGATATTGTCTTCTTCCAAAACGTAGATAAGTTTTGGGAATGCAGGAGTAATCCAAACGCCTGCTTCGTTCTTAACGCCCACGATTCTCTGGTTAAGCATTTCTTCAATAATCATTGCAAGGTCGTGCTTTGTTTGTTCGTCCTGTGCTTCGCCAAGATACATAAATACTGTAACGAAAGGAGCCTGACCGTTGGTTGTCATTAGAGTTACAACCTGATACTGAATCATCTGACAGCCCTTTTTGATTTCGTCACGAAGACGCTTTTCAACGATTTCAGCAATCTTTTCTTCAGATGGTGAAGCACCGATTGTAGCGATTTCGCCTTCAACTTCTTTTCTAATCTTTTTACGGCTTACATCAACAAATGGTGCCAAGTGAGTTAGTGAAATACTCTGTCCGCCGTACTGGCTTGATGCAACCTGTGCAATAATCTGTGTTGAAATGTTACAAGCAGTTGAGAAGCTGTGTGGTGTTTCAATCATTGTGCCTGAAATAACTGTTCCGTTCTGAAGCATATCTTCAAGGTTAACAAGGTCACAGTTATGCATGTGCTGTGCAAAGTAATCGGCATCGTGGAAGTGGATAAGACCACGCTCATGTGCGTCAACAACTTCCTGTGGAAGAAGAATACGCTTTGTGATGTCCTTTGAAACTTCGCCTGCCATATAGTCACGCTGAACGCTGTTTACTGTTGGGTTCTTGTTTGAGTTTTCCTGCTTAACCTCTTCGTTATTGCATTCGATAAGGCTCAAAATCTGGTTATCGGTTGTGTTTGCAATACGGGCAAGGTTACGAGTGAAACGGTATCTGATATATCTTTTCGCAGTTTCAGGCGCATTCTGAAGAATGATGTGTGTTTCCACAAGTTCCTGAATTTCTTCCACTGAAAGACTACGGTTCATTTCAGCACAGTGGTCTTCGATAACATTTACAATGTATTCAATTTGTCTTTCTGAAAGTTCTTTCTTTTTTTCTGTAGCATCGTTTGCTTTTCTGATAGCAACTTCGATTTTCTCGCGGTCGAATGTAACCTCGGTTCCGTTTCTCTTAATAATCTTCATCTTTTTCTCCTCCGTAGTCAGAAAATCCGGTGAAATTTTTATGTAAAAACCCTTTTCTGATTATAATTTCCTATGTCAACTTTACTTTTTATATGTATTTTCTACCGTCATTTAACGGTGCATATTCATTATATTGCAAACAAAAATGCTTACTTGTAACTGCATTTTTGTGAAGCAATACAATAGAACCGCGCCCTTAAAAAGGGTACGGTTCTATTATACCATATATTGTTGTAAATGCAAGTGTTTTTTTCAAAAAAATCAATATATTGTGTATTACATTTTTGTTTCAAACAGTGATTTTTTTGTCAATTTTGCAAAAAACGTGATAACAGACAGGGTTTTGAGGTTTTTTTATTTACCACTATATCTTGTGGTCTGTTGTGTTTTTTGAAAAAGGGTTGACTTTCTTCCTATATATAGTGTACAATACCCTCTGGTGAGTTCGAAACCTTCCTCACTTAAAACAAAACTAAAGGAGCAATTTAATATGAAAACAAAAAAACTTACAGTGGCGGCAACCATTAGCGCTTTGTATGTAATCTTAACGGGCATTGCAAAACTTTTTGGTCTTGACTCGGGTGTGATACAGGTTCGCTTTTCCGAAGCGCTTTGTATTCTGCCTTGCTTTACGCCTGCGGCAGTTCCAGGGCTTTTCATCGGTTGTCTTTTGTCAAACATCTTATCAGGCGGAATCATCTGGGACGTTATCTTTGGTAGCATTGCAACACTTTTGGGTGCAATCGGTACAAGAATTTTTAGAAAGAACCGTTTTCTTGCGGTTTTACCACCAATACTTGCAAACACAATTATAATCCCATTCGTTTTGTCCTATGCCTACGGAATCCCGGGAAGTATCCCATACTTTATGCTGACAGTTGGCATCGGCGAAGTTATATCCTGCGGAATTTTGGGGCTTTGCCTTTATTCTTCTGTAAAAAAAATAAATATATTCTAAACCAAAAAAAGAAGCAGTAAATGCTTCTTTTTTGTTTAATATATTGTTGTTGTAATGATAACTGTTCTTGATTCGCCGTCCCAACCCACATCAAAGCCAAACTTTTCTGCAATAAATCGAAGCGGCATCAAAGTTCTGTTATTGATTGCCTGTGGCGCTACGTCAAGTTTGTATGCTTCGTTATTATAAAATGCTGTCTGCGAATTAAGAACCAACTGCATTCTGTTGCCGTCAAATCTTATCTCGGTAGTGTTTGTATCGCCATGCCATACAACTTCTCCGCCCATCTTTTCCATTACGGCACGAATTGGGACAAGGGTTCTTCCGTTCACGATTTCAGGCGGCTGGTCAAACTCAACCCGATTGCCGTTTAAGAGAACTTTTACCTCGTTTGCTTTCTGCGATTCTCTGTAAATCTTTGAAAGGTCCAAAGTTTTAACGCCGTCATTATTTCCCATATCGTCAAGCAGATAGTGGATGTTCAAAACGTCATTTACAATCTCAATCTTGTCTACCCAACAGTAGCTTCCGTCATTATCTATGTACAGTCTTTCACCGTCTTTGCTTACGACCACAACGTTCGGACCATAGTATCCGCTTACATATACGTTGCCGAACTTGTCAACGCACAACTGATTCGATGCACCAACTCCGCTGTGAGTCCATTTTACCTGACCGTTTGCCTTGTCAAGTGCGTATAGTGTTCCGTGAGCTGCAAAATATGCAGTATCATAGCTCTGAACAACTTCTGAAACAGCATTAAGCTCGGTTACGTATCCTGATGGGGTTGTGTGTTCCCACATAAGCTTGTTATTTTCATAAGCCTGTATAACAGCGTGGCATTTTCCGTCTTGTGTTATCACTTGCTTTTTGAAATCGTACCATCCACCATCTGCATATACAATAGATGCACTACTAATAGAAAGCACTATGCCAAGAAGCATCGCCATAAATTTCTTCATAAGGTTTCCTCCCGTTATCTCCGTTTGTATACATTCTATTGTATCATTTAAAAGGATTTTTGACAATACCTGTTTATAAAATATTTTGCAATGTGACGCTGTAATTTATTGGCAGATGACCTATTAAATGCTCAAGTTTTTTACATTTCGTAAGGGCGTGTGTTTTGTCCTTTTCCTTTGTATATCCCTCTATTTCAGATACGCAAAGCTCGATTTCGTCAATGTTTTTGTGGTCCACAACCGACGCTAAAACTATCATTTTATCATCGATATACTTTTTTAGTCCCTCAATTTCCTTTTCCGCACCAATAAAACTTTCCTGTTCTATAAGCTGTGTTATTTTTTCTTCCTTTTGGGACATTTCTTCCGTTACCTTGTCTATATTTTTATTAAACAGAATTCCGCCACCAATTAATAGTCCTGCAATTACTATCGCCACCCAAAAACTTTTCACTTCTTATCCTCCTCGCCCTTTTTTTGAATGTGAAGTTGATTTTTATCGTCAAGCATTGCCGAAAAAACTTCGTCAAGGGGATATTTCACATTATCCCGAAGCCACTTCATATTCTTTCCCGCTCTTTGAAGCTCGTTCTTGTTAACTTCGCCGTCCGATATTAAAAGATACGGAAGTCCTTGTGATGCGTCCTTTTTCTTTTCAAGAACGCTTAACTGCCCGTTGGTCTCCAAAACCGCCGCCTGAACATTTGAAATATCAGGGCAACCCGAAATCCTGAGTTGTTCCATCAGGTCATTCATATTAAATCGGAGCTTCTTAAGTTCCTGCTCGTTTATGTGACCGTTATACACAACGATACTTGGTTCACCCGAAACGTATCTTCGCATACGTTTGCTTTTTAGGGTTACATAGGACATCACAACTTCCCAGACCAAAAGGGTTAAAACAGGGACAATTCCTGCAAGTAATGGTATGTCTATTGCCTGCATAGGAACCGATGCAAGGTCTGAAATCATTATGGCGATTACCAGTTCCGACGGCTGTAGCTCACCAATCTGGCGCTTGCCCATAATTCGCATCGCCACAACCACCAAAAGATATAAAATTAATGTACGTATAACTAAAACAAGCATTCTTTCTTCCTCCACGGCTATTTTTACCTTTTTTTACAATATTATTCTTTACTTTAACCGCTCCAGATGGTAAAATGGTGGTAGGTGATTAAAATGAACAGTTATACAAAATTTGCCCATCTTTATGACTCGCTTATGAATAGCGACGTTGACTATGAAAAGTGGGCGGACTATATTGAGAATTTATTTGATAAATATGATAAGCACCCGAACCTTGTTTGTGACCTTGCCTGCGGAACGGGTAATATTACCCTGCCACTATCACAGCGTGGTTATGAAATGATTGGGGTGGACAGGTCCTTTGATATGCTTTCCATTGCAAGAGAAAAGGCACAGGACTTGGGGCTTGATGCAATGTTCCTGCAGCAGGACCTTAAAAATCTTGATCTATACGGCAGTTGCGATGCCTTTTTGTGTATGATTGACGGGTTTAACTATATCTTAAACCCTAACTCACTTTACAAAATTGCAAAGCGCATAAAAACCTGCTTTTTAGAGCCTGACGGTATATTTGTTTTTGATTTATCAAGCCAGTATAAGCTGGGAAATTTCATCGGCAACAACACATTCGTTCACGATGGCGACGATATTTTCTACGCTTGGGAAAATAAGTATTATGAGAATACAAAAATGTGCGAAATGTACTTGAATTTCTTTGTGAAGTCAGGAAAAGGCTACCAAAGATTTGGCGAAAGACATCTTCAGCACGCATACACAGAAGATGAGATTAAAAAGATTTTCCTGTCAGCAGGCTTTTCGCAAGTGGATAGCTATTCACCGCTTACCTTTGATTCACCAAAGCCTGATGATATGAGGATTGTATATGTAGCAAGATGATTTTATCAAAAAAAAGACAACCCGCTTGGTTGTCTTTTTTAATTACACTTTTTATATCTGCTTCAAAATATTCTTATATTTGAAAAACGCACGAATATCTATCATACTTTTTCCTCTTATGATCATTTTTAATAATATAGCTATATCATCTATAATTTTTCTGCTCCATGGCTTTTGTTCTCCAGTAAAGTGGTACACATATATGTCATTAATGCCTTTTATATTTCCTTTTTTGGCTAGAGGGCCGGCATAACCTACCATTACATTATATTCTCCCGGAATATGTAACTCTGGCACACCCTTCCAATCAGAAAAATACGCCTTTATAACATCCTGGTCTCCAACCCCCAAATTCTGGCTCATTCTTGTTTTATATACCTCTGGCACAAGTTTCATTAATCCATAATAGTCTTCTGAATTTGGTTCTAGTACCATTATTCCTGAATTCAAATCTCCCCAATCGTCATGTAGCTCCTGTCCTGCTGCAACGCAAGACATATGCGGATAATCAAATAACGCATCAATATTCTTCAATACTACCATATCTGCGTCAAGAAATACAATTTTATCATAACTAAGTTGATTGAAAATTTCCAACTTGAAAAATGTATCCTTCCAATGGGACACAGTATTTTCAGCTTTGAAAATACTGTCATCAAAAGGCTTTACAGTAGAATATGATATATTTTCTGCAATTAGTTCCTCTATAATTTCTTCATCAATACCTTCAGGAATTAAAACAGTAAGAGGATATTTTGATGAAACAAGTTCAAGAGACTTTTTCAATACTTTTACTCCGCCAAGATAATTTTTATTTGTAAATACAGTCATATATGTTTTCATTTTATTTTCCTCCATTATTAAGTAATCTTCAGTAATAATTCCCTATCAACAATTATATAATGTTTTAATTCTTTTGTCAATATACATTCTAAGTCAAGCTACTATAATAAACACAATAAAAAACCACCCGCATAGTTTTTGAAGTAGTAAAATAAAAGTAGACACATGGAAAACCACCGTGTATCTACTTTTTTGTTTTTGTGTTAAAATAATTGTGGAGGTATTTATGTTGAAAAAAGGGCAAACAAAATGAATTTGGACAAAAGAACAAAAGTTGTCGATCATAAAAAGATATTATGAAGAGCATGTATCTGCAGGAACTCTTGCCAAGGAATATAATGCAGACAAAGGAATGATATGCCGTTGGATAAGAAACTACAACCAATATGGTGAATCGGCACTTGATTCCAAAAACAGCAGAAAAGGCAATTCGTTTTCTGCGTTACATACCAGTAAATCTTTAACTGAAACTGACAGATTGCGGTTGCAATTAGCGAAGTTAGAGATAGAAAATGCGCGATTAAAAAAAGGATACCTCGGGGCGAGACAAGGGGACGGTTCTGTCGTCTTGTCTTAAAAAGCGATGTCCGACATGTTTCTGTGTCGACTGCTAATATATCACTTCTTAAAATGCATCTCTTTTTATTTAGCCTAATTTTTGAACAATATCATTTGCCGCAATTGCCCCATCAGCTGCTGCTGTTACAATCTGGCGAAGCGGTGTATTTCTAACATCGCCGATTGCATAAACTCCAGGGATATTTGTTCTCATATTTTCATCTGTCACAATATATCCGCCATCGTCTAAGGTCAGCTTATCCTGAACAAGTGTGGTTTCAGGCGTTCTGCCGATGGCAACAAACACCGCAGCGGTATCAATAACGCTGATTTTTGAAGAAAGTGTGTGTCTTAAAACAACCGACTTAACTCCATTTTCGCCCTGAATTTTCTCCACAACCTCATTGGTTTTTATCAAAATCTTCTGTGAGTTTTTAACCTTTTCCAAAAGCTTGCTATTTGCACGGAATCCGTCACGACGGTGAATCAAATACACTGCACGGCAGAATTTTGAAAGGTAAACCGCATCTTCCAAAGCTGTATTTCCGCCACCAACCACCATTACGGTCTTATCCTTAAAGAACGCACCGTCACAGGTTGCACAGTAGGAAACTCCCGCTCCTTTTAAGCGTTCTTCACCATCAACGCCCAAAAGTCTTGGGTTTGCGCCTGTTGCGATAACAATGGCTTTTGCACGGTAGGTGTTGCGTCTGGTTTTAACGGTCTTCATATCCTTGTCCCAATCGGCGATTTCCTTAACTTTTTCTGAAAGGAATGTTACGTCAAACTTCTCCACCTGTGCTTTCATCTTCTCGGAAAGCTCTGCGCCTGTTCCTGAAAATCCAAGGTAGTTATCAACGTCATAAGTATAATTCACCTGACCGCCGATGCCTGTACCCTCCAAAACAAGAGTTTTAAGATTTGCTCTTGCGGTATAGAGTGCGCAGGAAAGTCCACCAGGGCCACCGCCTATTATAATAACATCAAAATCCATACTTTTCTCCTTATGCCTTCTCCAGAGTAAAGGAAAAGACGGTTTTCATTTTATTTTCGTCCACAGGGTCACTTGTTACCCTTATTGTCTGTGCGTGAAGATTTAAGATGTTCTTCACGAAAGATAGTCCAAGGCCTGCACCGGTTTTATCCCTTGTTCGGGACTTGTCCGACTTATAGAATCGGTCAAAAATGTGTGGCAAGTCTTCCTTGGCGATGCCTGTGCCGTAGTTCGCAAAGTCAATCCTGACCTTTTTACCAGTCTCTTTTACTGCAATTTTCACCACATTTTCAGGGTGGCTGAATTTTATGGCATTATCCAAAAGGTTTATGATAACTCGCTTTATGGCATCAGGGTCGGCAAGAACAAACTCGGTTTCGTTCTCAAAATCCACCGAAAGTTCAAGGTTCTTTGCCTCAAGTTTCTGCTCTGCACTTATGATGCATCGTCTTATCTCTTCGTTAACGTCAAACTTCTGTACCGAAAGCTTATATTCAGGCGAGTTCATCTTGGTCATTTCAAACATTTCGCTTGTAAGCTTGGCAAGTCGGGTTGATTCATCAAGAACGATTTGCAGGTATTCCTGTTCCTTTTCTTTCGGGATTGTGCCGTCTAAAATACCCTCAACAAACCCCGAAATTGAAGTCATCGGTGTCCGCAGTTCGTGGGAAATATCCGAAACGAATCCTGAACGCATTTCTTCTAGTCGCTCCAAAGAATCCGCCATATAGTTATAGCTTGAGGCAAGCTGTGCCACTTCGCCTCGGGCATTTACGTTCACCCTTTTATCAAATTTTCCTGACGCAATTTCCAAAACCGCATTGTTTATTTCCTTTAGCGGTCTTGAGATGTGTCGTGCTTCTATATATATCAAAATAAGGGATAAAAGCAGGGCAATAATCAGGGTTAGGAATATAGTTGATGAAAATCTTTCAACGGTAGTTGCGCCAACTCCTGGTGGAAAGAAATAAAAAATTCCGCCGATTACCGCATCTCCACGTCTGATTGGAAATCCTATTATGTGGTTAAGGTTTCCGCCTCGCTCCATTTTTGCAACCTTTGCGCTTACCGTTTCACCGCCCATAACCCTGCCTGCAAATCGCTCTGGCGCAGACAAAGTATTGTCAGTTGATGCAAACACTACCTGATTTTTATTCATAACGGTTATTTCCGCATTTACAAGCATTGACCAGGACTCAAGGGTTGTGTTATACATGGCCATACTTCTTGAATCAATGCCCTCACGGGATATGGAATTGGTCAGGTATTCAATACTTGCCGACGCTTTTTGAGCGGAATAAAATCGCTCATCTTCAACGTATTTGCTTAAAAGCCCAAGCATAGACACTGACACCACCAAAACTGCGAAAAGCACCACAGCCGTTGTTGTCCAAAAGAGCCTTGAAAAAATCGTTTTAAACATACTAGCTCTCCTGTTTCTTTATCTCAAACTTGTAGCCAACACCCCAAACGGTCTTGAGTTGCCAACCATCTTCTGCACCTTCAAGCTTTTCACGAAGCCTTTTTATATGAACGTCAACCGTTCTTGAATCGCCAAAGTAGTCAAATCCCCAAACTTCTTCCAAAAGCTGTTCTCTTGTATAAACTCGGTTCGGATTGGATGCCAAAAAGTACAAAAGCTCAATTTCCTTTGGTGGTGCATCCACCTCATTTCCAAAAATAGCAAGTTCATAGTTCTCAATATTAATAGAAAGATTTTTAAAGCTGACTTCCTTTTGGTTTTCCGCCTGCTTTGTTCCTGCTCGGCGAAGAACCGCCTTAACTCTTGCTAAAAGCTCCTTTGCCTCAAAAGGCTTGGTTATATAGTCATCTGCCCCAAGCTCCAAGCCTAAAACCTTGTCAAAGGTCTCGGACTTTGCTGTCAGCATAATAATCGGCACGCTTGATGTCTTTCTTATTTCACGGCAAACCTGCCAGCCATCAATCCCCGGGAGCATAAGGTCTAAAACCATAAGGTCAGGCTTTTCATCACGGAATTTCGAAAGTGCTTCGTCACCTGTGTATGCACAAATGGTTTCAAAGCCCTCTTTTTCCATATAAAGGCGAATAAGCTCAACTATATTTCTCTCGTCGTCTACAACTAAAATTTTACTCATAGCACGCATCTCCTTTTAAAAATCTCCCCTTATGTCTTATTTTACCATATTTTTAGAAAAAATAAAGACTTTTAACAGAAATTTAACTTTTACGCCCTTTACTCTTGCTAAATCCACCGCTTTGTGATACAATTAAACGAGAAATTTTTGGCTTTTTGGCCTAAAAGGAGATATATAATATATGAAACTTGGAATTGTCGGACTTCCAAACGTTGGAAAGTCAACACTTTTTAATGCAATAACACAGGCAGGTGCAGAATCTGCAAACTACCCATTCTGTACCATTGAACCAAACGTTGGTATCGTTGATGTGCCAGATGAGAGAATTGACAAATTGGCTGAAATGTATAACCCTAAAAAGGTTACCCGTGCATATATCGAGTTCGTTGATATTGCAGGCCTTGTTAAGGGTGCATCAAAGGGCGAAGGTCTTGGAAACAAGTTCTTATCACACATTCGTGAAGTTGACGCTATCGTTCACGTTGTAAGATGCTTTGAAGATTCAAACATCACTCACGTTGACGGAAGCATTGACCCGCTTCGTGACATTGAAACTATAAGCCTTGAGCTTATTTTCTCTGACGTTGAAATGATTGAACGCCGTATTGACCGCACTAAAAAGGCAATGAAAGGCGACAAGTCTTTGGCAAAAGAGCTTGACCTTTTAGAGCGTGTTAAGGCTACTTTAATGGACGGAAAGCCTGCTCGTAGCCTTGACTATTCAGACGACGAGCTTGCTATAATGAACGAAATCGCTCTTATCTCAATGAAGCCTGTTATCTATGCTGCAAACGTGGCAGAAGATGACTTTGCAAAGGGCATTGAAAACAATAAGTATGTTAAAATGGTTGAAGAACTTGCGGTATCTGAAAACGCACAGGTTATGCCTGTTTCTGCAAGAATTGAAGAAGAAATTTCACAGCTTGATGCTGACGAAAAGGCAATGTTCTTAGAAGAGCTTGGAATGGCAGAATCTGGTCTTGACCGACTAATTAAAGCAAGCTATACACTTTTGGGCCTTATCAGCTATCTAACTGCAGGTGAGCCTGAAGTTCGTGCATGGACAATTAAGAACGGTACAAAAGCACCACAGGCAGCAGGTAAAATCCACTCTGACTTTGAACGTGGCTTTATCCGTGCCGAAGTTGTTCACTATAACGACTTAATGGAGCTTGGCTCAATGACTGCCGCAAAGGAAAAGGGTCTGGTTCGTTCCGAAGGTAAGGAATACGTTATGAAAGACGGAGATATCGTTCTTTTCAGATTCAATGTTTAATAAAAAAAGATGTGAGAAATCACATCTTTTTTCTTGCGCATTTTTCCTTTTGGCATAAGTAAAATTACGTTTGTAAAAACAAGGGTAATTAAAAAATGCGCAGCACAAGGCCACGCACAAAAACAATGACCTTGTATTGCAACATACTTTTATTTGTAGAAATATATTTCAAATCCAACAAACCTTGGTCATCGTTTTTTACAAAACCAGTAGTTTATTGGATTTAATTTTTGCATCACAAAAAAATAGAAATAGATTTCTACAAATAATAACTAATAAAAATATGTTGCTCTTACAATATATCACACAGGATAATTTTTTTCAATAGCTTTTGCCTTTTTTCTTCCAAAAATCGTAAGACACAATTCGACAAACTCAAACACGGGGTAGGAAAAATTGTTCAGAATAGCTGAAACGAACCAAAGGGTACCCGACGGCGTACGTGTGTACGCCAAGCGGTTCGTTGAAGTTATTATGGGCAATTTTAACATCCCATGCACATACAACAAAGCCCCTTCCTTGCGGAAAAGGCTTTGTTGTTGTGGTGGTATATATGATAAAAGGGTAAATGATAGTATGCTTACCTGCACACTATATCTCCATTTTGCGCACATTTTCAGAAAGTATGCAAAAAACTGTTGACTTTTTCAAAAATTCCTACTATAATACTTTATAGATTAGATTAGATAAGAATAGATTAGATTGGTTTTGAATATGCGTTTTATTGCTTGCCTCAGGACTAGTCTGTTCTGGGACTTTTTAATTTTATAATACCACATATTTTGGAGGAAACTAAAATGAGTTTTAACGAAAATGATTTCAAGACATACCTTAAAAACTTTCCTGATAAGGATGGCTATTTTGGCAAATACGGCGGTGCTTTCATTCACGAAAAGCTAGTTCCTGCATTCCGTGAAGCAGACGATGCTTATGAAGCAATCTGCCACTCTGCACAGTTCATTAACGAACTTCGCAGAATCAGAAAGGAATTTCAGGGCCGACCAACACCAGTTTATCACTGCGAAAGACTTTCAAAAATCTTTGGTAACTGCCAGATTTACTTAAAAAGAGAAGACCTAAACCACACAGGTGCCCACAAGCTTAACCACTGTATGGGCGAGGGACTTTTGGCTAAATACATGGGCAAGAAAAAACTTATTGCCGAAACAGGTGCAGGTCAGCACGGCGTTGCAATCGCTACAGCTGCCGCATACTTCGGTATGGAATGCGACGTTTATATGGGCGAAGTTGACATCGAAAAGCAACACCCAAACGTTATCAGAATGAAGATGCTTGGCGCAAACGTTATCCCTGTAACTCACGGCTTAAAGACACTAAAGGAAGCAGTTGACGCCGCATTTGATGCATACCTTAACGAATACAAGGACGCAATTTACTGCATTGGTTCAGCTCTTGGCCCACATCCATTCCCTAAAATGGTTCGTGACTTCCAGTCAGTTATCGGCTATGAAGCACGCGATCAGTTCCTTGAAATGACAGGAATTATGCCGGATGCAATTTGTGCCTGCGTTGGCGGTGGTTCAAACTCACTTGGTATGTTTACACCATTCCTAGCTGACCCTGTTGAAATTTACGGCATTGAACCACTTGGCCGTGGCGACAAGATTGGTGACCACGCCGCTACTATGAAATACGGAACAAAGGGCAGAATCCACGGCTTTGATACATACGTTCTTCAGGACGAAAAGGGCGATCCGCTTCCTGTTTACTCAATCGCATCAGGTCTTGACTACCCAGGCGTTGGCCCTGAACACGCACATCTTCGTGACCTTGGACGTGTTAACTACGAAACAGTATCTGACGAAGAAGCTATGGAAGCATTCTTCCTACTTTCAAGATATGAGGGTATCATCCCTGCAATCGAAAGTGCCCACGCTGTTGCATACGCTATCCGTTATGCAAAAGAGCATAAGTCAGGCTCAATCCTTGCTTGTCTTTCAGGACGTGGCGATAAGGATATTGACTACGTTTATGAAAACTACGGCTGTGGCGAAAAGTTCAAGCTTGACTATGACGTATAAAAAAGAAAACCACCTGATTTCAGGTGGTTTTTTTACTTATTATATACCGCATCGCAAGTTAAGTTGATACCCAACTTCTTGAACATTATCTCATCAACTTCTGATAGAATAACCGTTGAATGAGCTTCTGCGCCTTTTAGCTGGCCAAGTCCGTCAAGAACCTTTTTCGCAACCTTATCGCTTGCTGCACAAATTGAAAGGGCAATCAATGTTTCGTCCATATGGATTCTTGGGTTTTTGCTGCCCAAGTGGTTTGTTTTAAGGTCCTGAACCGGCTCAATAACTTCAGGCGAAATCAGGTGAGCCTCATCGTCAATATCCGCAATTGCCTTTAGTGCGTTTAAAAGTGCCGCAGAAGATGCGCCCAAAAGTGAAGATGTTTTTCCTGTAACTATCTTTCCGTCAGTAAGCTGAATTGCGCAAGCCGGCTTGCCTGTAGCTTCTGCCTTTTGGTTTGCCGCCAATGCAACCTCACGGTCATTTGCGGTAACTTCCGCCTGCTTCATTATAAGCTCCATCTTCAAAATGGTTTCGTGGTCGCACTTGCCGTTGGTTTTATCCTTTAGAATCTGATAGTATCTGCGGATAATTTCAGCTTTTGATGCACGGCGAACAACTTCGTCATCAATAATGCAGTTTCCTGCCATATTAACGCCCATATCGGTTGGTGATTTGTAAGGACTTTCTCCCAAAATCTTCTCAAACATAGCGTTTAGAACAGGGAAAACTTCAATGTCACGGTTATAGTTTACGGTAGTTTCACCGTATGCTTCCAAGTGGAACGGGTCAATCATATTAACGTCGTTAAGATCAACAGTTGCCGCCTCGTATGCAAGGTTAACGTCGTGCTTTAATGGCAAGTTCCATACAGGGAATGTTTCAAACTTGGCATATCCCGCCTTTACGCCACGCTTGTTTTCGTGGTAAAGCTGGGAAAGGCAAGTCGCCATTTTTCCGCTACCAGGGCCTGGGGCTGTTACAACAACAATCGGCTTTTTAGTTTCAACAAACTCGTTCTTGCCAAAGCCGTCATCGCTTACGATGTGCTCGATATTTGATGGGTAACCCTCGATGCAGTAATGCTTATAAACACGGATTCCCATATTTTCAAGGCGTTTTTTGAACACGTCAACTGCCGCCTGACCCTTGTACTTTGTGATAACAACGCTTTCTGCCAAAAGGCCAAGGTCACGGAAGGCCTTGATAAGACGGATTGTATCTAAGTCATAGGTAATATTATAGTCACTTCTTACCTTGTTTTTAACAATATCGCTGGCGCTTATTACGATAAGGATTTCAAGCTTGTCCTTCATCTGCATAAGCATTTTGATTTTACTATCAGGCTGAAAACCCGGCAAAACACGGGATGCATGGTAGTCGTCAAAAAGTTTGCCGCCAAGTTCCAAATACAACTTGTCGCCAAACTCACACACACGCTCACGAATGTGCTCGGACTGCATTCTAATATATTTGTCGTTGTCAAAACCAACTTTTACTCCCATTGCATTCTGCCTCTTTCTGCCTTAAAATTCCAACGTATATAATTATACCACAAAGTTACCCTAAAAACAACACCATTTTTGCTTAATCTTAAAAATATTTTAACCAAAAAACCTCTCGGGCTTTTACCAAAGAGGTTTTCATCATCACAAAAATTCACGTATGTCTACGGCGAGTTTCTCTTCAAGGTTAATAAGACGTTTTGCGATATCCTTTGAAACCTCGTCTGCCGCTTCATATTTGTTAAGGTACTTGTTCAAGGATTTCACGCCCATATTGCACCCGTCGGTGATTAAATCTGCAACGGTTTCGTCGGATGCGTCCATAGAAATTTTCATATTGGTCTTCATCCAGCTCATTCCCTTGGCAATTGCCGCAGGTTCTTTACCGTCGTCCTTGTACTTTAAAAGTAGCTCCTGTATTTCGCTGTCCAGCTCATCGTGTTCGTTCTTGCATCGTATGAGAAGCTTTTTAAGGCGCTCATCGTGAGCATATTTCACCACGTCATCAATGGACGAAACGCCCATTTTCACACCCGCATCGCATTCACGAAGTAACTTAATTGTATCCTGCTCTACCATAATAATCAATCCTTTCAAAACTTATATCATAAGTTTTTCCTAAATCGCAGGATTTTATTCGGGATGCTTGCTCACACCCTGCGTTCGAATCTCTAATAGCTTTTGACAAAACGTGCCGAAGGCACGCTCTCGTAAAAGGTTGGTAGTGAAATATCTCGCTTTGCTCGATATGAAATAATTTACTCCGTAAATTGTGAAATAGAAAGCTGTCGCTTTCTGTGAAATAAAATAAATCCTTTATCACACGCCGCAAGGCGTATTTCACATTGCGAAGCAATATTTCACGTACGAAGTACATTTCACAAATCCTAAAAGGATTTATTTCGTTAAAAAAAGCACTTCTTGCGAAGTGCTTTTTTTCTGGTGAGCCATCGGAGATTCGAACTCCGGACAACTTGATTAAAAGTGACTGCCCATTCGGGCAGTATTGAAATCTATCTCAATCCGTTGATTTCACAAGGTTTATTTACATTACACGTTAATTCTAATGCCTTTCGGCACGCTTGATATTTGATACTATTATTATACTATTCCAAGAGGAAAAGTCAATTATTTTCTGTCATCTGAACGAGTTTATAAAAACTTGTTCTTTTTGTTTCGGTTAATTCCATTGCCGTTTTTGCGGTTATCTTTCCGTCTTTCCAATCCTCATATACAGTTTTCCAATTGTCGGGATAAGTGAGTGCGGGACGTCCTAATTTCTTGCCGTTTTTCTTTGCCGCCTCAATACCCTCCGCCTGTCTTGCTTTTATTGTTTTTCTTTCTTGTTCTGCAATCGTGCCGAGTACCTCAATCAAGATGTTATTTACCATTTCAAAAACCCATTCTTGACCTTGCGGCAAGTCCATCATTGTTGTTGGTAGGTCAATGACTTTCAATCTGATGCCGTTGTCTTTAAAGAATTGTAATTCGTTTTTGATGTCTGTTTTGTTTCTTGACAGACGGTCAAGTGATTTCACAATTAGTGTATCACCCTTGCGGAGCATTGCATTTTTTAATGCGGTGTAGCCTGTGCGGTTCAAGTCCTTGCCGCTTTCTTTGTCGGTGATGATATCCCTATCATCTGCTCCAAGAGTCTTGAAAGCCTCAATCTGTCGGTCAAGGTTTTGTTCCTTGCTTGACACTCTTGCATAATAGTAAGTACGTGTTTCCATTGTTTGTAAACCTCCTGTGTGATTATGTATTCATTATATCATAACTGTTCGTAAATGTCAAGTATTATACGAACATGTTTGTAAATTATTTTTTCACATTTACGAACAAGAAAAACACGTGCTTTTTATGTGTTTATAAAGGTGTACCTTTACGAATACTTACAATTCAACGTCTGCCGTTATAAGTTAGTATAAATAATATCACCTTATTACAATTCACATTAAACCATCAACTTTTAACAACTTTTTATCAAAATAAAAACTTTTTTAAAAAATATTGCTTGTCATATTTATGGCACATCTTTACCCTATCGGTATGTTATACTAAATACATAAAGAACAGGGAACAACACAAACCCTGAAAAATAAAAAATATTATAAAAGGAGGTTCATTATTATGAACACAATCAGAATTGAAAGAAACGCAAACGGAAAAGTAGAGGCAGGAATTGTTACAAAGGCATTCCTAAAAAGAGCAGATGTATTCGGCACAGACGAATATATTGCGGTACAGAGATTTTATGAAATGCATCCAAATGCAACAATCAAAACAAAGTCAATCAAGAAAAATCCCGACAAGGAAACAAACAAGAATCTTACTTACGCAAATATGGAACTATTTATTAAGACAATTGCGTGCGACGAGAAAGAGATGAACAAACTTCTTGAAGAAATGAGCAAAATTAAAAACATTTCACAAATTCAGAAGAGACCTTATAAGTATGTTCTTGATTGGTTCAAAGCAACATTCCCTGAATACACATCTCACGATATTTTCAAGGATAATAAAGACGAAAATATTGAAAACAAAGCGAACATCGTCCCACTAAAAACAGTAAACGAGTAATTGAAAGAAAGGAAGTATAAAACTATGAAAAAGATTATTGCAAATATCAAAGGTTACAAAATCGACTTTGGAAACAACTCAATCATAATGAATTACAAATTCGCAAGTGCCGCCGAGGTGTACGGCTCACCCGAATATGAACTTTTAAAGTCAATCAGAGCAGATTTCCCAAGCTTTAAAGTTTTCACAAAAGCGGGCAGAGACATCAAAACACCTCGCAAGACAAAGCGTATGACCTATGCAAATATGGAAAAATACATAAATACATTTGCGAATGCAAGCGAATTGATGGAAATGTTTGAATTAGTTAAAGATAAATCAGCTATCGTAAAGAGTCCGTACAAGTATGTATTTGATTGGTTTAAGCTGCAGTTCCCGAACTACAAAGAATTGCCGGAAAAGGTGGAGATAAAAGCTCCGATTGTCCCGGTTGCCGCTCCGAGAGTCCAGACATATAAATCGGAAAGCGAGGAAAAAGCATCTTGAAATCGACATAGAAGTCACACCAAGTAATTAAGGGTGTGACTTTTTTATGGTCTTATAAATGGCGTAACAAAGCCAAACGTGAGGCGTCTTACTTTGATTTTTCCAAAAAAATATGTTATAATATTTATAGAAAATAAGAAAAGGAGGATAAAAAAATGTCTCATAAATCAATATTAGAACGGATGCTTGAAGCACAAAAATCGGATGATGTTATGAAAAATTATCAAATCCAAAAGGATATGATAAATCAATCATATTTCGAACAACAAAAAATCGAAAAGCTTAAAAAAGAGATAACCGCAGACGTATTATCTCAAATCGGAATAAAGCTTGAAGATGAGGCGTTGAAAAAACTAATAGACGAAATAAATAAACTTGGTAACTGAAAGGAGAAACAATATGAATTATACGTTTCCTAATTAGAGAACGGTGACAATTCACAGAGAGGCGGCAAAAACGGATTTTCTTGGCATCAAGAACGTGAATTGGCAATCTGCCGCACGTGATTTAGGTGCACACGCTTTGATGTTGTACTTATACCTTGCATCGAATGCCGACGGGTATAATCTTGCATTATCACCCGCCGCAATAAAAAACGCTATCGGTATGCCACCGACAACGTATCGAGACCAAATAAAAAAATTGATTAAAAGCGGATATCTTGTAAATACAAGTGGGAATAATTTTGATTTTTATGAAGTTCCACAAGCGGATGCCGTGTTAAATTCACAAAATACTCAATCAGAACAGACGTCAAACGTGTTGAATTTTGAAGAATACACGGATGACGATACCGTTATTACTCGTGCCGTTCGTGATATATCGTCAGATGTAATAGAAATAAATAATACAAAAATTCATACAAATAACATCGGGACAAATATTAGTGATTTAAGTAGGACGGCAGATATCTATATTCCAAAAGTAAAGGAAATAAAAATTCCCGTTCCAAGAGTAGAAAGAAAAAAGGAGTTTATATTCTAATGGATAACAAGAAAAATACTTACGAAGAAAATATGTATAACTTACTAAAAAGAAAAGGACTTGCCGACAAGTACGAACACGCAGGAATATATTGTATAAAGATTGATGATGACATTGTCTATGTCGGCAAAAGCCATAATATGTTAAAACGTGTAGCGTAGCATTGTGTAGGAATAAAAACACAAGCGGAGTTGAAATATCGCATTTTAGCAGAATCTCAACGAAAGGGGCATAAAATAGGATATGGCGTTTTATATTACGCCACACAAGGTTCATATTATGCCGTGAGAGATGAAATAGGAAACAAAGAGGGTGAGTATATCAGACAGTACAAACCCGTTTTAAATACACAAATTCCACACTTGGATGATTGGCACAAATTCGACGTTTGCCGTATTCTCGTGAAAGAATTTTTATAGACATTATAAAAGGGGCAATCACTTGCCCCTTTATTTTTTTTGACGGTGACGGCAAATCAAAATGCCATTTCAAAATTGTTGTGCCCACGTATATTGCGAATTGGCATTTGGATTTTTAAAAATCCCGAAATATACCCCCTATGCAATAAAGGAACAATTCGGGTGCAAAGTTCTCTTACTTGGAATCTCCTTTTTTTTTCGAATATAAATCTTTGATTTTTTTGCGATTTATCTCTTTTTCTTTTCTTGCTTTCTGTTCTGCTAAAACATCAATTAAAATGGATTTAAGTAGAATATAATCTTCGCAACATTCTTCTTCTGTCAAAGAGTGTATGCCAGCACTTAACAAGGCATATAACGGTTTATATATTTCTTCCTCAATAGCAAGAAAAGGTTTTATCTTTTCCATTTTTTCATCAGAACGAAGTTTCTTGTATTCTTCTTCGGTAACATCTATTTCCCCCAAATTCTGATGAAATACACTTAGTAGCATATTTTCATATACACGTCTCATATATGTATAAGCAGCTACAAAGTAGTTTTCACTCGCACAAATATCAGCCTTATATATTTGTTCAAAACTCTCTTTATCTATTAAGTCATTTTTCTGATACTTTTTTAATTCATTACGACTCATATCATACAACGATGGATATTGTGCTATCTTTATTGCATTATTGCCGTCATAATAAAATATGTATATAAGTTTCTCGCCACAAGTTGGGCAGACATATAGTATTTGTTTAATTGATCCACTCATATTTAAAAGACCTGAGGAAGTGGTATAGTGAAGTCTGCCCATAATATTAGAAACGGCAATTTCCTCTTTCACGAAGGTCTTGTTCTCTTTGCAGCTTGGACAGTTTAAGTCTAAACTATTAGGAGCCTCCTCTCCTGTCCAATTTAAAAAATCTTCAAAGGTGACATCCTTTACCTTTCCATATATGCCTTTCTCATTAAATAGAGAAAAAAAATCTTGTTTATCACTCATTGAGCAACCCCCTTGCTTTAATTACTCTATCAAATCCCAACCCGAAATATCAATCGCATCAGGAAGTGTTGTAACCAGTGTACCGTCAGCCTTTAAACCAAAGGTGTGAATTCCGCCCGCCGATATAGCAACAATGTTTTTCCATTTGTTTTTATTGCGCGGAACACTAATTGTCTTTCCCGCTGCAACAATTGTTCCATCTGCTTTTAATCCTACTGTATGCGAATCACTAGCAGCCAACTGGACAATATCGCTCCAATCAAATACATTACACTGCCCATCCCCATTGTCTCCAACTGCCACAACTGTTCCATCTTCTTGCAAACCTACTGTGTAACATTCCCCGGATGCCACATGAACAATGTCTCTCCAATCAGATACATTACATTGACCATATTGGTTGTCACCAGTAGCAACCACCGTGCCGTCTGATCTCAATCCTACAGTATGATCTCCATTCGCCGATATAGCAACAATATCTTTCCAATTATAGACATTACACTGCTCATCGTCATTGACTCCAGTGGCAACCACTGTGCCATCTGATCTCAATCCTACAATGTGCCCGTCTCCGGTACCGATTTCAACGATATTTTTCCATGCAGCAATACTACTATCGCCTTTTGAACTCACCACTGTACCGTCGTTTTTTAAACCTACAACACTGACAAAATGATTTGATGATACCGCTGTTATATTTTCCCAATCAGTAACATCTATATCCCTATAACTGTTTCCGTCCGCAAAAAGAACCGATCCATTTTCCTTAACCCCAAAAACAAAATCGAATCCAGCAGAAATCTTATTTCTATACTGTTTATAGTAATTTTGTACAATTTGGCTTGCATCTTTATACCCGCCAATTTCTGATAAAAGTCGAATACTTTCAACTTGTTTTTGTTCATCCATTAATTTAATGGCTTTATTGTATTTGAAGTTAGGGATGATAACGGCATTTAATATTATCACAATAGCAATGATAATTACTATAACACCCGTTGAATAAGCAGTTATCTTTCTGCTCTTTTCTTCTTGTGCTTGTTGTTCTTCCCTTATTCGTTGTTCTTCTAATTTGCGTTTTGCTTCTTCACTTTTCTCAATTTCTATTTGCTTAATATATTCATTATAAATATCATCAATATTGTCTTTTGTAAATTTTAATGCCTTGTTTTTTTGCATGCCGCACATAGTACAAGCATTTTCTGAATTTACAAAACCACAAACACATTGCCAATAATGTTCTTTTATAATGGAATAATATTTAGCTTTAACATTTTCTCTTTTAGCACAAGCCTCGTGTAAAGATTCTAATGGCATTTGATTTATATTTATCCATTCTTCTTGAATATCGTCTGTTATTGTGCCGTCTGCAAAACAAACCTTTTTAACCTTAATTTCAACTTTACGTATAGCCTCATCCTGTAACAACGTATAAACATTTCCGTTTTTATTTGGTGCAATATTTAAATCCTGTCCTATTACATCAAAGAATTCTGCATCGTTTACTTTTACTTTATCTCCAAAAGCGTTAAAGCCTGTTGCAGAAAACATTATTGCAGATATTGCTTTTGGGGAAATATTTATAAAATCCACAAATAAAACTAACTTTTCAGCATCCTTTTTTATTTCCCACGATTTAATATGAACAGGTGAAAAAATATTGACTTGCTTGTCCATTATGCAGCTTGAAAGTAATTCTGCATTCTCTTTTTTCGGTACTGTATTTGGTGCTGAACCCTCAATTACAACCTTGGTTGTATTGGCACTTTCTTTTGTTAATGCAACAATCAACGCAAAGATACCGAAGAAAAATCCCCACCAAAACCAATTTTCTTCATAACCTTTATTTTCAATAACCTTATTAACAACAATCCCCCATATAATTCCGCCAATTATTGTTCCTACTAAAATATATTCCATATCTTGCACATCCTTTGTAAAAAATATTGTATTTTGATTATATCATATAAAACTCCCATTTTCAATAACTTGTAAAATTACAACAATAATGCTATTATATACTCATACCAACAAAAGGGGATTTGCAAATGCCAAAATCAGAAAATCAAAAACTAAAAATACTATACATTGCGAAATATTTTCTTGAATATTCAGACGAAAACCATCCATTGACCACAGAAAAGGATATTTGCGACTATTTGAAAGAGGAATACGGAATAGACGCAGAGCGTCGCTCCATATACAGAGATATTGCACTATTACGAGACGTTTTTGGAATGGATATAGTCGGCGGACAAGGCGGCAAATACAGACTTAAATCAAGACAGTTTGACTTTGAAGAACTTCGTCTATTGGCTGAATGTGTTTATTCTGCAAAGTTCATTTCAGAAAGTCAAGCGAGGAATTTAATCAGCACTTTGGGTGAGTTTTGTAGCGTATATCAAGCCGAAAAATTAGAGTCAGAAGTTTTTTTGTGCGACAGAGTAAAGACAAAGCAAAAAGGCACAATGACAATCATTAGCAAAATAAATGCCGCAATGTCCAAAAAACAAGACGGCAAACCTCATACACCACAAAAGATAACCTTTAAGTATTTGAAATACACAATAGATGATGTGCATTCACAAAAGGAACGCAGAAAAGGAAATCTTTACAAAGTAAGTCCGTACAAGCTACTTATCAACGACGGTAACTATTACCTCTTGGCATTTGATAGTGACAAGCAAGATTTACGTACATACCGAATTGACCGAATGAAAGAGGTTAATGCCATAGACGAGCCACGAGACGGCGAAAAAGAGTTTGCGGAAATTGATTTACGTAGCTACACCCGAAGAGTGTTTTCTATGTATGGCGGCACAAAAGAACGTGTGACAATTAAATTTATAAATCCACTCCTTGATACCGCAATAGAACGCTTTGGCACAACTCCCGATGTGTTTTATATGGCAAAAGATAAAAGCCATTTTATCGTATCGGCAGACGTTGAAATAAGCGACCAATTTTTCGGTTGGCTTTGTGGTTTCGGGAACAAGGCAAAGATTGAAAGTCCTGACAACGTTGTGGAACAAATGAAAGAACATCTGAATAAGATACAAAACCTATATTAAAACATTAAAAAGAAGTCAAAAGTTATCGCTTTTGACTTCTTTTTCTTAAAAGTTGATACCTTGTAATGATTTAATATTATTTACGAACCTTTATTCTTGTGCTATTGGATTTTAATTGTGAAAGTGGTGAAAATCTATCATAATTCTTTGCAATATCGGCATCGAAAATAGCACAGTAATGCTTTGTCATATCAAGTGTGGAATGACCCAAAAGCCGTTGTAACGTGAAAGCATTGCCGCCACAATCAACAAGGTATTTTCGTGCAAATGTATGACGAAAGGCGTGTATGCTTGTCCTTTGTATTCCTCGTCTGTTGTTATAACGTGCTATGCTGCTCCGCAAACCGTGTTCTTTTAACTGTTCGCCGTTTTCTGTTGGAAATAAGAAATCATCATCCGAGCCGCCACGAATACGCATATATTCTTTTAGTATGCCGCATAATTCGGTGCATAATGGAATTACTTGCGATTTCTTGCTTTTGGTATGCCTTAAATAGATTACAAGGTTTTCCAAGTCAACGTCCTTGTTTTTGATGTTGCGTACTGTTGCGGCACGTGTGCCGTTGTTCACAAGTAGGTTGATAATCACCCAAGTGCGATATTCTGAAAAAGCACATTTCCGCATATTTGGTTTTTTCAAAAGTCGCTCCAACTCTTTATCTGAATAGGTTTCCTTAATTGTTTCCTCGCATTTGTAATTGTGCATTTTTAGTAACGTTATTTCTTCGTCATTGCACCAAGAGAGAAAAGTTTTCACAGTTCTGACATAACTACTGATTGTATTCGGTGCAAGTTCTGATGCACGCATACTTGAAACCATACATTCCAAATCTGACTTTGTTAAATCGTCTATTGGAATATCAACATCCAAGTGCCGACGTACCGCTTTGAAATGCTGATTGTAGGTTATAAGTGTTTTGTCACTCAATCCCTTTGCCTTTCGTGAGAGAATAAAATCCTCAAAAGTTTCTGCAAATGTGTTGCCAATTTTCATTGTAATTTTCTTCATTTTCTGCCTCCTTGATTTCCGTTTTTTACTTCAAAAATCAAGCGTGCAGGTAATTTTTGCAGAAATAGAAAAAACCGTTGATTTCCTTGGAAATCAACGGTATTGGTGAGCCATCGGAGATTCGAACTCCGGACAACTTGATTAAAAGTCAAGTGCTCTGCCAACTGAGCTAATGGCCCTGGCAGGGATAGCAGGATTCGAACCTACGAAATGCCGGAATCAAAATCCGGTGCCTTACCGCTTGGCTATATCCCTAAATGACAGGATATTTTCCTGCTAATAATATATATCAACTCTTAAAAAAGAGCCAATTTTTAAAAATGGGGTGGGTAGTGGGATTTGAACCCACGACATTCAGGACCACAATCTGACGCTCTAACCAACTGAACTATACCCACCATATTAAAGAAAAAATGGCGCGTCTGAAGGGATTCGAACCCCTGGCCTACTGCTTAGAAGGCAGTTGCTCTATCCGGCTGAGCTACAGACGCGTGTTAAAAAAATATGGAGCGGGTGATGGGAATCGAACCCACACAGCCAGCTTGGAAGGCTGGAATTCTAGCCATTGAACTACACCCGCATATTGTATTTTGACTCCACCAAAATTGGTGACCTTGACCATTATAGCAGAATATCCCTTGTTTGTCAACACTTTTTTTAAATTTTTTCCCACAGCTACGTCTGTTACGTCTTTTTTGTCCCAAAAAATCCATTCTTTTAATAATTATTTCCGTAAATTTGCGATTCTATTCACCGCAAAAAGCAGGCTATCCGCCTCTTTTTTTGAGTCAAAAATCCCGAATCCTACACGCACTGCGCCTGTTTTCTCGCTACCGATAGTCTGGTGCGCCGTGTATGCACAGTGGTACCCGCCACGGGTTGCAATGCCAAAATCCTTATCAAGCATATCTGATGCCTCGCCGGACGAAAGGCTTCCTATATTAAGTGCTACTGTTCCGTTTCTTTGCCCACTTTCCAAACCGTAAACCGTAACACCGTTTATATTTTTAAGTCCCGAAATCAAATACTCCGCCAATCCCCGCTCCTTTTCCTCAATATTCTTTATCCCTACCGAGTTTATATATTCAACGGCGGTTTTCAGCGCCATAATCGCAGGGGTATTAAGGGTTCCCGAGTGAAGCATATCCGGCATATCCGTCGGCTGGTACTTTTCTTTTGAATGAGTACCTGTTCCGCCAACGATTACAGGCGAAAGTCTGACATTTTCTGCAACATAAAGTCCGCCTGTGCCAAGTGGCCCCATAAGTCCCTTGTGCCCCGAAAAAGCCAGCATTGAAACGCCCATTTTCTCCACATCAATAGGGATTATCCCTGCCGTTTGTGCGGAATCCAGCATATAAACAAGTCCGTACTTTTTGCAAATCGCACCAATTTCATAAACCGGCATAATTGTTCCTGAGACGTTTGATGCGTGGGTTGTTATCACCATTTTTGTATTCCTGCGAATTGCACGTTCAATTCGCTTTGGGTCAATTTCGCCCTTTTCGTTTGCCTCCACCATCGTGTAACTACAAAGCCTGTGGACAGGCCGAAGCACGCTATTATGCTCCATAGAAGTTATAATAACGTGGTCACGACGGGTTAAAAATCCCGAAATTCCCATATTTAAAGCGTAGGTTGCATTCTGCGTAAATGCGATTCGTTCCGGGTTTTTTATGCCAAAAAACTCCGCCAGGGTTTCCTGTGTTTCCCCGATTGCCGTTGCACCTTTTATGCTGGCTCTGTGACCGCCACGGCCTGCATTCACGCTGAAGTCACGGGTATTTTTCGCCATTGCCGACAAAACACAGGCGGGTTTTTTCATACTGGTTGCAGGATTATCGAGATATATCATAAAATTCCCTGCTTTCGCCTTTGATTTTTTCTATATAAATGGCTTTCACCGAAATGCCCTGATGATTGTTTTTGATAAAATCAACGCTTTCTTCCGATGCCTTTACAGAATAGGAACAACCGCTTTTTCCAAGCTCCTGCGGTGTGCTTATAACCCGTGCATTTTTGTCCCCTGCACGCCTCAATCTTTTCGCAAGACGGGTGGCACTCGTGATTGAGCCTACCTCCACCAAAATTTCTGCCATATTGTCACTTCCTTTCATAGTCTTACATTTATATAATATGAAAGTTTTAAGGAAAGGCACAAAAATACCCCGAAATTTTTTCGGGGTATTTTTTATATATTGTGATAAATGTTATATACTTCTCTCTTTGGCAGGTTTCTATCCTTTGCTGTCATTTTAACCGCTTCCTTTGAGTCAACGCCGTCGGCGATGTACTTTTCAACGTGCTCTTCTACGCTTAAAGCTTCCCACCAAGCCTCTTCTTTTTCCGGCTCTTTTGCACCCTCAATTACGATTACAAATTCGCCCTTTGGTGAGGTTTCAGTATAAAGATTCTGCGCTTCTTTTAGCGTTGTGCGGATTATTTCTTCGTGAATTTTTGTAAGCTCACGGCAAAGCGCAATCTTTCTGTCGCCCAAAATCTCAAGCATATCAGAGAGGGTATATGGTAGCTTGTGCGGTGCTTCATAGAAAATCAGGGTGTGGGTGTCATTTTTAACACTTTCAAGATGCTCTTTTCTGTGGCGTTTATTAACAGACAAAAAGCCTTCAAAAGCAAATCTTCGGGTGGGAAGTCCTGACACAATCAGGGCGTTTATCCCCGCAACGCATCCCGGAATCGGTGTTACCTGCAAGTCATTTTCAATGCAAAGTTTCACCAAATCTTCGCCCGGGTCAGAAATGGCAGGTGTTCCCGCATCGGACACCAAAACCACATTTTTTCCGTCTTTTAACAGGTTTACAATCACTTCGCCCTTTTCACGTTTGTTATGTTCGTGATAGCTTGTAAGTTGCTTTTTTATACCGAAATGGTTTAGTAGCTGAACTGTTCTTCGGGTATCTTCGCAAGCAATAAGGTCGGCATTTTCAAATGCCTCAAGGCAACGTGCCGAAATATCCCCAAGGTTCCCGATAGGCGTTGCACACAAATATAAAATTCCACTCATCGTCCGTAAATCCTTTTCAATTCCAAAGTTTCTTCTCCGTTATCATCGAAGAGATATAAAGGTGGCAGAATACGAAGTTCTCTTCCGCCAAGGTATGCACCGTCTACCAGCACAAGGCTTGGCTCGGTGCCAACTCGTTTATGTACAAACCGAATACGCTTCGGCTCAATTTTGTTTTCCCGCATAAGGCAAAGTATGTCACAAAGGCGTGTCGGCTTATGCACCATCACAAGATGCCCGTGCTGTTTTACCAGCTGTGCACCAACGGAAATTACGTCTTCCAAGGTACACATAACCTCGTGGCGGGCAATTACCTTGGTATCAAGCTCGTTTTTTACCGCAGTTCCTGCCGGCATATAAGGCGGATTGCAGGTTATTAAGTCAAACTGCCTTTTCCCGTAAATTTCCGCTCCGTTTTTGATATCGCCCAAGTCAAAATGCACTCTGTCACAAAGTCGGTTATATTCCAGAGTTCTCTTTGCCGTTTCAAAAATTTCTTCCTGAATTTCGATGCCGAAAATCTTCGGAATATTGGTTTTTGCCGACATCAGAACAGGAACAATTCCGCTTCCTGTGCACATATCAAGCATACTTTCTGCTTTTATATCCTTTGCAAAATCAGAAAGCAAAACGGCATCTATCCCAAAACGGAATCCGTCTTTTTTCTGGATAATTGAAAGCCCCGCAAGTTGCAAGTCTTCCAAAGTTTCGTCATCTTTTACCAAATCAGCATTTTGTAAACACATAGCTATTATTTTCACTCATCTTATCAATGTTGTCGGCAATTACGCCTGCACCGCGAACAGGACAGCCCTCTGCATCTTCTGCCAAGAATACCTTAACCCCAAGGTCGTGTCTGAGCTTTTTCGCAAGTCCAAAAAGCTGTGCACCGCCACCTACTAAAAGTATTCCGTCTTCCATAATATCGCCCAAAAGTTCGGTTGGTGTTTCGTCAAGGGCAGTTTTTATTTCCTTTGCGATTTTATCCAGAAGTTCACGGAAAGCTTCACGAACTTCTTCTGAATGGATAACAATCTTTTCAGGCTTTCTTGTCTTTTTATTGTATCCGCTTATAACGGTTGTTTCGTCATTTTCACGCTGGAATGCACAGCCTATTTCCTTTTTAACACGTTCTGCTGTGTGGATTCCGATTTTAAGGTCGTGGTCTTCTTCAATCTTTGCAATTAGTGCGTTAGTAAAATCAATTCCGCCGATTCTCACCAAGCGACCTGTTACGCTTTGACCAACGGAAATTGATGCGATATTACACTTTCCGCCACCCAAATCCACAATCATCATACCACGGGCAAGGCCAACGTCACAGTTTGCGCCGATTGCACCTGCAACAGGTGATTCAACAAGGTATACCTCACGCATTTCCGCCGCCATTATTGCGTCACGGATTGCACGGCGTTCAACGTCGGTAATTCCGCAAGGAACTGTTGCAACAACTCTTGGCTTTATAACTCCGCCGATAACCTTTGCCAAAAATGCGTTGATAAGCTGGCAAGCCATTTCATAGTCGGTTATAACTCCGCCCTCAAGCGGTCTTACAACCGTAAAGGTTTCAGGGTTCTTGCCAAGCATTTCATAGGCTTCCTGACCGATTGCCACGATATTGTCATTATATTCGTCATAGGCGATAACCGCCGGTTCATCTATAATTGTGCCTTTATAATATATACGTATGTTCTCTGTTCCCAAGTCAATGGCAACATCATTCGTAAGAGCTCCCAATTTCATTAAAAATTCCTCCAAAGTTATATCATATTTATATTTTAACTCAAACCCGAAGAAAAATCAACAAAAACTATTGAATTTACAATATTTGAATGTTATAATTAAAAGATACCAAGAAAGGGAGGTACACGCTTTGAAGATATCAGATAAAGACATTAAAAAAATCTGTTCTGACAACATTTTCAAGTCGGGAATGGACTATTTCCGTGAAGGACGAGTGCATCTTAGAACCCGTGCCGAAGACCAGCTGACATCGGCTGTTGACAGCGATAAGGTGTATAATGTACACATTTCTTTTGATGAAGCGGGAAATATAGCCGAAACATTTTGTACCTGCCCGTATTTTCAGACAATGAACGCAAACTGCAAGCACATTGTTGCAACGCTGAAAGCTCGCCAGACCGAGCTTTTATCTGGGGAAGATTTTTCCGATATGGATGCCAAAGCGGCACAGGATTTGTGCCTTGAATTTGAGGCCATTTCAAACGAAAAATCACCGCTCCATGCAGGTTTTGTTTTCAGAATAAACACAAATTACAGACGTGAATGCACCTATGCGGCATCTATCACTTTGGGTGGCTCCGATACCCCGATTGCGGCTTGCGAAAGTTTCCTTTCCTGCCTTTCTCAAGGCACAGAATACAAGCTTTCAAAACACAAAGCATTCTCTTTAAAAAACTTTTACTTTAACGAGCCGGAGCGGACCATTCTTGATATCCTTGCAGAAGCCTACCAGAACAAATCCGGTGGCTCATCGGTTTATACACAGACTCTTACAATGACGGAATTCGGCAATTTTACCGCAAAAAGACTGCTACCTTACCTTGCAAAAGCTGACTGCAAGTTTGTTGTGGACGGAATGCTTCAGCCGAATCTTCAGATTTTGGAAGATGACCCTGATATTTTGGTGGACGTTACCGCAACAGACAGCGGAATCAACATTTCCGTTCCGCAAACAGGTATTGCGGTTATCCCTGACGGTAGCTGGTTTTTCTACGAGGGTGACCTTTACAGAACAAGCGAAGATTGGCAGAAATGGTTTATGCCGATTTATAATGCCCTTTCAATAGAAAGCCGTACACAGATAGATTTTCAGGGCGGAAACTCCGTGAACTTTGCAGCAACTGTTCTTCCACATCTTCGTGGCCAAAAGGGCGTGGTTCTGCAGGGTGTTGAAAATGTAATTATTGATGACAAACCACTTTTTGATATATATTTTGATAGATTTGACGACGGAATTTCTGCGGTTATTACTGCAAGCTACGGCAAAATTTCGGTACGTCTTCCATCAGATGCCACCGAACAGGACAAGATTGTTGTGCGAGATTTTTCGGGCGAAGACTATGTTCTTTCCTTCTTTGAAAACTTTTCGGAAGACCACGGAACATTCTATTTAACCGAAGATGCCGATGTGTTTGAATTTTTGACCAAAACTCTTGGAAAACTTTCAAAAATCGCTAATCTTCATCCGTCAGACAGCTTTTCTTCTCTTTTGGTAAAGGAAGCACCTGAAATCAAAAATACTGCCTACTATTCTCACGGCATTGACCTTTTGGAAGTGGGCTTTGATACCGATTTAACACCTGCTGAAATTATGGGAATTATGAGCGCAATACGCCATAAAAAGCCGTTTTTCAGGACAAAAGACGGTGCATTTTTAGAGATTGACGAGTCGCTGTCGGGTTTTGAAATCTTATCAAACCTTGACTTTTCATATAACGATATAAAGGACGGCAAAAAGGCACTTGACCGCTATAATGCCCTGTATCTTGCAGGTCTTTCAGAAAACGGAAAGATTGAAAAAAACAAGGCCTTTGGCGAGTTGATTGACAGAATCCGCAATCTTCGGGCTAGAATTCCCGATTACCTTGACACCGTTCTTCGTGACTATCAAAAAACAGGCGTGCACTGGATGAAACAGCTTTCCGAGCTTGGACTTGGCGGAATTTTGGCCGACGATATGGGTCTTGGTAAAACTTTAGAGGTTATCGCCTTTGTTATGAGCGAAAAGCCTGAAAAACCGGCACTTGTGGTAACGCCTAGTGCTGTTACCTATAACTGGCTTTCTGAAATCAAGCGTTTTGCACCTTGCGCAAAAGCCAAGATAATTGACGGCACAAAGGAAGACAGACAGTCGGCACTTGCCGACATTTCGGGATATGACTTTATAATCACGTCCTATCCGCTACTTCGCCGTGATATTTTAGAGTATCAGGAACATAGTTTCTCTTATTGTTTCATTGACGAAGCGCAACACATTAAAAACCCGAAAACCCTAAGCGCCAAGGCGGTTAAGAAAATCCGTGCTGAAAAGCGCTTTGCACTATCGGGTACGCCGATAGAAAATTCCCTTTCCGAGTTATGGTCAATTTTTGACTTCATTATGCCTGGGCATCTTTTCACTCACCCACAGTTTTTGGCAAGATTTGAAAAGCCGATTACCCACGGCGATGACTCGGCAAGCGTGGCTCTAAAGGGCAAAATCAGGCCGTTTATTTTAAGAAGAATGAAGTTTGAAGTACTGTCAGAGCTTCCTGACAAGATTGAAAACACATTCTTTGCAGAGCTTGAACCATCACAAAAGAAAATCTATTCAGCATACCTTTCTACCGCGAAAAAAGAGGCAAGAGAGCTTCTTGAATTTGGCGACAAGATGCGAGTTTTGTCACTACTTATGCGACTTCGTCAGATTTGTTGCCATCCGTCCCTTATCTCAAACGAGTATGACAAGGAAAGCGGTAAGCTGAATCTGTTATTGGAACTTGTGGAAAACGGCATAAACGCAGGGCACAGAATTCTCATATTCTCACAGTTTACGTCTATGCTTGCAATCATACGTGAAAAACTTCTGGAAGCGGGAATATCTGCATTCTACCTTGACGGATCTACACCTGCCCAAGAGCGAACAATCCTTGCCGACAGGTTCAATAAAGGCGAAAAAGAAGTGTTCTTAGTTTCACTAAAAGCTGGCGGAACAGGTCTTAACTTGACAGGCGCCGATATGGTTATTCACTACGACCCGTGGTGGAATCCTGCAGTAATGAGTCAGGCATCAGACCGAGCCTACCGAATTGGGCAGACCAAGGCGGTTCACGTTATAAAACTTGCAGCCAAAGGCACAATTGAAGAACAGATTTTGAAGCTTCAGGAGAAAAAACAAAACCTTGCCGATGAAATCGTGGCACAAAACAACGCCACCCTGGCAAGCCTTTCAAAAGAAGAAATTATGGATTTGTTTAAGTAAAAAAGCACCCAAAACGGGTGCTTTTTTATATAACCGCAAGGGCAATTCCCAAAAGGATAACGCCTGCGCAAATAAGTTTTCGTATAATGTTTTTTTCCTTATAAATCAGCTTGCCCAAAATGACCGTAACCACCGCAGAGCTTTGCTTTACCAAAGTCATAACCGTAACCTGACTTTCAGGGTCGGCATTTGCGATAAAGAGCATTCTGTCGCCCAAAATCAGGGAAAAGCTCAACACATAAAGCCACGGATTTGTGAATGCTTTTTTAAGTTCCAATTTCTCTCGTTTTATGAGTATGTATGCAAGGTAGAACACGGACAGCAAAAGCATAAACCAGAACTGAAGTGCTGAAGATGTGATTTGCCCTGTTGACATTATGTACTTATCCATTGTGCCTGAAACTGCATTCAAAAAGCATTCTGCAAGAATCAGCCAGATGTATTTCATACTGTAATTTTCGTTTTCGGCACTCTTTTTTGTATTGGCAAAATAAAGTCCTGCCACAACAAGTACAAGGCTGACAATTCCCTTTGCCGTCAGGGATTCACCAAGGAAGAATACGCCCAGAAGTGTTGAGAAAATCACTCGTGACATATCGCAGATTCCGTAGACGCTGACAGGCACTTTTTTGATTGCTAAAAATGCCAAAATCCACGCCACAAATATTACAAAGGATTTTATCACCACCAAAGAAAATGCAAATGGCGTTACCGAAAAAACGCCCACCGCTGTTGGTGCCGACATCAAAAATCCCACAAAGGTGTACACAAATAGCGCCGTCAATACGCCAACGTCCTTTAAAACAGCCTTTTTAATCGGCTCTCTTGAGCCTTTTAGTATTCCGTAAAGTAAAATAAAAATTATCCAGAGTTTCATCTTTTTGTCCTTTTATGTGAATTTGGTTTTCGAACTTTCCTATTCTACCACAAAACCCACTTGCTTTCAAGTGGGTTTTTAATTTACACGTATTTTCGCATGTGGGAAAGGGCGGATTTTTCAAGTCGGGACACCTGTGCTTGAGAAATGCCTATTTCATCCGCAACTTCCATTTGTGTTTTTCCTTGGAAAAATCGCAGGTTTAAAATATGCTTTTCTCTTCCCGAAAGGTGCTTCATTGCTTCTGCAACGGCAATATCCCGAAGCCAGTTTTCGTCGGTGTTTTTGGAGTCTCTGACCTGGTCCATAACATAAATAGCCTCACCGCCATCGTGATAAACAGGCTCAAACAAACTGACAGGCTCGGTTATGGCGTCAAGGGCAAAAACCACGTCCTCTTTAGGAAGGTCAAGTTCCTTTGCAATCTCCGCAACCGTGGGCTCTTTGGAATTTTGGTTAATTAATTTTTCCTTGGCATAAAGTGCCTTATAGGCGATATCTTTTAATGACCTGCTGACCCTGATTGAGTTATTATCACGAAGATAGCGCCTGATTTCACCGATAATCATAGGCACGGCATAGGTGGAAAACTGCACATTCTGTGAAAGGTCAAAGTTATCAATAGCCTTAATTAATCCCACACACCCCACCTGAAACAAATCGTCAGCATTTTCGCCACGGTTTGAAAACCTTTGAATCACGCTTAAAACCAGTCGCAAATTCCCGTGGATAAACACCTCTCTTGCCGACTTGTCGCCCTGTTTTATCTTGATAAAAAGCTCCTCTTTTTCCTTTTTTGAAAGCACCGGCAGCTTTGATGTGTTAACACCGCAAATTTCGACTTTATTCATTAAATACATCCCCTTTTCTCAAAAATATGTACTGTTTCTTCGGGGATTTGTATGTTTTCAGCTTCCTTTTATGTTATTATTTTCATTTTTTAAGCGGGATATACCACGGATTATTGTTATTATTTTATAAAAATCCATATATTTCACAAAAAAAATAATCTTTTCTTATATTTATATATTGATTTTGTACCAAAAAAGTGCTACTATATATTTATATGGATATTATTAAATTCACAATTAATTTTTGTAAATCCTATATGATATAAAAAGGAGGATATTTTCCATGGCAAGAAAAATGAAAACAATGGATGGTAACACCGCTGCTGCTTACGCTTCTTATGCGTTTACAGACGTTGCTGCTATCTATCCTATTACCCCGTCATCAAACATGGCTGAGGTAACAGACAAATGGGCAACTGCCGGCCAGAAGAACATTTTCGGCAGAACAGTTCAGGTAACTGAAATGCAGTCAGAAGCTGGTGCTGCAGGTACCGTTCACGGTTCCCTAGCTGCAGGTGCACTAACAACAACTTACACAGCTTCACAGGGTCTACTTCTTATGATCCCTAATATGTACAAGATTGCCGGTGAACTTTTACCTTGCGTATTTAACGTATCAGCAAGAGCACTAGCTTCACACGCGCTTTCAATCTTTGGTGACCACCAGGACGTTATGGCTTGCCGTCAGACAGGTTTTGCTATGCTTGCATCAACAAACCCTCAGGAAGCTATGGACCTTGGTGCTGTTGCACACCTTACAACAATTAAGGGTAGAGTTCCATTCCTTCACTTCTTTGACGGTTTCAGAACTTCTCACGAATACCAGAAGGTTGCTTGCTGGGATTATGAAGACCTTGCAGAACTTGTTGACTGGGATGCAATCAACGCATTTAGACAGGGTGCTCTAAATCCTGCTCACCCAGTTCAGAGAGGTACAGCTCAGAACCCTGACATCTTCTTCCAGGCAAAGGAAGCTTCAAACAACTACTACAATGCTATCCCTGAACTTACTCAGGAATATATGGACAAGGTTAATGCTAAGATCGGTACAGACTACAAGCTATTTAACTACTACGGCGCAGCTGATGCTGAAACAGTTATCATCGCTATGGGTTCTGCTAACGATACAATCGCAGAAACTGTTGACTACCTAACAGCAAAGGGCGAAAAGGTTGGTATGATTAAGGTTCGTCTATACAGACCTTTCTCAACAAAGCACTTCATTGATTCAATTCCAGCATCTGCTCGCAAGATTGTTGTTCTTGACAGAACAAAGGAACCTGGTTCAATTGGTGAACCTCTATACCTTGACGTTGTTGCAGCACTTTCAACATCTAAGTTCGCTGATATTCCAGTATTCGGTGGACGTTATGGTCTTGGTTCAAAGGATACAACTCCTGCTCAGATCATCGCTGCATTTAAGAACACAGAAAAGAAGATGTTCACAATCGGTATCAACGATGACGTAACAAATCTTTCACTTGAAATTACAGAAAATCCTAACACAACACCAGAAGGAATCAAGAGCTGTAAGTTCTGGGGTCTTGGTGCTGACGGTACTGTTGGTGCTAACAAGAACTCTGTAAAGATCATCGGTGACCACACAGATATGAACGTTCAGGCATACTTCGACTACGACTCAAAGAAGTCAGGTGGTCTTACAGTATCTCACCTACGTTTTGGTAACGCTAAGATTACATCAACATACCTAATCAACAAGGCTGACTTCGTTGCTTGTCACAAAGCTTCATACATCAGACAGTATGATATGGTTCAGGATGTTAAGCCAGGCGGCGTATTCCTACTAAACTGCTCATGGAACGCAGAAGAGCTTGAATCACACCTACCAGGACAGGTTAAGAGATATATCGCTGAAAACAACATTCAGTTCTATACAATCGACGGTGTTAAGATCGGTAAGGAAATCGGTCTTGGCAACAGAATCAACACAGTACTTCAATCTGCATTCTTCAAACTTGCAGATATCATCCCTGCTGACGATGCTATCCGTTACATGAAGGAAGCTGCTACTGCTTCTTACTCAAAGAAGGGTGACGCTATCGTTAAGATGAACCACGATGCTATCGATGCAGGTGCAGGTGCAATCGTTAAGGTGGAAGTTCCTGCTTCATGGAAGGATGCAAAGGACGAAGACCTTTCTGTTAAGCATGAAGGCGAAGGCAAGCTTGTTGATTATGTAAACAATGTTCTTGTTCCAATCAACGGTTTCCGCGGAATGCAGCTACCTGTATCTACATTCGTTCCTTATGCTAACGGTGAAGTTCCTCTTGGCTCATCAGCATATGAAAAGAGAGGTATTGCTATCGATGTTCCTACATGGAACGGCGACGCATGCTTGCAGTGCGGACTATGTTCA
>JAZOOY010000035.1:0-20446 GCA_045655325.1 Clostridia bacterium
TGTGACTTTATGGATAAGGATGGGCTTTTGGTGGTAAACGGCGATGACAAGTTCTTAACTCGCCATTTTGACAGATGCCGTGTTGTAACCTGCGGTATTGAGAATAAAAATTGCGACTTGGTTGCAAAGAACATAAAGAACCTTGGTATTGACGGAACAAAGTTCACGGTGAAAGTGGACGGCGAAAACCACGAAGTGTACGTAAAAATCCCAGGTATTCATAATGTTTATAATGCACTTATCGCTATTGCGGTAGGTCGCCATTACAATATCCCGATGAAGGATATAATTGACGGTATCCGTGAGTTCCTTTTAACAAGTATGAGAATGGAAATCAGGGATTTCGGTGGCGTTACAGTTATAAATGACTGTTACAATGCATCACCTGATTCAATGCGTGCAGCCCTTTGCGTTCTTCGCGATATGAAAGCAAAGCGCAAGATTGCAGTTCTTGGTGACGTTCTTGAAATGGGAACATTTGCAGAAAAAGCACTTTACGAAGTGGGTCTTTCAATAGAGGATATGGATATGCTTGTAACAGTTGGCGATAACTCAAGATTTATTGCCCGTGGTGCAAGTTTTGCAGGTATTAAGAATACAAAGAGCTTTAAGACAAACAAGGAAGCAATTGACCTTTTGAAAGAATACTTAAAACCTGGTGATGCAGTTTTGGTAAAGGCATCACGTGGAATGAGATTTGAACAGATAGTGGATGCACTAAAGAAATAAAGGAGCGCTTTATATGTTAAACACATTTTTGGCACTTATAGAAGAAACATCGGGCAGTATGTGGTATTTCATTTTGCCGATGGTAATTGCATTTTTAGTAACAGCGGTTTTGGGACCTGTAGTAATCCCTTGGCTTACAAAGCTAAAATTTGGTCAGGAGATACTTGAAATTGGACCAAACTGGCACAAGAACAAGGCAGGCACACCAACAATGGGCGGAATGATGTTTATCGCAGGAGTGTTAGTGTCGGTGCTGGCTGCACTTTTTGCCAAATTTGATATACGCCTTTTGATGATGCTATTAATTGCAACAGGTTTTGGTGTAATCGGCTTTGTGGACGATTACGTAAAGGTAGTAAAAAAACGAAATCTTGGCCTTACTGCAAAGCAGAAGTTCTTGCTTCAGGCGATTTTGTCAGTTATATATATTTTGGTTTTAAAAGAAACAGGAAATTTAAACACAGAAATTGTTATTCCGTTTATGAGCAAAACTGTGGAACTTCCTTGGATATTGTACATAGTATTTATTCTATTTGTGGTAACAGGAACAGTAAATGCTGTTAACTTAACAGACGGAATTGACGGTCTTGCAACAAGCATAACAGTGGTTGTGGCATTATTCTTCGGAATTGCTGCTTGTATGTTTAAAAGCTCTGCCGAAACCATTTTCGCAATGGCACTTTTGGGCGGATGCCTTGGATTTTTAATATTTAACAAACACCCTGCAAAGGTGTTTATGGGAGATACAGGCTCATTATTCTTGGGTGGTGCAATCTCCGTTGTGGCAGTGGGACTTGGTATGCCACTTATCCTTATAATCTGCGGATTTGTATATTTATTTGAAACCCTGTCAGTTATTCTTCAGGTTGCATCCTTTAAGATGACAGGAAAACGTATATTTAAAATGTCACCTATACATCACCATTTTGAGATGTGTGGATGGCGTGAAGTTAAGATAGTATCGGTATTCACTTTAGTTACCTTGGTTTTGTGTATCATTTCAGTATTGGCAATTATGCCGGCAGGTGGCTTTTAAGTGACCTTGAAAGGAAGATAAAAGATGGTAAGGGATTTTAATTCAGGAAAATCCACACAAAAGAGAAATACATCTGGCGGAAGAAGAACTACCACGCAGAATGTCCGCAGGGTAAGTTCTGTACCGCCTGTTAAAAAAGCAAGTAGCACAGCACATCGCAGTACAAAAAAGCCGGTTAAGAAGAAAAAAGGCGGATTTATTGCAAGTCTACTTTATTCGGACAGAACCCCTGGAGAAATGGACTATACATTCTTGCTTTTAGTAGGCGTTTTGGTGGCGTTTGGTCTTATTATGCTACTTTCAGCATCAACACCAACTGCAAACGTAAAGTTCGGCAGAAGTTATCACTTCTTCATTCGTCAGTTCTTGTTTGTAGTCCTTGGCGCTGGTGCTATGTTCAGCCTTGCTCATATTGACTATAGAAATCTAAAGCCGTATGCAAGAATTTTTATGATTATTTGTATCGGACTTTTGGTACTTGTATTCTTGCCGGGTATCGGCGTTTCCCATAATGGTTCACGTCGTTGGATAAACCTTGGCTTTATGGAACTTCAGCCATCGGAAATTATGAAAATTTCCATCGCTATGTTCTTTGCATCGCTTATAGAAGATAAACAATATGACATAAGAACAAATAAGGGTCTTGGTCAGTACATCGTATGGATTGGCGTTGTTGCGGTACTACTTCTTGCAGAAACTCACCTTTCAGGTACTATCGTTATTTGCGGTATTGCCCTCTGCGTGCTTTTGGTAGGCGGTGCAAATGCGGGACTTATAATAGGTGGCGGTGCAGCTGCTTGTGCCGGACTTATTGGCATTGTTGCGGCGGTTAACCCAACACGAATGGCAAGACTTACAAGCTTTTTGAACCCGTTCACTGATATGCAGGGAACAGGATACCAGACAGCACAGGCGGTTTACGCTATCGGTTCAGGCGGTATATTCGGGAAAGGCCTTGGGGAAAGCGTACAGAAGTTCTCATATCTTCCGGAGCCTTATAATGACTTTATCTTTGCGGTTATCTGTGAAGAACTTGGACTTATCGGCGCAATAGTAATCATTGGAATGTTTATCGGTCTTATAATCCGTGGCGTAAAAATCGCAATGGAAGCGGATGACGTATTCGGCTCACTTACAGTAGTTGGAATTATGGCACAGGTTGCCATTCAGACCATACTAAATATCGGCGTTGCAACAGCATCTATCCCGAATACAGGCGTGTCCCTGCCGTTCTTCAGCTATGGTGGTACGGCGATTATGATACTCCTTGCTGAAATGGGAATTGTGCTGAGCGTTTCGAGGTATTCTTCGCAAAATAAATAAATGAGGTAATTTATGAGAGTTTTGTTTGCAGGCGGTGGTACTGCGGGGCATATTAACCCTGCCATATCAATAGCCGATTATATCAAGACAAAAGAGGACGATTTTGAGGCACTTTTCATTGGTACGGAAAGAGGCCTTGAGAAAAAACTTGTTCCGGCATCAGGCTATAAAATCAAGTATATTGATATACGTGGCTTTGACAGAAAGAATCTTTTAAAGAACGTTTCTGTGGTAATGAAACTTATAAAATCAAGACTTGATTGCCAGAAGATTATTCGTGATTTCAAGCCTGATTTCGTGGTATTAACAGGCGGATACGTGTCAGGTCCTGTTGCCATGGCTGCAAAAAAGGCAGGCATTCCGGCACTGATACACGAGCAGAATGTTTATCCGGGTCTTACCGTAAAAGGTGCTGAAAAGTACGTTAATTACGTTGCTTTGAGTTTTGAAGAAAGCATTGAGCAAATGAAAGACCCAAAGAAATGCGTTGTTACAGGAAACCCTGTAAGAGGCGAGATTCTTACTGCCGACAAGGAAACTGCACGAGAAGAACTTGGACTTGGTGACAAACCATTTGTCCTTGTTTTCGGCGGAAGCCTTGGTGCACAGAAAATAAACGAAACCATGATAGGCGTTTTGAAAAAGGCATCAGAAGAGAGAAAGTTCAATATCTTATTTGCAACAGGCGACAGAAATTATCAGGAAGTAACCAGAAAACTTAACGATGAAAAAGTTACACTTGACGATGAAATAAAGGTTGTGCCATACATCAACAATATGAGCACTGTTATGGCAGCGGCGGACCTTGTGGTTTCAAGAGCAGGAGCTATTACAGTTTCAGAAATTGCGGCACTTGGAAAAGCCTCAATCCTGATTCCATCACCTAACGTGGTAAGAAACCATCAGGAACAGAATGCAAGAGAGTTTGAGCGAAATGAAGCGGCAGTCGTTATTGTTGAAAGCGAACTTTCAGCAGAAAGCCTGTATGAAAAAATCAGCCAGTTAACAAGCGATAAGGCGGAGCTTTCAAAAATGGGCAAAAACGTTAAAAAGCTTGCAAAATGTGATGCTTTGGACGAAATATATAAGTTAATAAAGAAAACTGATACACTAAACTAGGTTTTAGTGTATCTTTTTTTGAAAAAACCGCACTTTTTCTCAATAAAATATAGACTTTTCGGAAAAAATGTAGTAATATATAATTTGGAGTATTATATATAAGAAAGGAAAACTTTAATGGAAAGATTAAAGATAATAGCAAAAGCTCTTGACGATAAACGAGCAGAGAATATTGATGTTTTAAATATTTCTGAACTTACGTCACTAGGAGATTACTTCGTTATTTGTACCTGTAACTCAAACGTTCAGGTTCGTGCTGCGGCAGATGAAGTTGAAGTTAAGATGAAAGAGGCTGGATTTGAAGCTCTTCATACTGAAGGTTATCGTGGTGGTAGCTGGATACTTCTTGATTTTGCCGATATAATTGTTCACGTTATGGACAGAGAAACAAGAGATTTTTATTCATTGGAACGCTTGTGGGATGATGCAGAGCGTATCAATGTAGACATAGATGATTAAGGGGGTATAAACCTATGAAAACATATGACTATCAAAATATTGAGAAAAAATGGCAAGACAGATGGGAGCAGGAAGGTTGTTTCCACGCTGAAAACGGCAGTGAAAAAGAACCATTCTATGCCCTAATCGAGTTCCCATACCCATCAGGGCAGGGACTACACGTAGGACACCCAAGAAGCTACACAGCTCTTGACATCCTTGCAAGAAAGAGAAGAATGCAAGGGTATAACGTTCTATATCCAATCGGTTGGGACGCATTCGGTCTTCCGACAGAAAACTTTGCTATCAAGAACAAAGTTCACCCAAGAATTGTTACAGAGCAGAACGTTGCAAACTTTACACGTCAGTTAAAGATGCTTGGTTTCTCATTTGACTGGTCACGTGAAGTTAATACAACTGACCCTTCATACTATAAATGGACACAGTGGATTTTCCAGCAACTTTTCAAGAAAGGTCTTGCATATAAGCAGGAAATGCCTATTAACTGGTGTACAGGCTGTAAGGTCGGTCTTTCAAACGAAGAAGTTGTTAACGGAGTTTGTGAACGTTGCGGAAGCGAAGTTGTTCAGAAGAGAAAGAGCCAGTGGATGCTTAAGATTACAGAGTATGCACAGCGTCTAATTGACGACCTTGACGAAGTTGACTATATCGAAAGAGTTAAGACTCAGCAGAAGAACTGGATTGGCAGAAGTGAAGGTGCAGAAGTAACATTCCGCCTAACTTCAGGTGATGACATCGTTGTTTACACAACAAGATGTGACACACTATTCGGTGCAACATATATGGTTCTATCACCAGAACACAAGATTGTTGAAAAGCTACTTCCAACTCTTGAAAATGCTGACGAAGTTAAGGCATATATCGCCGAAGCTTCTAAAAAATCAGAATTTGAAAGAACAGAGCTTGCAAAGGATAAGACAGGTGCACAGCTTGTTGGAGTTAATGCAATTAACCCTGTAACAGGCAAGGAAATCCCTGTATTCATTTCAGACTATGTTCTTGTAACATACGGAACAGGTGCAATTATGGCGGTTCCTGCACACGACAGCCGTGACTGGGATTTTGCAAAGAAGTTCAATCTTCCAATCATCGAAGTTGTTGCAGGCGGAGAAGACGTTCAGAAAGAAGCATATACTGATGTTTCAAGCGGCAACATGGTAAACTCAGGATTCCTTGACGGAATGAGCGTAAAAGACGCAATCCCTGCTATGATTAAATTCCTTGAAGAAAAGGGAATCGGACACAAGAAAGTAAACTACAAGCTTCGTGACTGGGTATTCTCACGTCAGAGATACTGGGGTGAACCAATTCCACTAGTATACTGTGAAAAGTGCGGTTGGGTATGTATCCCTGAAGAAGAACTTCCACTAGAACTTCCTGAACTTGGAACATTTGAACCAGGTGAAAACGGTGAATCACCACTTGCAAAGGCTACAGAATGGATAAACACAACTTGTCCGCATTGTGGTGGCAAGGCTACTCGTGAAACTGACACAATGCCACAGTGGGCAGGCTCAAGCTGGTACTTCCTACGTTATATGGACCCACACAATAACGATGCACTAGCATCAAAAGAAGCTCTTGATTACTGGTCACCAGTTGATTGGTACAACGGCGGTATGGAGCACACAACTCTTCACTTGCTATACTCAAGATTCTGGCACAAGTTCCTATACGATATCGGCGTAGTTCCAACAAAGGAACCATACCAGAAGAGAACATCTCACGGTATGATTTTGGGTGAGAACGGCGAAAAGATGTCAAAGTCAAGAGGTAACGTAGTTAACCCTGACGAAGTTGTTAACGATTACGGCGCAGACGCGGTTCGTACATTCGAAATGTTTATCGGTGCATTTGACCAGTCAACACCTTGGTCAGAAAAGGGACTAAAGGGTTGCTATAAGTTCTTGGAGCGTGTATGGAATCTTCAGGAACTTTTGGTTGATGGCGACGAATACTCAAAGGAACTTGAAAGCACAGTTCATAAGACAATCAAAAAGGTAACAGATGACTTTGAAAAGATGAAGTTCAATACAGCTATCGCTACAATGATGAGTCTTGTAAACGATTTCTATAAGGCAGAGAAGGTTACAAAGGGTGAATACAGAACATTAATCACACTTCTAAACCCTGTTGCGCCACACGTTACAGAAGAACTTTGGGAAATGTACGGTGACGGCGGAATCCTTGCTACAAAGGCTTGGCCTGAATTTGATGAAGCAAAGACAATTGACGATGAAATCGAAGTTGTTGTTCAGATAAACGGCAAAATCCGTGACAAGATTATGGTTCCAAACGGTGCAAGCCGTGAAGATATGGAAAAGATTGCAATGGAAGCTGACAAGGTTCGCGAAATGGTAGATGGAAAGACTATTGTTAAGGTAATCTGCGTTCCAGGAAAACTTGTAAATATCGTAATTAAGTAATAAAAAAGTACGAACTTTTGTTCGTACTTTTTTGTTGTAAGAATTGCAACAAGGCTTATTTCAGCTCTTTATCAAACTTCAAAATCTCTCCGCTTTTTGCGTCTATTTCATAGTCAAATTCAAAACCGTTAAAATCAAACTCGATTTCATAAACCTGTCTGCCATCTTCGTTGTCAAGTTTTGATACAAACCTTTGCACCGTATCTTCGGTAGCACCTGCATGGGTCAGGGCAATTCTTTTTGCCTTTTCCGCTGTTATGCCCGAATTTTCCACAGGCTTATCGGTAACGTTCTGTCCTGAAACTGTGGTGTCAGGCGTGGTTTGTGGAACAACTGTACCATTTTCCGTTTCGGAATTACTGCAACCTGTTATAAATAAAGTTGCCACCAAAAGACAAACAATAACAAGGGAAATCCCTAATAATGTTTTTGCGCTTGGGCTCATTTTCTTTTCCATAAAAACACCTCCTGTGCGTTGTTTTATATATTATACGCAAAAAATATATTTTTTAAACAAAAAAATCCGCAAGGCATTTGCCCTGCGGATTAATTTTTTAGATTGCAGTTCCTTTTGACACAGGAACAGGGTAGGTGTCCTGACCGATAAGTTGCTTTCCTTTTGAAACTTCAACGTCTTTGTCAAGTACAACATATTCAAGTGTGGAATCTTCACCCACAACTGTAGCTTGCATAAGAACGGAATTCTTTACAACTGCACCTTTTTTCACAGCCACATTTCCTGAAAGAACACTGTTTATAACAGTTCCCTCAATCAAACAACCGTCTGCAATGTAAGAGTTAATAACTTTTGCGTCGCTTCCGTATTTTGTTGGTGGAAGGTCACGGTTTTTAGTGTAAACAGGAAGTTTAGGGTTTTTAAGCATTTCGTCCTGAACTTCCTTTTCAAGGAACTTCATATTGTTGTTGTAGTATGCTATCATACTGTCAACCTTGTCAACATAGCCGTCGTGTTCATATGCGAACATTCTAAGACCTGTCATCTTCTGTGCAAGAGCATCCTTGATGAAATCGTGGTTACCACGAGCAGAGCATTCGTCTAAAACACTCTCTAAAAGTGCTCTTTCCATAACGAAAACGTCAATGCCTGCATTAGTTGTCTTTGGATAGTAAGGACAAACTTCAATATCAGTGATTCTGTTATCCTTGTCAATATCCAAAAGTGTGTAACGAGAAAGTTCTTTTTCTTCAACGCCGGAAAGGTTTTTATAAATAACAGTAACGTCTGCATTATTTTCAATATGGCTTTCCAAAACCTTTTCAAAGTCGATGTTATAAACACAGTTGCCAAGAGAAAGGATAACGTATGTTTCACGGCTCTTTCTGATATACTGGCGAATGCCGTTTAGGATATCAAGGTCGCCTCTGATAATTTCTGCAGTATTCTTGTTACCGATGTTCGGAGGCAAAATGTGAAGACCGTCGTCTTTTCTGTGCAAATCCCACGGAGAACCGCTTCTTAGATGGTCCATAAGTGATGAATAGTTAGCCTGTGTTGCAACACCGATACGGCGAAGACCTGCTGTTGCCATATTGGAAAGGATAAAGTCAATAATTCTGAATCCGCCTGCCATTGGAAGAGCTGATGCACTTCGTACATCTGTAAATGGCGGAATGTTTATATTACTGGCAATTATAATGCCCATTGTATCTCTCATTGTTAATTCCCCCTTTTAATTTGCTTCAACCATTGAGCATTTTGGAATGTCGGATTTTTCTTTAACAGTAGCACCGCCTTCAATAAGCACAAGTCCGTCTGTGCACATAGAAGAAATGTAAGGGCTTGCATCATCAGTAGTTTCACCGATTACTGCACCATCTTCAATGACAGCACCCTGACCGATAACCGCTTTTGTAATCTTAACATTATTACCGATTTTAACGTCAGGCATAATTACAGAATCGAAAATTTCTGTGCCATCGCCAACGCTAACGCCGGAGAAAATAACGGAATGTGAAACGTTGCCGTAAACGCTACATCCTTGCGCGACAGAGCTTTCAATAATCTTTGCATTATCGCCAACATATTGTGGGGCAAGAGCGTTGTTTCTTGAGTAAATGCTCCATGTATCGTCGTAAATATCAAATTTAGGCGGATTATCAATAAGGTCCATATTTGCTTCCCACAAACTCTGAACAGTACCAACGTCTTTCCAGTAACCTTCAAAACGATAGCTTACCATCTTTTCACCGTTCTTAAGCATTGTTGGGATAATGTTCTTACCAAAGTCGTTAGAAGATGCAGGATCACGTTCATCGTCCATAAGGTACTTTTTAAGAATCTGATAATCAAAAATGTAAATACCCATTGAAGCGAGGTTGCTCTTTGGATTTTGTGGCTTTTCTTCAAACTCTGTGATAAATCCGTTTTCGTCAACGTTCATAATACCAAAACGTGGTGCTTCTTCCCAAGGAACAGGCATAACGGCGATAGTAATTGCCGCACCTGATTTCTTATGAGTTTTAAGCATTTCGCCATAGTGCATCTTATAGATATGGTCACCGGACAGGATAAGTACGTTATTTGGATTGAAACTATCCAAAAATCCCAGGTTCTGGTAAATAGCGTTTGCAGTACCCTTGTACCATTCGCCTGCTGCCGCACTCTGATATGGCGGAAGAATATATACGCCACCTCGGTTTCTGTCAAGATCCCAAGGACCGCCGTTTCCAATATATGTGTTTAGTTCAAGTGGTTGATACTGTGTTAAAACGCCCACAGTGTCAATACCTGAATGAACACAGTTTGATAGAGGGAAATCTATGATTTTGTATTTTCCTCCAAAAGGTACAGCCGGCTTGGCTACGTTTTTGGTAAGTGCGCCAAGTCTACTGCCCTGACCGCCTGCCAAAATCATTGCTACACAATCTTTTGCATTCATTTAATATCTTCCTTTCTGGCTTTTTTTAAGTAGATAACAGACAAACCCTTTATATTTACGCTGATTTGGTAAGGTAGTCCCTGTGTATCTTTATTTTTTTTGGTTTTATATTTTTTAGAACGGGTAATTGTTGACCCGCCGAAACGTTTCCAGTCAGAGTTTATAATAACCTCGTATTCTCCTGCTTCAGGAACACAGAGGACATAGTTTTCGCGGCTAACAGGTGTGAAGTTTGCCACAACCACCACGTTTTCGCCATCCTTTGAAGAACGGTAGAATGAAATTACCGAGTTATCTCTGTCCTGTTCATTTATCCACTTGAACCCGCTCCAGTCACGCTCAATTTCCCATAGCGCCTTGTTTTCGAGGTAGAAGTGGTTAATTGCTTTTACGTAGTCATGAAGCTTCTTGTGGTTTTCCATTTCCAAGAGATGCCACTCAAGACCTTCGTCATAACGCCATTCGATGAACTGACCGATTTCGCCACCCATAAACAGCATCTTCTTTCCCGGAAGTGTCAGGTAGTATCCCAAAAGTGCACGGTAGCCTGCAAATTTTTCTTCATAAGTTCCGTACATCTTGTCAATAAGTGACTTCTTGCCGTGTACCACTTCGTCGTGGGATAGTGGAAGAATAAAGTTCTCAGAATATGCGTAAAGCATCAAGAATGTCAGAAGGTCGTGGTTAAATTTTCTGAAATACGGGTCCATGGACATATAACGAAGTGTATCGTTCATCCAGCCCATATTCCACTTGTAGTTAAATCCAAGACCACCGTTTTCAACAGCGCCTGTAACCATGCTCCATGCGGTAGATTCTTCTGCAATCATAAGGATGTTCGGGAATTTTGCGAACATAATTTTATTTAAATTCTGTAAGAATTCAATAGCCTCAAGGTTGTGGTTTCCGCCATAGATGTTTGGAACCCATTCGCCGTTCTGACGGCTGTAATCACGGTATAGCATTGACGATACGGCGTCAACACGAAGTCCGTCAAAGTGATATTCGTTCACCCAGAAAAATGCGGATGACAAAAGGAAAGAAACAACTTCGCTTTTTGAATAGTCAAAAACCATAGTTCCCCAGTCCTTGTGTTCACCAAGACGGGTATCTGCATATTCGTAAGTCGGTGTTCCGTCAAAATGGAAAAGTCCGTGCCTATCTCGTGGGAAATGCGCAGGAACCCAGTCCATAATAACGCCGATGCCGTTTTCGTGGCACTTATCAACTAAATACATAAGGTCAGCAGGTGTTCCAAAACGGGAAGTTGCTGCAAAGTATCCTGTAACCTGATATCCCCAGGAACCGTCAAACGGAAATTCGGAGAGTGGCATAAATTCGATGTGGGTGTATCCCATATCAAGAATATATGGAATCAGCTCATCTGCAAGCTCACGATAGGTATATAAACTTCCGTCTTCGTGAGTTTTCCAGGATGCCACGTGCATTTCGTAAATATTCATTGGCTTGTCGTAAATAGGAGTAGATTCTCTCTTTTTAAGCCATTTTGCATCGTGCCACTTGTATTTTGGAAGCTCTGCAACAATCGAAGCGGTTTCCGGTCTTAACTGGCAGGAAATCGCCACAGGGTCAGCCTTTAAAACGGTGTTCCCTTGGGTATCGCAAATAGCATATTTATAAAGAGTGCCCTCTTCTATGTTGTCAAAAAATCCAACCCATACGCCGGTTGAACCCATTTTTGTAAGAGGCATATCATTCCCTGTCCAACCATTTTTGTCGCAAGCCAAAGAAACGCATGCGGCATTTGGTGCCCATACGGCAAATCGCCATCCTTTATCTATCTTATGTGGACCAAGCATTTCGTATGCTTTGAAATTTGTGCCCTCGTTATATAAATAAAGTTGAAATTCGCTTATTCCATACCACTCTTTAGGTAGATCTGACTTCATTTTGTTGCCTCCTGGTTATAGTTAGTCCTAATTATAATTATATCACACAAATTTTTGGTAGTAAAGACTAATAAAGTAGATTTTGTTAAGAAAATTTTGTGCATAATGACAGAAAATGACTAAACTTCTGCATATTCTACATTTTAACCAAAATAAATAAATATTATAGGTAGAGAATTATAATAATTACTTGACAGAAAGAGGAAAATGCGATAAAATATTTATGTGCTTGTTATTTCTTTAAACTATTTGTTGGGAATGTTGAATTTTCCTAATAGTTTACGAAAAACAATTTTATATAAATGTTTTGAATAAAGTATATTAGATGTATTCAGCATCCCCAATTTATATTGAAAAATTAAAAGATGGGGGTGGACGAGATAGACACAATAAGACTAGTACTTATCGTTGTGGCGGCAGTGCTTGCTTTACTTAATATCGCATCTTTCTTTATGGGAATTGCATACAGAAAGAGAATTGCTGAAGCTGAAATTGGTTCTGCAGAAGAAAAGGCAAAGAACATTTTGGAAACAGCAAGAAAAGATGCTAAAGCAAAGGCAAGAGAAATGATGCTTGAAGCAAAAGAAGAAAATCATAAGCTAAGAGCAGCTCTTGATGCGGAAATGAAAGATCGCCGTCGCGAGATATCAAACCAGGAAAACAGAATTAACCAAAAAGAAGAAAATCTTGAAAGAAAAAATGAAGCTCTTGAGAAAAAGGAACAGACCTTAAATCAAAAGATTAAGGAAAATGACGAAAAGAGCGCAGAGCTTGCAAAGATCAAAGAACAGCAGATGGCACAGCTTGAAAAGATTTCAGGAATGTCACAGGCTGAAGCAAAGGCTGCATTAATTCGTGATATTGAACAGGAAGCACGTCACGAAGCGGCAATTATGGTTAAAGAAATTGAGCAGGAAGCAAAAGACACAGCAGAAAAGAAAGCAAAGAACATAGTAGCGACATCCATTCAGAAGATAGCAGCAGATCACGTTTCAGAAACAACTGTTTCTGTTGTAGCATTGCCTTCTGATGAAATGAAGGGTAGAATCATCGGCCGTGAGGGTCGAAACATCCGTACTATCGAAACAATGACAGGTGTTGACCTTATCATTGACGATACTCCGGAAGCAGTTATCCTTTCAAGCTTTGACCCTGTAAGACGTGAGATTGCCCGTCTTTCACTTGAAAAGCTTATTACTGACGGACGAATTCATCCGGCACGTATCGAAGAAATTGTTGAAAAGTCTAAAAAAGAAGTTGAGCAGACCATTAAGCAGGAAGGTGAAGCAGCAACATTTGAAACAGGTGTTCACGGACTTCATCCTGAGCTTATCAAACTTCTTGGTCGCCTAAAATACAGAACCAGCTATGGTCAGAACGTACTTCGCCATTCAATCGAAGTTGCTCACTTAGCAGGCGTTATGGCAGGCGAACTTGGTATTGATGTTGCACTTGCAAAACGTGCAGGTCTTCTTCACGATATCGGTAAGGCAGTTGACCACGAAATCGAAGGATCACACGTTACAATCGGTGCAGATATCACCAAAAAGTACAAGGAAAACAATGATGTTATCCACGCAATTATGGCGCACCACGGTGACGTTGATGCACAGACAATTGTTGCACAGCTAGTTCAGGCAGCAGACGCAATTTCCGCTGCAAGACCAGGTGCAAGACGTGAAAACATCGAAACATACATTAAGCGCTTAGAAAAGCTTGAAGAAATTGCAAACAGCTTTAATGGCGTTGAAAAATCATTTGCTATTCAGGCAGGCCGTGAAGTTAGAATCATGGTTAAGCCGGAAGTTGTAAACGATGAAGGTATGATTTTAGTTGCAAAGGATATTGTTAAGAAGATTGAATCTGAACTTGAATATCCGGGCCAGATTAAGATCAGCTTAATCCGTGAAACAAGAGCAGTTGATTTTGCAAAATAATATTTATAAAAAAACGGTTATCTTAAAAGGGTAACCGTTTTTAAACTTAGAAAGAGGTCTTTATATGAAGATTCTTACAATAGGCGATATATTCGGTAGAATTGGCCGTGACAGCGTTTTCACCGCCCTTGACCGAATGGGTGGTAGCGTTGATTTTATCATCGCAAATGCGGAAAATGCGGCTCACGGACGTGGTCTTACAAAACCTGTCTATGAGGAGCTTAAAAGCGTGGGTATAAACGTTTTCACCATGGGTAACCACGTATGGGGATGCCCTGATATTGAAAGTGTTATGCGTTATAATGACGATGTAATCCGCCCTGCAAACTTTGAGGGCGATATCCCGGGTACAGGTAGCACAGTAATTACTGCGAAAAACGGAGTTCGTGTTGGGGTTATAAACCTTATCGGCAGAACCTATATGCAAGGCCCTATTGCATCGCCGTTTCTTGTGGCAGACAGCGAGATAGAAAAGCTAAAGGGCAAGGCAGACGTGATTTTAGTTGATTTTCACGCCGAAGCAACCAGCGAAAAAATGGCGCTTGGCTATTACCTTGACGGCAGAGTTTCTGCTGTATTTGGTACTCATACTCATATACAAACTGCAGACGCTAAAGTTCTGCCAAAGGGCACAGGATACATCACCGACCTTGGAATGACAGGCCCTGAACATTCCGTTTTAGGACTTGACAAGAACACCATTATCAAGCGTTTTGTAAATGGAATGCCACAAAAGTTCACTGTGGCAACAGGCAAGGGTCAGTTCTCGGGTGCAATATTTGATATTGACGAAGAAACAGGCAAAACGATTAGCGTAGAGAGAATTTATAAAGAACTATAAAAAAAGAACTGAACTTTTTGTTCAGTTCTTTTTAAAATACTTTCTCATAAAAGTGAGTAAAAATACTCCCAAAAGCGGGAAGATAGCACCGATTAACATTCCAACTTTTAAGCCGATTTGTTCAGGTGAAAGTGCGAATGTTACCGCAAGTTCCTGTGCAAATCCACTTTCAGAAACACTGTCTACAATTCTGCCCAAAAGCTGTGGCGCAACGGAGCTTCCAAAGTCTCCGCCTGCCGCCATTAAAGCGTAAGCTGCAACGCCGGGATTAGGGAACTTTTCTTCCATTAGAATAAGTGTTCCCGGCCATAACATAGATGTTGCGATACCTGTTAAGATGCAGGCCAGCATTGACAAAATCGGAATAGTTGAAATACCTGCTATAACATAAAAACAGGTTGCACTAATCATTCCAAGTAAAAGCGCTTTTGAAATATTTTTGCCGTACTTTGCATACAGGGTTCTTGTTACGGCAAGCAAAATGGCAAAGGTGGCAAGGCCAAGAATATCCCCTGCGGTTTTTGGTATTCCAAGTGCCGTTTCCATATAAACCGAAATCCAGTTGGTCATAGAGTTTTCTGCTGCACCGCCTAAAAAGATGCAGAAGAAACATAGCATAATCCCAACTCTTTTATATGTACTTCCTTTTTCGCCTTTCTCCTGTGAAAGGTTCAAATCCGGAATAGGTGATGTGCAGTACAAATAGCATGTTATAAGCGGTAGGAATGCAAAGAACAAAGTAAGATATAACCAGTTTTCTGTTCCAAAAAAGGTGAAAAACAAGGTGCTTACAAGTATAACAAACACAACACCATAGCCGTAAAGTGAGTGCAGAAGACTCATATCCCGTTCCGTATTATCTGACGGAAGTGCCGCAACGACAGGGCTTATAAGAACTTCTCCAAGTCCTGCCGATAACGAGAAAATAACCGTTCCCAAAACAAGCCCTAAATATGCGTACTGCGGAAAAAAGTGAGGCACTATCGCATAGATCAAAAGACCTAAAGAAGTTAAAAGTGGCATAGTGCAAATAGTAGCTTTCATGTTAAAGTGTTTTGAGAAAAAGGAAAATATCAGGTCTATTATCAGTTGTGTACAAAAATTCACCAAAACAAGTGTGCCTAAAAGCGTATAAGAGATATTATAGGCATCGCGAAAGGTGGCAAATAGCAGTGGCGGTAGGGTGAATACCGACGCTGTTGAAAGGTATGCAGAATAGCTGGCCAATTTTGTTCGCTTATAATTGTTTTTATCCATTGTAATTCCTCCGATAGACAAAAATATTGGTCTTGTGAATATCACAAGACCGATTTTTTATAGTAAGTATATTCCGTGCGATTTAGCTTCTTCCAAAACGTCTTCTGGCCAAACAGATGACTGAACTTCGCCAACGTGTGCCTTTCTTAAGAAGTACATGCAGATTCTTGACTGACCGATTCCGCCACCAATGGTGTAAGGAAGCTCGCCGTCAAGTAATGCTTTTTGGAACGGAAGCTTTGCGTTTTCTTCTTTTCCACGAATTTTAAGCTGTGATAAAAGTGTTTCTTCATCAACTCGGATACCCATTGAAGAAAGCTCAAGTGAGATATCAAGTACTGGATAGTACACAATGATGTCACCATTCAGGCTCCAGTCGTCATAGTCAGGTGCACGGCCATCGTGTGGCTTTCCTGACTTTAACGCTCCGCCGATTTGCATTAGGAATACTGCGCCCTTATCCTTTGCGATGGCGTATTCACGCTCTTTTGCGGAAAGGTCTGGGTACATATCTTCAAGCTCTTGAGATGTAATGAAGAAAATTTCTTCAGGCAAGAAGATTTCAGCAAATTCGTACTCTGATGCGATGTATCTTTCAGTGTGCTTCAATGTGTTGTAAATGCACTTAACTGTTTCTTTCAAAGTTTCCATTGTACGTTCAGATTTTGTGATAACCTTTTCCCAGTCCCACTGGTCAACGTAGATTGAGTGGATGTTATCAACGTCTTCGTCACGACGGATAGCGTTCATATCGGTATAAAGACCTTCACCTGCGCCGAATCCGTAGTGCTTTAGAGCGAATCTCTTCCATTTTGCAAGAGAGTGCACGATTTCGTATTCGCCAGCAACGCTCTTTAAATCAAAGGAAACAGGTCGCTCAACGCCGTTTAGTGTATCGTTAAGACCGCTATGACGATTTACAAATAGCGGTGCTGAAACTCGTGTTAAGTTAAGTTGAATTGAAAGGTCACGTTCAAAAAAGTCCTTTACTTTCTTGATTGCCTGTTCTGTCTGTCTTAGTGATAAAAGAGACTTATATCCCTTTGGTATAGTCAGATTTTCCACGGTAATTCCTCTTTTCTTGGTATAATCCATTCTGCCCAATTATAACTTAAATTGCAGAATATGTCAATAATTTTAGAAAAACAAGTGTTCTAATAATATTTTAATGCCGATGCCAATTAAAACAAGTCCGCCTGTGATTTCTGCTTTGTTGCCCAAAAGGTTACCAAACCAGCTTCCAAGGTATACGCCCAAAAGGCATATAGCGAAAGTCATAACACCGATTATAGTTGATGCAAAAAGTATAGATACCGACATTGTGGCAAAGGTTATGCCAACGGCAAGTGCATCAATGCTTGTGGCAATTGCTAAAATGAAAAGGGTGTAGGTATCAAGGGGGTTCTTTATCTCACCGCATTCGTCGTCTTCGTGAAAGGCTTCCCAAACCATTTTTGCGCCGATAAATCCTAAAAGCCCAAAGGCAAGCCAGTGGTCAAAGGCTGTTATGTACCTTGCAAAGGCACTGCCTAAAAGATAGCCCAAAACCGGCATCAAAAACTGGAATCCGCCAAAGAAAAGGGCGATTTTTGCAGCAGATGCAAGGCGAGGCTTTTTTAGGATAATTCCGTCGGTTACCGAAACGGAAAAGGCATCCATGGCAAGGCCAATGCCGATTATAATTATTGTGATAATATCCATAAAAGCTCCTTATTCGGCTGTTTTAGAACGTGTCATAAGGTCTATAACTGCGTGCTTCGGGTCTTTGCCCTCAAACAGAATCTTATATGATTCAGAAGTTATAGGCATTGAAACGTCATACTTTTTACTTAAATTATATGCAGCACCAATGGTATTAACACCCTCAACCACCATTTGAACTTCGTCAAGAGCTTCTTTTAGAGTATAGCCTTTTCCCAAAAGGATACCGGCTCTATGGTTTCTTGAATGCATACTTGTGCAGGTAACGATTAAGTCGCCAACACCTGAAAGGCCTGCAAAGGTTTCGGGTTTAGCACCCATCTTAACCCCAAGGCGTGTAATTTCTGCAAGACCGCGTGTGATTAGTGCAGCACGTGAATTATCACCATAACCAACGCCGTCACAAATGCCTGCGCAAAGAGCGATTACGTTTTTAAGCGCTCCGCCAAGCTCTGTACCGATAATATCAGTTCCTGTGTAAACACGGAAGAAATCGGTCATAAAAATGTTTTGTATATACTGTGCAACTTCAAGGCTATCCGCTGCAACCACGTTGGTGGTTGGCATAAACTCGCTGACTTCTTCAGCGTGTGAAGGTCCACTCATTACAGCAACGGTTGCCTGTGGGATTTCTTCTTTATAAACTTCTGAAAGGCGAAGTAGGGTTCCGTCTTCAAGGCCTTTTGAAAGGTTAACTAAAACCTGACCTTCTTTTACAAATGGTGCAAGCTGTTTTGCTGTAGTACGTGTTGCAGGGCTTGGTGCAACGGTGACGATTAAGTCAGCATCTTTCACACATAGCTCCATATCATGGGAACAAGTTATGTTATCAGGAAACTTTTTGCCCGGAAGAACAAGTGTGTTTTCGCGGTCTTTTGCCAAACGGTCAGTTTCTTCCTGTTGCCAGCTCCAAAGATAAACGTCATATCCTTTTGTCGCAAGGAGAATAGATGCAGCACATCCCCAGCTACCTGAACCAATAACTGCAATTTTCATTTATTCGTCCTCCTCGGTTTCTTCGTCTTCGTCACTAGGCTCTTCTTTCTTTGCAAAGAGCTTGTTTTCTGTTCCAAGTCGTAATTTCTTTATATTTGAATGATGCTTCACTATCAAAAGTAGCGCAAGGACAAATGCCATCAAGATATATCCAAGTTTGTCATCAAGGTTGGACATTTCTTTTACCATAAGGTATGTAAATAGAACAACCGGATAAAGAGCTGCGGCACATATTGAGCCAAGAGATACATATCTTGATGATGCCATTATAACAAGGGCGATTACTGCAACGACCAAGCCTACCTGCCAGTCAAGTGTTAAGGCAACGCCAAGGCTTGTTGCAACGCCTTTTCCACCACGGAACCCGAAGAAAACAGGGAAGTCGTGACCCAAAACCACGAATATGCCGGCAATATATTTAAGGTTTCCCATAATATACTGGCTTACAAACGGACCTGCAAAAGGTGTTATGGTAGATGTTCTTGCCATATCCATAACTATAATATCTGCCCAGGTGGCAATAACAATGGCTATCATACCCTTTAAAACGTCGCAGATAAGTGTTGCAATAGCAATGCCTTTTCCGTGAGTACGGAGCATATTGGTAGCACCGGCATTTCCTGAACCTGAAGTTCTTATGTCTGTGCCGTAAATACCCTTTGAAAGGATAATAGATGTGTTGATGCTGCCAATTAAATATGATAGAACGGCAACAAAAATTGCAATAGCAAGTATCATAAATTCACCTCGTTATTATTGGTCTTTCTGTCCTTTTTCTCTTAATATGAAATGTATTGGTGTTCCTTCAAAACCGAATGCTGCACGAAGCTGGTTTTCGATGAAACGAAGATATGAATAGTGGAACAAATCCTTTGAGTTACAGAATAGTACAAAGGTTGGAGGGCAGGTTGATGCCTGTGTTCCGTAATAAATTTTAAGTCGTTTACCCTTATCTGACGGTGGCTGTTGCTTTTGCATAGCATCGTTTAGCACGTCATTTAGCATACCTGTTGTAATTCTGCGCTTGTGCTGCTGATTTACAATCTTGATTTCTTCCAAAAGTTTATCAACTCTCTGACCAGTTTTTGCAGAGATAAACATAATAGAAGCGTATGACATAAATGCAAAGCCTTCTTTTACCTGTAAGGTAAAGGACTTCATTGTTTTGTCATCTTTTTCGATTGAGTCCCACTTGTTAACAGCGATAATGCAAGCCTTACCCTGTTCGTGAGCATAGCCTGCAATTTTTGTATCCTGTTCGGTAACGCCTTCGTTGGCATCAAGCATAATGATACAAACGTCGCTTCGGTCAACTGCCGCTAAAGCTCGAACAACGCTGTAATGTTCAACGTTTTCGTCAATTTTTTTACGCTTTCTCATACCTGCAGTGTCAATAAGCAGGAATTTATCGCCATTCTTCTCAAAATGTGAGTCGATAGCATCACGTGTTGTTCCCGCAACGTCGGATACGATAACACGGTTTTCGCCAAGTATTCGGTTAATAAGACTTGATTTTCCTGCATTCGGCTTGCCGATAACCGCAACCTTGATTTCGTCTTCGTCCTCAGTGGTTTCGGCTCCGTCAGGAAATTGATTACAGATTTCTTCCAAAAGGTCACCAACGCCAAGGCCGTGAGTTGAAGAAATGGCGATAGGGTCGCCAAGACCTAAGTTATAGAACTCATAGAATTCCATTGGCGGGTCACCGATATTATCAACCTTGTTTACTGCAAGGACAATTCTCTTCTTTGCTTTTTGAAGCATTGATGCAACGTCAAGGTCGTTGGCGGTTACGCCATCGGCAACATTAGT
>JAZOOY010000036.1:0-60950 GCA_045655325.1 Clostridia bacterium
CAGTAACTTGCGATTCAGAAAATCCGGTATCAAAGGCAGTTATGGAAATTTCTTGCGGAAAAATCGGATATAAAAAGGCGAAAATTGACGAAGAATAATTTGGAGGGAAAACCTTGATTGCAGAGGTAGTAGTAAATCACAAATCAAAAAGTTTGGATAAAGTGTTTGACTACGCTATTGCTGACGGTCTTGATGTAAAAATCGGCTCGTCGGTAATAGTTCCTTTTGGCAAGGGTAACAAGCCAAAGGAAGCCTATGTTATAAAAATCAAGGATAAATCATCCGCCAAAAATTTAAAAACAATCGAAAGACTTTCAAAGGATATCCGCCTTTTTGACGAAAAACAGCTTGAGCTTATAAAATGGATGCGCCAAAAGTATCTTGTTACATACCTTGATGCAATCCACGCTATAGCTCCTGCCGGAACAGAAGTTAAGCCGGAAGAATGGCTGGTTTTAGCCGAAGAAATGAAACTTGGCGAAACTGACGAGATTATTTTGGCTCTTGCAGAATGCGGAGATGCCAGCGAGATTAACCGCTTTATGGCAAAGTTTGATGTAAGCATCAAAACCAGACTTGCAAAACTTGTGGAACAAGGCAGAATAAAGCGAGAGTTTCGTGATGCAAGAACTGTTAGTGACAAGCTCATAACTGTTTGCGAATTAAACCTTGAAGACGGTGAGCTTGAAAAAGTTTTACTAGGCTTGGAAAAGAGTAATGCCCATATTCAGGCGAGAATGGTAGAACTTTTATCAGAATGCGGAAGACTATCTTTAGCCGACCTTGTAAACTTTTCGAGCGGTTCATATAGCGGTATCCGTTCACTTTTGAAAAAAGGATACATCACCACCTTTGATGTGGAAGTTATGCGTGAGCCAAAGGAAAGCGAGCTTTGCGCAAAGGAAAAACCTTGTGAGCTTACTCATGAGCAGAAAGATGTTTTAAAAAGTCTTTTGGATACAGTCAGCAAAAAAGAATACAAACCCTATCTTCTGCACGGCGTAACAGGTTCTGGGAAAACCGAAGTGTATATGCGTGTCATTGAAGAAACCATCAAAGGCGGAAGACAGGCAATTGTGCTTGTCCCTGAAATTTCCTTAACACCCCAGATGGTGGCAAGGTTCAAAAGCCGATTCGGAAAACGAACAGCGGTTATTCATTCAGGACTTTCCCTTGGTGAAAAATACGACCAGTGGAAGAAGATACAGTCGGGAGACGCAGATATAGTTATTGGTGCACGAAGTGCCATTTTTGCTCCTTTTAAAGATATCGGCGCAATCATTGTGGACGAAGAGCACGAGCAGACTTATAAGTCAGAAATGTCGCCACGATATGAAACTCACGAAGTTGCAGAATTTCGTGCAAGTCAGTATGGTGCAGTTTTGGTTTTTGCATCGGCAACACCACTTGTTACAAGCTATTATAAGGCAGAACAGGGCGAGTATACACTTCTTGAGATGCAGAAAAGAGTAAACCAAAAGGCTATGCCAAAAGCTTATGTTGTGGATTTAAGACAGGAACTTGAAAACGGAAACCGCTCCGTTATAAGCGAAATGCTTCAGGAAGAAATCAGGGCAAACCTCAGAAATGGTGAGCAGACCATTCTGTTTTTAAACAGACGTGGATTTTCCACCTTTGTTTCCTGCAGAAAATGCGGTTATGTGGCAGAGTGTCCTAACTGTAGCATTTCATTAAAGTACCACAAGTTTGACGATACACTTCGTTGTCACTACTGCGGACACATTATACCAAACTACAAAATATGTCCTGAATGCGGTAGCAATTACATACGGTATTTTGGTGGCGGAACCCAGAAAGTTGAAGAAGAGATTCAGAACCTTTTCCCGAATGCAACTACAATCCGTATGGACGTGGACACAACTGGTGCAAAAAATTCACACAGTGAAATTTTAAATAAATTTGAAAAAGAGAAAATTGATATTCTGATAGGAACGCAGATGGTAACAAAGGGACTTGATTTCCCTGATGTTACATTGGTTGGCGTAATTTCCGCAGATACAATTTTAAATATAGATGATTTTAGGTCCCAGGAGCGAACCTTCTCAATCTTAGAGCAGGTTACAGGACGTGCCGGCAGAGCGGAAAAGGCGGGAAGAAGCGTAATTCAGACTTATAGCCCTGAAAATAAGGCAATACAGTATATGTGTGCTCATAACTATCAGGACTTTTACCGCGAAGAGCTTTTGGTTAGAAAAGCCATGTGGTATCCGCCGTTTTGTAATATCGTGTCGGTAATCTTTTCAGGCTCTGTGGAAGCAAGCGTTTCAAAGTGTGCCAAGTTCTTTAAAAAGAATCTAGCACCGCTTGACGAAATGGACCAAAGGACACAAGTGCTTGGACCTGTCCCTGCGTATGTGTCAAAAATAAAGAACAAATATATTTACAGACTTTTAATAAAGTGCGAAAACATAGATATGTTAAACGAAACCCTTGTTTTGGCAAGAGATAAATGCAAGAAAAATGCAAACTATGAGAATATTACAGTTGTAATAGACAAAAACCCAAACAGTTTGTAATTTTAAGGAGATAAAAATGGCTTTAAGAGAGATAAGAAAAAAAGGTGACGAAGTCCTTTACAAGACTTGTAAAGAAGTAAAGGAATTTGATAAAAAGCTGGCAATTTTGCTTGACGATATGTATGACACGATGGAAAAAAGCGACGGCGTTGGCCTTGCAGCACCACAGGTTGGAATTTTAAAAAGATGTGTTGTAATTGACGTTGGCGAAGGCAGAATTGAGCTTGTGAACCCCAAAATCATTAAGGAAGAAGGCTCACAGATAGGTGCGGAAGGATGCCTTAGTGTACCTGGTGAATGGGGCGAAGTTGAAAGACCGCAAAAGGTTACAGTTGAAGCCTTTGACCGCCACGGAAAGAAATTCACAATTCAGGGTGAAGACCTTTTGGCACGTGCGTTCTGCCACGAGCTTGACCACCTGGATGGAAAGCTATTTTTAGACAAGGTAATAAGATTTATAGAGGAATAAATATGAGAGTTTTATTTATGGGAACACCGGATATTGCGGCAACCTGTCTTGACATCCTTGTAAAAAAGGGTATTGAGGTTATTGCTTGCGTAAGCCAGCCTGACAAACCAAAGGGCAGAGGCCATAAGCTTATGCCAACTGATGTTAAGGTAAAAGCAGAAGAACTAAATATTCCGGTATATCAACCTGAAAAACTTAAAAACGGAGAACTTCAGCCAATTTTGGAAGAGCTAAAGCCTGACTTAATCGCAGTTGTGGCATACGGCAAAATCCTGCCAAAGTACATTTTGGATTACCCAAAGTACGGCTGTGTTAATATGCACGTATCACTTCTTCCAAAGCTACGTGGTGCGGCACCGATTCAGTGGGCTGTAATAAACGGCGATGAAGTAACAGGCGTTACCACAATGCTTATGGCAGAGGGCCTTGACACAGGCGATATACTTCTTCAAAAGGAGTTTGGAATCGGCGAGTACGAAACTTCGGAAGAACTTTTTGACCGAATGGCGCAAGAGGGCGGAGAAATCTTAGCCGAAACCATACAGAACATTGATAACATCACACCAATTCCGCAAAACCACGATGAGCATACATATGCACCAATGATTTCAAAGGAAATGGCGCATATTGATTGGAACAAGACAACCAATGAAATTTCAAAGCATATCTGCGGAATGAATAGCTGGCCTATGGCATATAGCATATATTGCGGCGAAGTTATGAAGATAATAACTGCCCGAAAAGGCGAAGAGTGTTCCGGCAAAAACGGCGAGATTGTGGGCTATGAAAAGGGCAAGGGCCTTCGTGTTAAGACCTGTGACGGCTCAATTTATATTCAGGTTGCCCAATTTGCCGGCTCAAAGAGAATGGGTATAGATGAATATTTAAGGGGACATGAGATTAAATACGGAACTGTTTTAGAATAAGGAGAGATTAAAATGTTCTTTTACGACCCAACATATTTTTTGGTAATTATAGGATTTATATTTGCAGCCTTTGCATCAAGCGGTGTTCAGAGTGCTTTTAATAAATATTCAAAAGTTAAAAGCTATCGAAACTACACAGGCAGGGATGCTGCAAGAAAAATTTTAGACGATAACGGACTTTATAACGTGCAAATTGAGCATATCAGCGGTAATTTGAGCGACCATTATGACCCAAAAGCTAATGTTATCCGCTTGTCAGATGCCACATATTCTGACACATCTGTTGCAGCAATCGGCGTTGCGGCACACGAAGCAGGCCACGCAGTTCAGCACGCAGTTGGCTATGCACCAATTAAACTACGAAATTCACTTGTTCCTGCAGTGAATCTGGCATCAACACTATCAATGCCGCTATTCTTAATAGGTTTGTTGTTTGCACTTCCAATGCTTACAAACCTTGGAATAATTCTATTTTCAGGAGCATTGGTATTTCAGGTTGTAACCCTGCCGGTAGAGTTTAACGCATCCCGCCGTGCACTTACTATTTTAAACCAAAGCGCAATGCTTGAAGAAGACGAACTAAATGGAGCAAAAAAGGTACTTCGTGCAGCAGCCTTGACATACGTTGCAGCAGTTATTTCAACAGCGCTTCAGCTTTTAAGATTGGTACTACTGAGTAATTCAAGAAGAAGAGACTAAAACTATGCAAAACCCAAGAGAAGTTGCGCTACTTGCGCTTTATGAAATTGAATATGACGGCGCATATTCCAATATGGCGGTAAAGTCGGCTTTAACCAAATTGGAAGATAACCGTGATAAGGGCCTTGTAACCCAGCTTGTCTATGGGGTAGTGCGCAGAAAATTAACACTTGATTATATAATTTCAAGGTATTCAAAAGTGAAGATTAAAAAGCTTTCAAAATACGTGCTTTTAATACTTCGTATGGGCGTTTATCAGCTATATTTCACCGATAAAATCCCTGAATCTGCGGCGGTTAACGAAAGCGTTAAGCTGGCAAAGAAATACTGCGGAAAGTCCGCAGGCTTTGTAAACGGCATACTTCATTCGGTAATCCGCGGAAAAGATACCTTGGAATATCCAAAAGATAAAATAGAAAATCTTTCGGTAAAATACTCTTTTCCGGAAGAAATGGTGGAACTTTTTTGGGATACGAAATTTTGCGAAGAACTTTTATGTGCTTTAAATGAAGAGCCTGAAACAACAGTACGAGTTAATACACTAAAGAATGAAGAACTTGAAACAGAGTGTGAGATTTCGCCGATTTTTGACGGTGCAAGAATTTTAAAAGGCACAGATGTTGCACAAAATCCTGACTACCAAAAAGGCAGGATTATTCCACAGGATATTGCGGCTATGATGGCATCAATAGCGCTGTCACCAAAACCAGAGGACATCTGCATTGATATGTGTTCAGCTCCTGGTGGAAAAACAACCCATCTTGCGGAGCTTATGGAAAACAAAGGCAAGATTTATGCTTTTGATATCCACCCGCACAAGATTGAAATTATAAACAAAAATGCAGAGCGTATGGGGATTTCCATAATAGACGCAAAAGTGGGGGACGCACTAAAGTTAAACGAAGAGCTAATTGGTAAAGCAGACAAGGTTTTGGCAGACGTCCCTTGTTCAGGTCTTGGAATAATCCGAAGAAAGCCTGACATAAAGTGGAACAAGGACGATATTGAAGCCTTGCCAAAAATTCAATACCAAATCCTTAAAAACGCTTCCAAGTATTTAAAAGAAGGCGGAGAACTTGTTTATTCCACCTGCACAATACTAAAGCGTGAAAATGAAGATGTGGTTAAAAAGTTTTTGGAAGAGCACAGGGATTTTGAGCTTTTGCCAATAGAACTTCCACAAAAACTTGCAAGAGAAAACAAGGGATATATAACCCTTTATCCGAATATAGATGGTACAGACGGATTCTTCATCTGTAAGATGAAAAGGAAAAGCAAATGATAGATTTAAAAGATTTTGAATTCAGTGAGCTTGAAAACTTTTTAAAAGAGCAAGGCGAACCAAAATTCCGTGCAGGTCAGATTTTCGAGTGGCTTTCAAAAGGTGTTGAAAGCTTTGACGAAATGACAAACATTTCAAAAGCTACACGGGAAAAACTTGCAAAGGTGAGCTTTGTATCCACCTTAAAGATTCGTGAAAAGTATGTTTCAAAGCTTGACAAAACAACAAAATATCTTTTCGAGCTTCCTGACGGAAACTGCATTGAAAGTGTGGTTATGTATTATAACCACGGAATTTCAATCTGCATTTCGTCACAGGTTGGTTGCCGAATGGGTTGCGAATTTTGTGCATCAACAATCGGCGGACTTTACCGAAGCTTAACGGCGGGTGAAATATTAAATCAAGTGATTTTTGCCCAGAAAGATATTGGCGAGCGAATAAGCAACATCGTAATGATGGGAATTGGCGAGCCACTTGACAATTTTGATAACGTGATAAAGTTTTTGCATAACGTAAACCACGAAAAGGGCTTAAATATTGGCTACAGGCATATTTCACTTTCAACCTGCGGACTTGTTCCGAAGATATATGACCTGGCAAAAGAAAATATGCCCATAACACTTTCGGTGTCACTTCATGCACCGAATAATGAAATACGAAACACAATAATGCCGGTTAATAAGAAGTATCCCGTTGAGGAACTGATAAAAGCCTGCAAAGACTATATAAAAACCACAACAAGACGAATAAGTTTTGAATATTCGCTGATAAGCGGTGTTAATGATTCAAAAGAAAACGCAGACGAGCTTGCAAGACTTTTAAAAGGAATGCTTTGTCACGTCAATCTAATACCGGTTAATAAGATTGAAGAGCGAGAATATCATAAAGGAAATAAAAAGGAAATCCGTGATTTTTGCGAAAGGCTGAATAGCCTTGGCATAAACGCCACGGTACGCCGTGAGCTTGGGTCTGACATTCAGGCATCTTGCGGACAGCTAAGAAAGAAATTATTATAAAAACCTTTTAAAAGGGAGGTGATTTTATGAGAATGGGAGCATATTCCGATACAGGACGAGTACGAAAAATAAACGAAGACAGTTTCTTTTCATACAGAAACGAGAACTTAATGGGAGCCATGGTAGCCGACGGTATGGGCGGACACGCCAAGGGCGAAGTTGCCAGCAAAATGGCTACGATGATGATTAAGGACCACATTATAAGAATGTTCAATCCTGATATGGACTATGTGGAACTTGGCGAAATGATAAGGCGAGCTTTTATTGAGGCAAACGCCCAGATCTATGAATATTCACGTCATAAAGAAGATGCAGAAGGCATGGGAACAACAGCATCAATGGCGTTTATATTTAAAGGTAAGCTTATCGTGGTGCACGTTGGTGACAGCCGAGTTTATACCGTAAAAAACGGTGAAATCAAGCAGATTACCACCGACCATTCTTTAGTTCAGGAGCTACTATCACGTGGACGAATCACAAGCGATGACGCAAAAAATCACCCACAAAAGAACGTGATAACACGTGCAATAGGAACTGATGCATCAATCAAGGTTGATGTCAGAATCGTTGACTATAATGACGAAACGGTCATCGTAAGTTCTGATGGTTTAACAAACCTTGTAAGCGACACACAGATAATGGAAATAATCGACGGATGCGAAGATTTGCAGGCAGGAGTTGAAGAACTTGTTGCTCTTGCAAATAAAAAAGGCGGTATGGATAATATCACCTGTATCGCATTTGATAAACGTAAAGAAAAAGAGATATAAAATACCCGTTAGTTGATAGATGAAAGGAGAGTCTTAAATGGACTACTTGATAGGGAAGGTTATCGGGAACAGATACGAAATTATAGAAAAGGTCGGCACAGGCGGAATGGCAACTGTGTATAAGGCAAAATGTCAGGTGCTTGATAGATTTGTTGCCATAAAGGTGCTAAAGGAATCTTTAAAGAACGATATAGAAGTTGTGAAAAAGTTCAATACAGAATCGAGAGCTGCAGCACGCCTTTCTCACCCTAACATTGTGCAGGTTTATGACGTGTCCGAAAGCGGTGACCTTGATTACATAGTAATGGAGCACGTTGACGGCATTACATTAAAGGAATACATAACAAAAAAAGGTCACTTGGAGCCAAAGGAAGCCTGCGAATTTGCAGTGCAGATAGGAAGAGCATTGGTATGTGCTCACGCAGGCGGAATCATTCACCGTGACATTAAGCCACACAACGTGCTTATGGCACAGGACGGAACACTAAAGGTGGCAGACTTCGGTATTGCTCAGGCGGCAACCAGTGAAACAATGGTAGCAGGAAGCGGAGCTATGGGCTCTGTTCACTACATCTCACCGGAGCAGGCACGTGGCGGATTTATCAACGAACGAAGCGACATTTATTCTCTTGGTGTTGTTTTATATGAAATGTTAACAGGCGAAGTTCCTTTCGATGGTGCAAACCCTGTTGCAGTAGCCATCGCAAAACTTGAAAAGGATGCAGCGGACATAAGAGAAAAATGTAACCACGATATTCCTGATGAAATCTGCGACATTGTAATGAAAGCAATCGCAAAAGACCAGCATTCAAGATACCAGAGTGCACAGGAAATGGTTTCTGACCTTGAAAAAGTAATCGGAATTGCGCCAAGTCAGGGCGGTGCAAGAGAAGGCAAGTTTGAAACAAAGCGTCTTGATAGTAATAAAGCAAGGGATGAGTATAATATGAGAAAAAATAAGAAACGTAAAAAGGGTAATAATAACGCAAAAATTGCGATTATAGCAGCAGCAGCTGCAATACTTTTGGGAATCTTGTCATACTGCTCAATGAGTGGAGGAGCACAGGAATATTTAGTTCCTGACCTTACAAACTTAACTCTTGAAGAAGCCGAAGAACTTTTGGAGCGAGAAAACTTAAGACTTAACGAGAATGTTGACTACGAAGAATCCGAAGAAGTTGAAGAAGGCAAGATTATTAAGCAAAACCCAGGCGTTAATCAGTCTGTTAAAAAGAACAGAAAGATTAAGGTAACAGTAAGCCTTGGCTCAGATAAGGAAATGATAGAAGTTCCTGACGTAGTAAACCTAGAGCAGGAAGAAGCAGAAAAGCGTCTTCGTGATAGCGGATTCAGATATGTTATTGAAGAAGAAGTTCACGAAACTATCGAGATTGGATACGTTACAAAGCAAGAACCTAGTGCTAAGGAAAAAGCTGAAAAGGGCACAGAAATTACAATTTATGTAAGTGCTGAAGAAGAGCAGGCTGTTGTTCCAAAGGTAACAGGAATTTTCCAGACAGAAGCTGAAAAATTAATCGTAGAAGCAGGTCTTGTTGTGGGCGACATCACAATGGGTGAAAGCGACGAGGAATATGGCAAGGTAATCGGCCAGACACCGTCTGCAAAAACAGGCGTTGAAAAGGGAACAAAGGTTGACCTTTTGATTTCAGAAGGTGCAGGCCCTGAACCTACCGAATCAACTCCACCACTAAAGAAAAAGACTTTGACTATAAATATTCCTCCATCAGGCGGTGAAACTGTACACATTAAGGCAGTTGCAAACGGCAAGGAAATTTATAACAAGACACATCAGCGCACAGAGGGTACTGTGGATATCCCTGTTCAGTCTTCAAAGGATGCAAGTGTTCAGGTTTATATGGACGGAACATTGGTTGCAGATAAGGTGATTTATTTTGATTAATGGCAGAATAATTAAGGGAATCGGTGGCTTTTACTATGTAAAGGCTACCGATAATACCGTTTATGAATGTAAGGCACGAGGCATTTTTCGAAAAGAAAGCATTAAGCCGGCAATCGGGGACTTTGTGGATATTTTGGTAGAAAACGGCAAGGGCAGTATTGAAAAAATATACCCAAGAACGTCCTACCTTATCCGTCCTACAGTTGCAAATATTGATGTTTTGGTTATAGTTGTTGCAGCAGCAGAGCCGGAGCCTAATATACTTTTAATAGACAAGCTTTTGGTGAACGCGGAAAATGTTGGCATAAAGCCTGTAATTTTAATTAACAAAACCGACGTTAAATCGGGTGAAGAGCTTAAAGAAATTTATGAAAAAGCAGGTTATCCTGTGGTTTTAACTTGTGCAAAAGAGAAGGTTGCAAAGGAAGAAATTCTGCCTTATATAAAGGACAAAACTTCCGCTTTTGCAGGGCTTTCCGGCGTTGGAAAATCCACAATTTTGAACCTTATAACCGATACTTATCAGGAAACCGGTGAGATTTCGGATAAGATTAAACGTGGTAAGCACACAACTCGTCACGTGGAACTTTTGGAGCTTCCGGAAGGCGGATTTGTGCTTGACACACCGGGATTTTCGTCCTTTGAGCTTAACACCATAAAGGCGGATGAGCTTTATAAGTGTTTTCCTGAAATGCGGGATTTAGAGGATATGTGCAGATTCAAAGGCTGTGTGCATATTAACGAGCCTGACTGCATCGTGAAAGATAAGGTGGAATCAGGAGAAATTGCAAAAAGCCGATACGAAAGCTATGTTGAGCTTTTCGGCGAACTAAAAAAGATAAAGGAATGGGAAAAATAATGATACTATCACCATCAATGTTATCAGCAGACTTTTCAAAACTTGGAGAGCAGATAAAAGAAGTAGAGCTAGCTGGTGCACAGTGGCTTCATATTGACGTTATGGACGGTCTTTTTGTGCCTAACATCAGCTTTGGCGCTTGCGTTTATAAATGCATAAGAGATATGTCCAACCTGTTTTTTGACGTGCATCTTATGATTAAAGACCCTGAAAGATACATTGAAGACTTTATAAAAGCCGGAGCGGATATGATAACTTTCCACGTTGAAGCGACAGAAAAAGCGGATGAGTGCATTGAAAAGATACACGCACTTGGCAAAAAAGCGGGAATTTCACTAAATCCGGGAACACCGGTTGATGCAGTAAAGCCATACCTTGACAAGGTGGATATGGTGCTTGTTATGAGCGTTAATCCGGGATATGGCGGACAGTCATACATAGAAGATGTAAACCCAAAAATCACAGAACTTAGAAAACTTTGCGGTGATGACTTCCTTATTGAAGTAGACGGCGGAGTTAAAAAGTCTAACATCAAGAAAGTGGTAGACCTTGGTGCAAATGTAATTGTTGCAGGTTCTGCAGTGTTCAATGATGACATAACAGGTTCTATAAAGGGACTTTTGGAGGAAGTATGAGAGGGATTATAATCTGCGGCGGAAATGTGGGAGAATATATAAAAAACTACATAAATCCTGACGATTTCGTAATCTGCGCAGATTCAGGCTATGACCATGCAAAAAGGTTTGGGATTGTGCCGAACATTGTAATCGGCGATATGGATTCCACAAAGTATAACGATATTTTAGAAGAAAAAATGCTTTACCCAAAGCGCAAGGATTTCACAGATTCCGAGCTTGCAATTATGTATGCGGAAGAAAAGGGTTTTGAAAGCCTTTTGCTTTTCGGTATGATTGGCACAAGAATGGACCATTCCCTTGCCAATATCGGTATGCTTTCCCGCATTAAAAATGCAAGTTTGATTGACAAAAATAACGAGATTTATTTTGCAGAAGGTGAGTTTTCTTTAAGTGGAAGACCTGGTGATATTATATCAATAATACCTTTTTGTGAAGACCTTTTTGGAGTTACAACCATTGGACTTGACTATCCTTTAGAAAACGGAACAATCAAATGTGGTACAAGCCTTGGAGTCAGTAATGTTATGACAGGGGATACTTGCACAATCAGAATAGAAAAAGGCAAGGCACTTATTATAAGGAGTAAGGACTAATGATATACCTTGACAATGCGTCAACAACAAAACCGAATACAGAAGCTGAAAAAGCGGTAATTGCCACCTTTTCTGATTTTGGCAACCCGTCAAGCCTACACGGACTTGGCCTAAAAGCTGAAAAGATGATAACAAGTGCCAAGGAAAATATCGCAAGGGTTTTGGGTGTAATGCCACAGAATATATATTTCACATCAGGTGGAACGGAGTCAAACAATACTGCCATTTTGGGGTATTGTATGGCAAACAAAAAGCGTGGAACTCACGTTATAACCACAAAAATTGAGCACCCGTCAGTACTTGAGCCTTTTCATATTTTGGAGAAAAACGGTTTTTCAGTTACCTATCTTGACGTAAACGAAAACTGTGAAATTTCCCTTGATGATTTGGAAAACGCCTTAACGGAAGAAACAATTTTCGTAAGCGTAATGACGGTTAACAACGAAACAGGAACAATCCAGCCTTATGACAAAATAAAGGCGGTTATGAAGAAAAAATCGCCGAAAGCGGTTTTGCATCTGGATGCCGTTCAGGGATTTTTAAAGGTGGATATTAAGCCAAAGGCTATGGGCATTGACCTTTTATCCATAAGCGGTCACAAGATTGGCGGAATAAAGGGTGCAGGTGCCCTGTACGTTGGAGATAATGTGCATTTAAATCCACTAATTGCAGGCGGTGGACAGCAGAAAAATATGCGTTCAGGAACTGAAAATGTGGCAGGAATTGCAGCATTCGGTGCAGCAGTTGAGCATTATGTCCCTGTAAATAAAGCCATAAGAGAAGAACTGAAGACAAAAATTCAGGAAAATATAGACAACATTAAAATTAACGGATGCGAAAACAATTCGGGTTATGTTTTAAACGTATCCTTTTTGGGTATAAAATCAGAAATACTTTTGCATTCTTTGGAGGCTAAAGGCATTTACGTTTCAACAGGTTCTGCCTGTTCATCAAATAAGCCTATGCCGAGCCACGTTCTGACGGCTATGGGATGCAGTAAAAAGGAAATTGAAGGCGCAATAAGATTCAGTTTTTCAGGCGAAGAATTTGATATTGATTGTGTTGTTAAAACTTTAAAAGACGAAGTTAGTAATATACGAAAATACGTGAGGTAAAAAAGTGAAAGAAATAATTTTGGTAAAGTATGGCGAAATAATCCTAAAGGGCGGAAACCGTCCGAAGTTTGAGAAAATTCTTATTCAGAATATTTTCGACGCCATAAAGAATATAGCAACTGTTAAAATCACAATCCAGCAGGCTACAATATACGTGGAAGTTGAAGAAACCGAAAGAATTGACCTTGTTTGTGAAAGACTTTCTCTAATCTTCGGTATCGTGTCAGTAACACGTGCAGCAGTTTGCGAAAAGACTGTTGAGGACATTGAAAAGAAAGCTATTGAATATTTAAAGGACGACCTTTTACCTGGCAAAAAATTTAAGGTTGAGGCGAAGCGTTCAGATAAGAAGTTCCCGCTAAATTCTGTGGAACTTGCCATTGAAGTTGGCGGATTCTTACACGAAGAGTGTGACGGACTTATTGTTGACGTACACGAGCCAGAACTTACTGTTCAGGTGGAAGTACGTGACAGATTCGCTTTTGTATATCTTCGTGAAAAGCGTATAAAAGGTCAGGGCGGTATGCCAATCGGTACAGGCGGAAAGGCAACACTACTATTGTCAGGCGGTATTGACAGCCCGGTTAGCGGTCATATGATTGCAAAACGTGGTATTGAAATTGATGCGGTAAACTTCTTTAGCTTCCCATATACTAGTGACAGAGCAAAGGAAAAGGTTATAGAGCTTGCCTCAATAATCGCAAGATACACATCAAAAATCAACCTTTATATAGTGCCGTTTACTGAAATTCAGTTGGCAATCCGTGATAATTGCCCCGAAGAGCATATGACGCTTATAATGCGAAGATTTATGATGAAAATTTCAGAGATTGTGGCTAAAAACAATAAGTCAGTGGCGCTGATTACAGGCGAAAGTGCGGGTCAGGTGGCATCGCAAACTCTTTCGGCCCTTGATGTTACAAATTCCGTTGTTGATATGCCAGTGCTAAGACCGCTAATCGGTATGGATAAGACCGAAATCATTGAGCGTGCACATGCTATTGGCACGTTCCAGACATCAATTCTTCCATACGAGGATTGTTGCACGGTATTTACGCCAAAACACCCAACAACAAATCCTAAGCGAGCAATGATTGAAAAGAGCGAAAAACGCCTTGATATTGACGCTTTAATTGAGAAGGCAGTAGCCGGAGTTGAAAAAATAGAAGTATACCCTAAAATGTAACATTTCTATTGCATTTTGGCGGTAAATATGGTATAACAAAAGGTAAGAATAAGCAAGAATTCGGAGGGTTTTCGAATGGATAAGATAGCAGAGAATAGAGCTGAAAAAAGAAAAGCGCTTGATGCCGTATTCGGAGCGATTGAAAAGCAGTACGGCAAGGGCAGTATCATGAAACTTGGCGAAGCACCACACGTTGATGTGGATGTTATCCCAACAGGCTCATTAACACTTGATATGGCACTTGGAGTAGGCGGTATTCCAAAGGGCAGAGTTGTTGAAATTTACGGTCCTGAATCTTCAGGTAAAACAACAGTTGCTCTTCACGTTGTTGCAGAAGCACAGAAGAAGGGTGGAGAAGCGGCGTTTATTGACGCAGAGCATGCTCTTGATCCTGTCTATGCGAAAAACCTTGGAGTTGATATAGATAACTTAATCGTGTCACAGCCTGATACAGGTGAGCAGGCACTTGAAATTGCAGAAGCATTGGTTCGAAGCGGAGCTTTAGACGTTGTGGTAATTGACTCTGTTGCAGCGTTGGTTCCAAAGGCTGAAATTGAAGGCGAAATGGGAAGCAATCACGTTGGTCTTCTTGCAAGACTTATGTCACAGGCACTTCGTAAACTTACAGGTATTACTTCAAAATCAGGAACTGCAGTCATTTTCATAAACCAGATTCGTGAAAAGGTTGGCGTGGTTTACGGTAACCCTGAAACAACACCTGGTGGACGTGCCCTAAAGTTCTTCTCATCAGTACGTCTTGAAGTAAGACGTCAGGAAGCTATTAAAAACGGCACAGAGATTATCGGTAACAAAACAAAGGTTAAGGTTGTTAAGAATAAGGTTGCACCACCGTTTAAAGAAGCAGAGTTTGATATTATGTACGGTGAAGGTATTTCAAAACTTGGCAATATTATTGACGTAGCAGTAAGCTTTGACATTATCAAAAAGAGCGGCGCTTGGTTCTCATATGATGGTGAAAGACTTGGTCAGGGCCGTGATAACGTTAAAAAGTATATGGAAGAGAATCCTGAATTCACTCAGATGATTGAACAGAAGGTACGTTTGGTACTTTCAGGAAAAGGTGAAGATGTAGTCGAAAATGACAAAAATGATGAATAATTAACCGACTAATCGGGTATCTTTAACTAAAATTTGCAATTTATTACAAAATTTCTTGACGTTTAGGGAAAATTTTAGTATTCTAATAATAGACAGTTATCGTTTTTTTAAACGCATTAAGGAGGATCTTATGTATTCAAAGGAAGTTGAAGTTCAGAACCAGGTAGGCCTACATGCCAGACCTGCAACATTTTTTATACAGAAAGCAAATGAATTCAAATCAAGTATTTGGGTTGAAAAGGATGACCGTAAGGTAAACGCTAAAAGCTTACTTGGTGTTTTATCTTTAGGAATCACTAAAGGCACAACAATCAACATAATCGCAGACGGCGCAGATGAAGAAGAAGCTGCTGTGACTTTGGTTAATTTGATTGCTTCTAATTTTACTGAATGATATTTACTTAAAAATGTTAAAAATAACTCTGCTTACAAAAGTAGAGTTATTTTCAATTTGAGAGGAATACCTTATGTTTAACCTTGAAGAAGAACTGAAAAACCTGCCTGAACTTCCTGGCGTGTATATAATGCATGATAAGGATGATACCATAATTTATGTGGGCAAGGCGAAAATATTAAAGAACAGAGTGCGCCAATACTTCGGCAGCAATAAAAACCATAGTCCAAAGGTTGTGGCTATGGTTTCCAATATTGCATATTTTGAGTACATTGTTACCGATTCTGAAGTAGAGGCGCATGTTTTAGAGTGCAACTTAATAAAAAAGCACAGACCGAAATATAACATTCTTCTAAAAGACGATAAGCAGTATCCATATATAAAGGTTACAATCAATAAGGACTATCCCTCAGTTTTTATGACAAGAGTTTTGAAAAAGGACGGCGCAAAATATTTCGGACCATTTGCGGGCATGCAAACGGTAAGAACTGCACTTGAAATTGTGCAGAAAATCTTTAAGCCACCGTTATGTAAAAGAAAGTTCCCTGAAGATATTGGAAAGGGCAGACCGTGTCTTAACTACCATATTTCCAACTGTTTCGGACCTTGTATCAAAGGAAACGTTACAAAAGATGAATACAGAAAAATTTTCTTTGACATCTGCTCGTTTTTAGAGGGTGACCACGAGAAACTTGTGGAGAATATGAAAGAAGAAATGCTTTCTGCATCCAAAAATATGGAGTTTGAAAAAGCGGCGGCACTTCGTGATAAAATTGATGCAATAAGACGCTTCGAAGAGAAACAGAAGATTATAAATACCGACAAGCAAACCGATATGGATATTATTGCAGGTGCAAGGCTTGGTAACCACTATTTTGTGGAGATTTTCTTTGTCAGAAAAGGCAAGATAACAGGCAGAAATAACTACCGAATTGACGGAACAAAGGACTCACAAGACGGTGAAGTTATGTCAGATTTTGTAACCCAGTTTTATTCAGAGTCAGAGGATATTCCAAGGGAAATTTTGGTTGAGCACAAAATAGAAGAAAGTGACGTTATAAAAGAATGGCTCAAAGGAAAAAGACAAGGTGCTGTTGAGCTTTTATTCCCGCAAAAAGGCGAAAAGAAAAAACTTATCGAAATGGTGCATAAAAACGCCGAAATTGCGGCGGAAAATTATCGCATCAATAACATAAAAATAGAAGAGAGAAAGAGCAAAATTCTTTCCGCGCTTGCAAAGAAATTAAGCCTTGAGGTAATACCAAAGCGAATTGAGGCTTACGACATTTCAAACATTCAGGGCAGTGATAACGTGGCGTCTATGGTGGTTTTTGTGGACGGAAAGCCGTCTAAAAAGGACTATCGTAACTTTAAAATAAAATCATTTGAAGGTCAAAACGACTTCCTTTCAATGCAGGAAGTTATTTACCGAAGATTCCGCCACGCAGTAAGCGAGCAAGAACAGATTGATGCGGGAGCTCTTAACATAGAAGATGCAAAATTCCTGCCGCTTCCTGACCTGATTTTATTAGACGGCGGAAAAGGTCAGCTTTCATCGGTTATGGAAATTATGGAGACCATTGATATGGAAATACCTGTTTTTGGTATGGTAAAGGATGGAAGACACAGAACCCGTGGACTTGTATCGGTTACAGGAGAAATAGAAATTTCACCAATAGATAGCGTATTTAAGTTCTTGGAGCGAGTTCAGGACGAAGTTCATAAAAGTGCAATAGGCTATCACAGAAAATTAAGAAGCAAGGCTGTTTCCAAGTCGGAACTTGACAACATAAAGGGTGTTGGACAGGTGCGAAAAGCGGCACTTATGAAAGCCTTTAAATCAGTAGATAATATTAAAAAGGCAAGCCTTGATGAACTGCTCAAAGTAGTTGACAAGCGAACAGCGGAAACAGTAGCTCAATATTTTAAGGAGAATAATTGATGTTCACATTAAAAACCCATGGTGATTTAAAATATTTTACTATTGACGAATTCCACGAAACAGGACTTATAAAACACTGTTTTACCACAAGATGTGGTGGTGTTAGCAAAAACGAATTTGCCAGTATGAACCTTAGAATGCACTGTGATGATAAAAAGGAAAATATTTTAAAGAACTATGAGATAATTTGTGACGAAATTGGCGTAAATTTTAAAAACTTGGTCTTTTCAAATCAGGTCCATTGTGATACAATATTAAGTGTCTGCAGTGAAGATATGGGAAACGGAATTACAAAGCCACAAAAGTGGGACGGCGTTGACGGTCTTATAACGAACCAGCCGGGTGTACCTATTATAATTTTTGCGGCGGATTGCGTACCTGTATTCTTTTTAGACCCAAAGAAAAAAGTTATTGCTCTTGTTCATTCCGGCTGGAAAGGAACAGTACTGAAAATCAGCGCAAAATGTATAGAGAAAATGGTTACAGAGTATTCCTGTGACCCTGCCGACATAATGGTGGCAATCGGGCCATCCATCGGCGTGTGCCATTTCGAAGTTGGTGATGAAGTGGCGGATGTTTTTCGTGACACTTTCGGGGATAGCGTTTTGGAAAAGCACGAAAAATGGCACGTTAATATGCAAAAAGCCATTGAAATTCAGGTTAAAGATATGGGCGTAGAAAACATTATTAAGGCAGATATATGTACCTATTGCAATAGTGACCTTTTATTTTCACACAGAAAAACTGCGGGGAAAAGAGGGGTTATGGCAGGAATTATGGAGCTAAAATAAAGGGAGTTGTTTGATATAAAAAGGATAATTTGCGGAGCTTTAGCCGTCATTGCGGCACTATCTTTAGCATCTTGCAAAAAGGCGGATGAAGGGTATGTGGCAGGCGGAGAGCTTGTTGTAATACAGGACTTTTCTGATATAAGGCTGGGCGTTTATGGGCTTGATACCCTAAACCCGATTGCCACAAAATCAGAAAGCGTACAAAAGATAACAAACATTGTGTATGAATCGCTTTTCACTACCAACGAATCAGGAAAAGAAGTACCGATGCTTGCCGATTCATACGATATTTTAAGTGGTGGAACTCAAATAGAAGTCACATTGAAAGACAACGTAAAGTGGCATGACGGACAGAATTTTACTGCAGAAGACGTTGCTTATACATTAAGCAAAATGAAAGAGACAGATGGCCTTTATAGTAAGATTTCATCAAAGATACACAGCTTTACGGCAACTAATAAAAACACTATATTGATAAACTTTGAAAAGGCGGAGCCATCGCCTGCACATCTTCTGACATTCCCGATAATTTCAAGACAGGCGTATTATTCTACAGGTGCTGATTTTACACCTATCGGAACAGGTAGCTATAAATTCGTTTCAAAAAGCGGAACGGATATAGTTTTAGAGCCTAACTCACGTTGGCACGAGGGAAATGTTTCAGAGCGAAAAATCATTGTTAAGATTCTAAAGGATAAAAATGCAGTTTTAGATGCATTTAACGTTGGCGAAATCGACGCCATAACATCGGACGAGTTATCAGACGGCGCAACGCCAAAGAGCAAATCCGCATCAAAAACAATGGTTTCTGACAGAATGGTATTTTTAGGGTTCAACACAAAAAGCCCTGTTATGACAAAGGCGGTAAGAAAAGCCATAAACGGAAACCTTGACCGAAAGAAAATTGTTGAAAAGGACGCATACGGACAAGGACTGGCGTCAGAGATTTCCATTAATCCTGAAAGCTGGGTTTTGATAAAAGATTCTAATAAGGCTCAGGAAAGCTTCCCTGAAGATATTATGGAAAAAGACGGATACGTGATAAAGGACGGCATGTACCACAAAGACGAGGAAAAAGTCACAATGCGTCTTTTGGTAAACAGCGATAATATTGAAAGAAGTATGCTTGCAGACAGCGTAGCAACATCTCTTAAAACAGCGGGTTTTGACGTGGTTCTGGAAAAGACAGGATACGATGAATATACTGCAAAAATCGGAAGTGACGATTTTGATATGTTTATCGGAGAAACAGAAGTTGGTGATAATTTAAACCCTGCAGCAATGCTTACTGGTGGGGATAATTATTTCAACTTTGATGCATCCCACATAAAAACAGCTATGTCAAAAATTTGTGGCGTAAAAGATAAGGACGAAATAAAAGCACAAATCGGTGAGTTTATCACTATGTTCTATATTGACCCGCCGTACCTGCCACTTTATTTCAAGACAGAAAACGTAATCTATGGTTCATATGTTTCAGGTATTGAAAAGCCTGTAAGCTTTGACCCGTATAAGTGCATAGAAAAATGGTATTTCTATGATAAAGACGGAAAGGAAAGTAAGGAAAACGCTGATGAATGATATTATTAAAAATATCGGAGATAAAAGTGAAGCCTTAAGCAAAAGCCATAAAAAAATTGCCGAGTATATCTTAGCAAAGTGCGAAAAAGCGGCGTATATGACTGCAGGACGTTTGTCAGAAAGCGTTGGTGTCAGTGAATCTACAGTTGTAAGATTTGCTTATGAAATGGGGTTTGACGGATATCCTGAATTCCAGAAGGCACTGAAAGAATACGTAAAAGGCCATATGACAACTGCACAGAGAATGGAGCTTGCTTATGAAAAAATGGCAAGCGGTGATGTTTTAACAAGCACACTAAAGGCGGATATTGGCTACATTGAAAAAACTCTTGACACCATTGACCAGGAGCAATTCAGCCGTGCCGCAGACGCTATTTCGCAAGCAGGCAAGATATACATTACAGGCGTAAGAAGTGCCAAAGGTCTTGCAGATTTCTTGAAATTTTATCTGCAACTTATATTTGATAATGTGTATATGATAAATTCAACAGGCGGTGACCTTTTCGAGCAGATATTAAACGTTGGAAAGAATGACGTCGTAATAGGAATAAGTTTCCCAAGATACTCAAAAAACACCTTGAAAGCTCTTTCCTATGCAAAAAACGGCGGTGCTACCGTAATTGGCATTACAGACCGAGAGAACTCACCTGTTGCCATTGAATCGGATATCTGCCTTATTTCAAGAAGCGATACCGCATCCTTTGTGGATTCACTTGTAGCACCACTCAGCGTTATAAATGCACTTATTGCGGCGGTTGGAATAAAAAACCGTGAAAAAATGCAGAAGAACCTGGAAAAGCTTGAGCAAATCTGGGAAGAATATGAGGTATATGATAAAAATGACGGATAAAACGGTAGTTGTAATAGGCGGTGGGCCTGCAGGAATGATAGCCTGTGGCCGTCTTAAAGACAGAGCTTGCAAAGTCATATTAATAGAGAAAAATCCTATGCTTGGTAAAAAGCTAAGGATAACTGGCAAGGGCAGATGTAATATCACCAATATTGCGGACATTGAGGATATTATGACCAATATCCCAACCAACAGCCGATTTTTGTATAGCGCTCTTTATAGCTTTACAAATGACGACGTTATAAATCTTTTTAATAGCCTTGGAGTCCCAACAAAGGTGGAACGTGGCGGAAGAGTTTTCCCTGAAAGTGACAGTGCCCGTGACGTTGCGGAGGCACTTAAAAAGTATGCCCTTGGCAAGAACGTGACCCTTTTAAAGGAAAAAGCCACAGGAATTATTGTAGCTGACGGAAAAGTGTGTGGCGTAAAATGCGGTGATAAGGAAATCCTTGCAGATAGCGTAATTGTGGCAACAGGCGGTGTTTCTTATCCGCTGACAGGCTCAACAGGTGACGGATACCGATTTGCAGAAAAAGTAGGTCACACCGTAATCGCTCCAAAACCGTCCTTAGTACCCCTTGAAACAAAGGAAAAATGGGTTAAGGAAGTTATGGGTCTTGCCCTTAAAAATGTGGAGATTACCTTATGGTGCGGTGATAAGAAAATATACACCGATTTCGGTGAAATGCTATTTACCCATTTCGGCGTATCAGGACCTATTGTTTTGTCAGCATCCTGCCACTTAAAAAAGGCGAAAGATGCAAAGATAACCATAGATTTAAAGCCTGCTTTAACCGAGGAACAGCTTGACAAGAGAATACTTCGTGATTTTGAAGCTGCGGGCAAAAAACATTTGCAAAATTCTTTGGACGAGCTATTGCCTAAAGCACTGATTCCTGTTATAATAAAAGGAGCGGGACTTGATGCACATAAAGAGGTTTGCAACATAACAAAAGCAGAAAGGCTTAAGCTTCTTACCACAATGAAAAAGCTAACCTTACATGTTACCGGAACACGCCCTGTTGAAGAGGCGATTATAACATCAGGCGGAATCAAGGTTTCCGAGATAAATCCGTCTACCATGGAATCAAAACTTGTTTCGGGACTTTTCTTTGCCGGCGAAGTCATTGACGTTGACGCATACACCGGCGGATTTAATTTACAGATTGCGTATTCAACGGGATACTTAGCCGGAGAAAACGCATAGGAGGAAAATATGAAAGTAGCCATTGACGGACCTGCAGGAGCAGGTAAAAGCTCTATCGCAAAAGCCGTTTCAAAAAAACTTGGTTTTGTATATATCGACACAGGTGCTATGTATCGTGCCGTTGCGGTTTATGCCATCGAAAACGGCATAGAAATCAAGGAAGAAAACTTCACACAGGTAGTGCTTGATAATATAAAAATTGATATAGCATACGAAGACGGAACACAGAAAATTTACCTTTTGGGAAAAGACGTTTCAGAACGTATCCGTGAAGCAGACGTAAGCATCGGCGCATCAAACGTTGCCGTAATTCCAGCGGTAAGACTAAAGCTTGTGGAACTTCAAAGAACCCTTGCCGAAAAAACTTCTGTTATAATGGACGGAAGAGATATCGGAACATATGTTCTTCCTGATGCAGAAGTTAAAATCTTTTTAACAGCATCCTCTGATGTCCGTGCAAAAAGACGCCTTTTGGAAATGAAAGAAAAGGGCATGGAAGCGGACTTTGAAACGGTTAAGCGTGACATTGAATACCGTGACAAAAACGATTCAGAGCGTGAATTTGCACCGCTTCGCAAGGCTGAAGATGCGGTTTTGGTGGATACATCCGATATGACTATCCAGCAAGTTATTGATAGAATAACTGAAATTATCAGGGAGGAAAAGTAAGTGCTTTATTCTTTTGTAAAACTATTATGTAAAATCATTCTGGGCTTGCTTTTCGGAATAAAAACAGTGGGCAAGGAGAATGTTATTGAAGGCGGAATAATCCTTGCGGGTAACCACATAAGCAACTGGGATGCATTGGCTGTTACGGCAACTTGCCCAAGACAGCTTGCATTTATGAGCAAGAAAGAACTTTTCAAATTCAAGCCATTAGGCGCAATTCTTAAAAAAATCGGTGCATTTCCTGTAAACCGTGGAAAAGGCGATATCGGAGCCGTAAAAACTGCTTTGAAAATACTAAAACAGGAAATGGCGATGATAATGTTCCCTGAAGGAACAAGAATGAAGGACAGAAGACGAGGCGAAGCAAAGCCAGGCGTTGCAATGCTTGCAACTCACGCAAAAGTCCCTGTTGTTCCTGTTAAAATTGACGCAGAATATAAGCTATTCAAAAAGGTTACAGTAACCTATGGCGAGCCTATATATCTTGACGAATACTACGAAGAAAAACTTAGTGTAGAAAAGATGCAGGAATTAAGCGAATCTATTATGGATAAAGTTTTCGCACTTTAAGGCTTACATAAATTTCTTATTTAGGAGAAAAGGAAATGATTGAAATAGCAAAAACCGCAGGCTTTTGCTACGGCGTGAAAAGAGCGGTTGATAAGGTCTATGGGCTGGTTGAAAGCGGTAAGAAAATCGCCACATTAGGCCCTATAATTCACAATAAGCAAGTGGTGGATGACCTTGAAGCAAAAGGCGTTAAAGCCTATGATGACATCAAGGATATACCACAAGATACCGCAGTAGTAATTCGTACTCACGGCGTTAAAAAATCTGTTATAGACGCACTTTCTGGGCGAGAGTTTATTGACTTAACCTGCCCGTTTGTTGCGAAGATTCATAAAATAGTAAAAGAGCACCACGAAAAGGGATATACCATCTTAATCGTTGGTGATGAAAAGCACCCTGAAGTTATGGGTATAAACGGCTGGTGCGAAGACTCGGCGATTATAACTTATGACGAGAACTTTACTATGCCGTCAGAATATGTTGAAAAGGACATTTGCATTGTGGCACAAACCACAATAAATAAAAATGTTTTTGTGCAAATCGTACAAAATGTCAAAAACACTTGCAAAAGGGTACTAGTTTTTGATACAATATGTAGTGCGACTAAAGATAGACAAGAAGAGGCATATACACTATCTGCCAAATCTGATATTATGTTCGTAATTGGTGGACGTGAAAGCTCAAATACCAAGAAGCTTTACGATATTTCCAAAGGCGCTTGCGCCGAAACTTATTTCATTGAAACTTTTGAGGATATTCCTCAGAGTATATATTTAAAAAATAAAAAGATAGGCATTCCGGCAGGGGCATCAACTCCGGCACGTACTATCGAGGAGGTTTTCACAACGATGGATGAAAAAATGAGAAACGAAGAGTCTTTCGCGGAGCTATTTGCTCAGTACGAAAGCAAAACTTTAAATAATGGAGATATTGTTGACGCAACAGTTGTTGAAGTGCGTAACACTGAGGTCATTGTTGACCTTGGCGGATTTAAATACAATGGTCAATTGTCAGCTGATCAGTTATCAGATGATCCGTATTTAAAGGCATCTGACATTGTTAAGCCAGGCGATGCAATTAAGGTTTACGTTGTTGGCGTAAACGATGCAGAAGGTAAAGTTGTACTTTCAAGAAAGAAGCTTGTTCAGATGGAAAGCTGGAACAAGATGAAGGAATCTTTTGAAAACAAAGAAATCCTTGACGGTAAGATCATTAAGGTTGTTCGCGGTGGCGTTATCGCTCTTGCAAACGACGCACAGGTATTTATCCCAGCACGTCAGGCATCACTTCGTTTTGTAAGTGATCTTGAAACTCTACTTGGCGAAAACGTTAAGCTAAGACTTACAGAAATTGATGACAGAAGAAAACGTGTTGTTGGTTCTGTTAGAGTTCTTCTTGAAGAAGAAAGAAAAGCAGTTATGGACAAGTTCTGGTCAGGCGTTGAGGTTGGTAAGGAATACACAGGTACAGTTAAGTCACTAACATCATTCGGTGCATTTGTTGACATCGGCGGTGTTGACGGCCTTGTTCACATTTCAGAGCTTTCATGGAATAAGATTAAGCACCCATCAGAGGTTGTTAAAGAAGGCGATGTACTTACAGTTTATATCAAGGACATCAACGAAGAAACAAAGAAGATTTCTTTGGGATACAAAAAGGCTGAAGATAATCCTTGGGTTATCGCAAAGGCAAAGATCAACCTTGACGATGTTGTTAAGTGTAAGATCGTTCGCATGATGCCATTCGGTGCATTTGCTGAAATTATGCCAAACGTTGACGGTCTTATCCACATTTCACAGATCGCTGACAGAAGAATCGGCAAGCCAGAAGACGTTCTTGAAATTGGTCAGGAAGTTGAAGCTAAGGTTGTTGAACTTGATTGGGAAACAAACAAGATCAGCCTTTCAATCAGAGCTTTAATCGAGCCAAAGGTAGAAGAAGTTGTAGAAGAAGCTCCAGCAGAAGTTGAAGCTCCAGCTGAACCAGTAGCTGACGAAGTTCCTGTTGATATCGAAAAGTTTATCGCAGAAGAAGCTGAAGAAACTACAGAAGAATAATTAAATTAACTCCCCTGAATTTTCAGGGGAGTTTTTGTATGGGAAATTATTTGAACTATTTCGTAGGGAATGGTAGCTTTCTACATTCCGATAGCTGTACATCGTAAACGCTGTACCCTACAAGCATTGATTGGGTATGTGAAAATTTGTGCGGTATTGCTTTTAAGGAAAATATATGTTAGAATAAACATAATCGTAGGGCAGGGGCTTGCTCCTGCCGAAAATATTTAAGCGGTTGGAGTAAACCCCAACCCTACAGACCTAAAATGCTTTACCAATAAAATTCATATATAACGAAAGGATGACAACTATGAAAAAGATATTACTTGCAATTTTAATGAGTTTGTTTGGTACGATGGCACTTTTTAATATAAGTGCTTCCGCTGAAACCTATGGAGATTTAACGTATAGGATTTCAAATGGGGAGATTACCATTAAAGACTGTAATTTTAAAGCAAAAGGTGAGATTGTTATACCTGAAACCATTGATGGCTATCCAGTGACGGCTATTGGTGATGGAGCATTTGATGATTGCTATTACATTACGTCTGTAATCATTCCTGAAGGTGTAACATACATTGGATGGGATGCATTTAGTTGTTGTATGTTCCTTACTGATGTAACCATTCCTGATAGCGTGACGACCATTGGCGATGAAGCGTTTTATAGCTGTATAAACCTTATAAGAGTGAATATTCCGGGAAGTGTGACGACCATTGGCGACAATGCGTTCTTTGATTGTGGAAGTCTTGTTAATGTGGAATTGCCCGAAAGTGTCACGTCAATAAGTGATGGTTTGTTTAATGGCTGTGATAATCTTACAAGTATAATAATCCCGAATAGTGTCACATATATTGGGGAAGATGCATTTTATGGTTGTGCTAATCTCGTTAATATAGCAATACCTGATAACGTAAATTATATTGGAAGTTGGGCATTCGGAAATTGCTATAGTATTACCAGCGTAAAAATTCCTGAAGGAATAACTTCTATTGAACATGGTACATTTTCCGGTTGTTATGATCTTACAAGCGTAAGAATCCCTGATAGTGTAACTTACATTGGATGCGATGCTTTTAGAGGTTGTGATAATCTTACCAACGTAACCATTCCGGAAGAAGTAACGTTTATAGGAAGTTTTGCATTTTCCGGTTGTGAGAAGTTTACCGATATAAAAATACCTAATAAAGTGACATATATTGGACTAATGGCGTTTTATAACTGCACAGATGTTACATCTATAACCATTCCTGATAATGTAACATATATTGGACCTAATGCATTTAGTAATACTGCATTTTATAATGATTCTGCGAATTGGGAAAAAGAAGTTCTCTACATTGGAAATCATCTAATACGGGTAGATGCTAGTGAGACAAGTGAGTATGCAATAAAAAGCGGAACAAAATCAATTGCATGCGGTGCATTTTCATATAGCAAGGGCGTTACAAGCATAATCATTCCTGATAGTGTAACAGCGATAAGTGAAAGTACATTTAGTGGATGCTCGAACATTACAAGCATAACAATTCCTGATAGTATAACATCTATAGGCGATGGAGCTTTTTCTGAGTGCGGAATCACATACATAAAAATTCCTGATGGAGTTACTGTTATTGAGAAAGAAGCTTTTTGTAGATGCACCGGTCTTACGAGTGTGATTATCCCTGCCTATGTGAAACTTGTTGAAGAAAACGCGTTTGATAGATGTACTAATCTAACAGACGTATATTATGGCGGAACTGAAGATGATTGGAAATCTATGAGTGTTGAATGGGGTAATATTGAATTGACAAACGCTACTATTCACTTCATCTCTTTAGGTGACACTGATGAAGATTGGGAAGTTAGTGTAAGAGACATTATTGTTTTAAGGCAACACCTTGCAGGCGGATATGGGCAAGCGATAAATGAAAACATTGCCGATGTTAACAAAGATGGCGAAGTTGACACAAGAGATGTTATTACATTACGTCGATTTATCGCAGGCGGATATGATGTAGAGTTGTAAAAAAAAGCCTTCTCCTCAAGGAGAAGCCTTTACAAACAAACACACAAAAAACGGACAGGGTGACCTGTCCGTTTTCAATTTTTAAATTAAGAACTCTTTTTAATAATCTCTTCTTCTTGAGTATGATGAAGAAGTCGGTCTTGATGTTGTGCCGGTACGAGTTCCACCTTGTCTTTGTGAAACCATTCTTGAGTGTCTTATGCGACGCTTTCTGTTACGTGCAATTCTAAGTCTTGCCCAAACATAAAGAGCCAAAAGAACAAGAATAATTACAATTGGGTGGAATATAAATCCTAAAATGGAGTTTATAAGGTGAAGTATAAAATCACGCTTTACTTCGTTTGCAGCAACAAGGTTCACGGTTGTAAGTTCACGGTCGTTATACGAATAGGTAACAGTACCGAAAGCCTGACCCTGCTGGATAGGAGCTTTTACTTCTTCAGTAACTTCAACCTTATTAGTTATAATATCCTTATCCGCAGTCTTTTTTAAAGTGGTATAAACATCTTCTTCAACAGTAAGTGCAAGGCGGGTAGAGTTCTTTGCCTCCTCCACCTTTGAATCGTGGATTACGTCACCCTTTTTTGCAAGAAGTACGCTTTGATATGTGTCAAACACGTAGTCAAAAATCGCTGCTGTGTCACGGAATGAATAAGCCTTTTCGTTGGCATCCTGATTTGGAGCACCCATTACAACCGAAAGAACGGTAAATCCGTTTTTAACTGCAGTTGCTGCAAGGCAATAGCCAGCTTCGGTTGAGTTTCCTGATTTAAGACCTGTTGCATTAGCATAGTAATGGTATGGATATTTATATCTTGAAACCAAGTGGTTTGTGCTTAGGATTGTCTTTTCAGAAGTACGGATTCCTGTTGGTGGGAATGTGTATTTCTGTGTTTTTGCAATACTTGCAATTGCCTGATTCTGCATTGCATATTTTGCAAGGTACGCCATATCTGATGCGGTGGTGTAGTGGTTTTCGTTGTGGAATCCTGATGGATTTACAAAGTTAGTATCGTTAAGACCCAAATCCTTTGCCTTTTCGTTCATCTTCTTAACGAATTCTTCGATACTACCTGATGTGGCGATTGCCAAAGCGTTTGATGCGTCGTTATTTGAATTCAGAATAACCGCATGAACAAGTTGCTCAATGGTATAAGTTTCGCCTTCCTGCAAACCAAGCTGTGGCTGGTCGTATGTAATGCCGGAAAGCATTTCTTTTGTAACCTGTACGGTGTCATTAAGACCTTTTGCCTCCAGAGCAAGTACCGCTGTCATAAGATTTGTAAGACCTGCAGGATATACCTTTTTGTCTGCATCTAATGCATAAATAATGTCGCCTGATTTTGCATCTAATACTATAGCTGAATCTGCGTTAGGAATTGGAAATTCTGCTTTCTTTTCTGACTTTTCTTCAGTTTTTGTGCTTTCTGATGTTTTTGACGATGTTGAATTTCCTGTAGCAAAAGCTACGGAGTTAACTGATAGAACAAGTGCTAAAAGGATAGTAGCCAAACAATTTTTTTTCATGATTGGTAGCCTTTCTGCCCATAGTCTTTCTTAAAATGTCAATGGGCGATGACACTTTATTTAACTTTATAATTTAATTATACCTAATTAGAATTAAATTTGCAAGAATTATAAGAAATTTTGTAAAAAAGTATAGAAAAATAAATTATTTATGATATACTTATATTATATTGGAATGTTTTGGAGGCAAACACCCGTGAGGAAGATACAGAAAAGGTATTACATTTTAATATTTGTGCTTGCGATTTGTGCGGGGGTATTTTTAAAGGGAATTGAAGAAGAAAAGTTCACTATAATACATAACTCAACGGCGTATGCACCTGAAACAGACATTGTGTACGCACAAGAAATTGACGAAAATAACAAGATTAACATAAACGAAGCGGATATCTACGAACTTGACAAGCTTTACGGAATAGGCGAGGGATTTGCCAAAAGAATAATTGAATACCGCACAAAAAACGGAAAGTTTGAAGTAATTCAGGATATAATGAAAGTAAGCGGAATTGGCGAGAAAACATTTAACGGAATAAAAGACTATATTTGTGTTGAATAGAAATCGGAAGGGGATTCATAAATGAAAATTTTGGTTGTTGATGACGAGAAAGTAATTGTAAAGGGAATAAAATATAACCTTGAGCAGGAGGGTTATCAGGTAGTTTGTGCATACGACGGCGAAGAAGCCGTAAACCTTGCAAAGGACAGCAGTATTGACCTGATACTTTTGGACGTAATGCTTCCTAAAATGGACGGACTTACAGCCTGCAGAACAATCAGGACTTTCTCAAACGTCCCTATAATTATGCTAACCGCAAGAAGCGAGGATATTGACAAGATTCTGGGTCTTGAATATGGTGCAGATGACTATATCACAAAGCCGTTTAATATAAGAGAAGTTGCATCACGTATTAAAGCAATTTTAAGACGTGTAAACCCAACTCCAAAAGGCAATTCAGATGTTTTGGTATCAGGTGACATAACCCTTGATTACAACTTCCGTCGCATCAAAGTTAAGGACAAGACTATTGAGCTTACAGGCAAGGAATTTGAGCTTATGGACTTATTCGTAAAGAATGCAGGAAGAGTTTACACACGTGAGAACCTTCTTGACATCGCCTGGGGTGTTGATTATCCCGGTGACGTTCGAACAGTTGACGTTCATATAAGACGTCTTCGTGAAAAGATTGAAGAAAATCCGGCAGAGCCGCTTTATATTATGACAAAATGGGGTGTTGGTTATTACTATAAGAAAGATTAAAGAATTCTTTATGTCAATACGTGTCAGCATGATGGCAACCTATGTGGCTGCCATTTTGATCTCTTTGATACTCCTTAGTGTTTACATCTTGGGTGCGCTGACAGACAGCTTATATAATACAGAACGAGTTAACCTTTACACAAAGGCAAATATTATTTCTGACCTTATCAAAACTCCTGACGGAATCACTCCTGAAGCAACGGCAGGCATTAAGCAGATACTTTCAGGAAGTAATATGCGCAGTATTGTGGTAAGGCCTGATTTTAAGGTGTGCCTTGATACAAATGCAGACTCCGACGTTTTAGGGAAGGTTATTGTCCGTGAGGCAGTAATAAAATGTATGCAGAACGGTGAGCAGGCACACGCTATAAACAAAAGCAATTCCGATATGACAACAATGTCCGTTGCTGTTCCGCTTATTGATGGCGAAAAAACTGTGGGAGCTGTTTATCTTGTAGAGTCGCTATACGATATTGATATGACCATTGCAGGCATCAGAAACGACCTTGTTGTGTTTGGAATTATCATAAGTATTTTGGTGGCTATGTTGAGCTTGGCATTGTCCCTTATGACGACTGCGCCGATTGACAACTTTATTTCCGTTTCAAAGGAATTTTCTAAAGGTAACTTTAACGTAAAAGCAAAGGAAAAGGGACCACTTGAACTTGTGGAAATGGCGAAAGCCTTAAACTATATGTCAACAGAGCTTGATGAGTATGAGCAGAATCGTAAAAAGTTCGTGTCCGACGTTTCTCACGAGCTAAAGACACCGCTTGCCACAATCAAACTTATCTGCGACAGTATCGTAACAACGGACAACCCGAACTTTGAAATGATACAGGATTTCTTGGGTGACTTGAGCGAAGAAGTAGACCGTTTGACACGTATTGTGGAGCGTCTTTTGACCCTTACAAAAATGGACTCAAATCAGAACAACTTATCAGCAACTCCGGTTGACTTTGTTGTTATGTTAAATGCCATTATAAGAAAACTGACACCGAATGCCGAAGCGAAAAATATTGTGCTTTACTCTGACTATTCGGTGGATGCGCTAGCGCCGATGCTTCTTGACTATGACAAGATTTGGGAAGCTATATACAACATAGTTGATAACGCTATAAAGTACACACCGGAAGGCGGACACGTGAAGTTAGGTCTTGAGCTTTTGGGCAAAAATGTGCTTGTAAAAGTGGAGGATAACGGAGCGGGTATTCCGGACGAAGATAAGGACAGAATTTTCGAACGTTTTTACCGTCTTGACGATTCCCGTGCAAGAGAAACCGGCGGAACAGGTCTTGGCCTTGCCATTGCAAAAGAAGCGATTGTTCTTCACGGCGGTGAAATTAAGGTCATCGACGCACCAGACGGCGGAAGCGTGTTTATGATAAGCGTTCCTTATAACGTGGAAGAAGGAGGTGCTTCTATATGATGAACAAAAAATATATCATTATAGCAGTTGTGCTTGTTCTTTTAGGCGTAGTCATATTTGCTCTTGCAGGTGGCAACGATAATAAGGTTCAAAAAGAAATAAGCCTTTACTTCTTTGATGAAGGCGGATACACAATAAAACCTGTGGAAACAGAGATTACGGCATTAAGCGATGCCGAGCTTCATGAAAAGATTGCAAAGGCTCTTATAGAAGGCCCTACCGATAAAAAATACCTGCCGATAATGGATAAGGATGTTAAGCTTAACTATATCAATTTTGTTGATGGTAATCTTACGGTAGATTTTTCAAGTGAATACCCTGAAGATAATCTGATGTGCACTTATGCCGTTATAAAAACCTTCTCAAGACTTGCAAGCGTTAAAAATATTCTGGTAACAGAAAACAGCAAGGGAATCAAGGGAAGCGATGGCATAGAGCTTGGATTTGTAAGCGGTGATTATATTAACACCGAATCCGACGAAGACACTGCAACAGGTGTACGCCTTTATTTTGCAAACAGCGATAAGAGTGAGCTTGTGATGGAATACCGCAAAATCAATATTGTAGACACCAAACCGGTTGAACAGTATGTTGTAAGCGAGCTTATCAAAGGCCCGAAAATAAAGGGTAATGAAAGACTTTTGGCGTCTGATACAAAAGTTTTGTCTGTAGAAACAACCGACAGAATTTGTTACGTGAACTTTAAAGAAGGATTTTTGGAAAAGAACGCCACATCAGGAAGCAAGCTGGTCGTGGATTCTATCGTAAAATCCCTTACAGGACTTAATAACGTGGATAGCGTGCAGTTTTTGATAGACGGTAAAAAGACCGAGAAAATTGGTGATACCGACATAAGCGGACTTTTTGTAAAAGAAGAACCGAAAGAAACAGAATAAAAATCCATCGGCTAAGCCGATGGATTTTTATTCTATATTGTAAAGTGAAATGCAATACTTGTTTATGTGATTTATAATTTTTGTGTATAAATTATAGATGCCCACAGGTGTTGCATTTTCTTTTGCAAAAAAAGATTTGTCATAGGTTTGTCATATCGGTTTTGATAATATAAATTAAAGAAATCCTTAAATTACTACTTTCGGTGAAGCTCTTGACAAACTTCAGGAAAAACTAAAGTGCAAACCAACAAATGAACAGGAATTAAAAGCGGTAAAAAGCACCCAAGTATGGGTACTTTTATATACATTCAGTTGCGAAAAGTACTTGTTTTTATATTCTCATATTCTAATTAGATGTGCAATGGAATATTAAAGCATAAAGAAATACGAGAAACCTCAAAAACACTTGAAAAGATTGTAAAAAGATGGTACAATAAAATAAATATATCTTTTTAACAAAACATAGAGAAAGAAGAATGAAAAATGGCAGTAACATACGGAAAGAAGAGACGCAGACAAAACAATATTTTATATACATTCGTCGCGGCATTTTTAATTTGTACAGTTTTTTTAGCTATGGTTGCTAATTTCTATCATAGAGCGGAAGAAGAAGCATACGAGATGCTTCATATACAGACCAAGCAAATCAAAGATGATTTGACTTTACAACTAAAGTCAGACCGTGAAAATCTTATTACAATGGCGAACTTTGCCGCTAAGCTATATGCTGATGGTGAAGGGTATGATCGTATGTTCAAATCATTTAAGCCTATCGGATTATTTTCAAATATTGGTATCTTAAATCCTGACAACACTTTTCACTCCTGGAGAGGTGAACTTGACCTTAATGGTAAAATTTCATTTGAAGATGAAGCAAAACGTGGAGAGTACATAAGCGGTAGAATAAAAGATCTTACACTAGAGGATAAAGAAATTATAAGAAGTGCTGTTCCGATAGAAGTAGAGGATAAAATAGTTGGTATTTTATATGGCGTTATACATCCTGCAACTGTTAGTGCAAAGTATGACCAAATGGCAAAAGAACTTGATGCCCAGCTTTTTGTTTATGAAAAAGAAACGGGAAAGTTTATTATAAATACTGTAAATAAAACCCTAGGAGATATATCCCAATTAGAGGACCGAGAATATAACGACGGATATACATATGAACAGTTGGTAACAACGGATAATGGATTTTCATCATTCAAGTCAAAATTCACAGGTGAAGATTTGTTCCTTCACTATTCTACCTTGGAAGACTTTAACTGGGGCATTATGCTTGCTCGTTATGAATCGCAAGTGTTTGCAGAGGCTGATGAAATATCAGGGATTTTGCTTACTTCTTTTGGCATTATGATATCGATTATAGTATTGTATCTGCTTTTCATATTGAACAGCGAGAAAAAGAGGTCAAGTGCAACTGCTAAAGCATCCGGTATCAGAAAGCTTCTTTTGGAAGTTAATCAGCAGTATAAAAATATATCCGAAGCATTAAGAAACATACAGGAATTTTCCTCCTCAAGATCTGCATTTTTTGTGGATACAGACGGGGAAGACCACAATTATATTTTGAATTCATTTAAAGCGAAGATTCTCTCGGGCGAAGAAAGAATTTATTTTGTCGGCGAACTTTTCAAATATGCGGCAAGTTTTCATAATATCAGTAAAGTAACCATTGGAATGATGCGTATAGTTCCTAATAAACACCTTGCAAAAACAAACAGCAGGCTATACGACTTTTTGAAAAAACAGAAAATCAGAGAGGTTTCTTTTGCATCTATAACAGAGAAGAATAATCATGTAAGTATTTTGGGTGTTATTAACCCTAAAAAGAGCAGTGTTGCAAGAATACTTTTAGAAGATATAGCGGTTTGTTTTTCAATTGCTATATATAACAAAAAGCATTTAAACAGAACCGAACTTGCAGCAACAACTGACTCCTTAACAGGAGCCATGAACAGGGTATCATACAAAAAGGATATCCTGGTGCTTGACGAGGAAAGACCGGAAGATTTTGCATGTATATATATTGACGTTAACGAGCTTCATCTTCGTAATAATAAATACGGACACGCTGCGGGTGATGAAATGCTTATTTATATTGCTAACACCCTAAAAGAAGTTTTCTTTGGTCACAGCATCTATCGTATGGGTGGGGATGAATTCTTGGTATTTACAAAGGGTATTAGTCAAGAAAACATCAATAATAGTATCGACATGTTTCTTGAGAATTTAAAAGAAACCGGGTATCATGTATCGCTTGGAATGTCATTTAGAAAGCAGAACACAAACTGTGAAGAAATGGTGCGCGAAGCCGAAAAGAGAATGTATGACTCAAAAGCACAATATTATCAGAACAAAAAACAAAAGGTCATATCAAAAGATGAGGAAAAAGAATATATACAGGTAAAAACAGGTATTAAGGAAATTGATACAATGATATCCGTTTTAAAAGAACACTATAACGGTATTTACAGTGTATCATTAGATACAAACAAAGCTCACCGTATTCTTATGCCGTCTTATCTTGGATATAATGAGGATGAGGAAAACTTCTCGAAGCTTTTGTCAAAGTACATTGACGAAATGGTGCATCCTGATTTTCATAGAGCTGTTAGCAGTTTCTTGAACTATGATGTAATAAGAAGACAAATGACAGAGGGAAAAACACCATCAATTACATATAAAAAGGTTAATGAAGAAAAAGTGATACTCAGTGTGTATAAGCTGAACGAAAGCAGTGAAATATCTGAGGAAACTCTTTGGGTATTTGCAAGAGGTTAAAATCCAGTGACGATAAAATGATTTTCCTGCACTATAATATGGATTTTGATGAAGAAAAAGTGTTTAAATCAAAAGAAAAAGAGCGTGAAGTAATTATGAACAGTATTTTTAAAAAGGACCTGTACAGATATTATGGCGAATGCGGAGAACCATTTTTAAAAAGGATATGCAGGCCTCTTGAAATAAAGTACATATCCATATTCAGAAAAGCAAATACATGCAGATTTTTGCCATTAAAGCTTTTTTATATGTTAAGGCTTATGCGTATGTCTAATAAAACACAGATTCAGATACCTGCAAGGACAAGCATAGGAGCGGGTCTATACATAGGGCATCTTGGTCGTGTTATCATTCATCCGGATGCAAAACTTGGTAAAAATATAAATATTGCTACAGGTGTTACAATAGGAATGGAAACCCGCGGAAAGCGAAAAGGAGCACCTGTTATCTGCGACAACTGTTGGATAGGAACAAATGCTGTTATAGTTGGAAATGTTAAGATTGGTAGCGATGTTCTTATCGCTCCGCTTACTTATGTTAATTTTGATGTTCCTGATCATAGCATTGTTGTTGGAAACCCAGGAAGAATAATCCCTAAAGAAAATGCTACTGCAGATTATATTTGTAACTGTATATGATCCTGGTAATTTTTGTTTAATCTAGAGTATGGAGGTGGCGAATTGGCTAATAAAGATTTAAGAATTAAAAACAATTTAGTGTCGTCACTTGTATATCAGGTTGTGCTTATAACACTAAGTTTCCTTTTGCCGAGATTGTATCTTGAAAATTTCGGCTCAGAGGTCAACGGTGTTCTTCAGACAATAAAACAGATTTTTACATATATGTGCCTTTTGGAGGCAGGCGTAGGTCTTGCCACAACTCAGGCACTTTATAAGAGAATTGGTGAAAAGGACTACGAAAGTGCAAACTCGGTTCTTTCTGCAACCAACACTTACTATATCAAAACAGGAGTAATATACTCTGCAATCGTACTTGTTATCGCAGTAGTGTATGCCTATCTGATACCTACATCTATAAATAGCAATGTTTTGTTTTTTATAGTTATATTAAATGCAATACCATCGCTTTTCAGCTATTTTGTTCAGGCAAAATATAGAATATTGATGGAGGTTGATGGAAGGAAGTATGTAATAAACAATTCCGAAACAGTAGTTCAGCTTGCATCAAATGCGGGAAAAATTCTGGTTCTTCTTTTGACAGACAGCCTTATCCTTATACAATTGGTGTATTGCATAATTGCTCTGGTTCAGCTTGCATATCTATATTTCTATGCTAAACGAAAGTATCAGTGGCTTGATTTAAATGTAAAACCTGATTTTGAAGCTATTGCGCAGAAAAATTCCGTTTTGGTGCATCAGCTATCAGGAATGGTGTTTAATAACACCGACGTAATTTTGATTTCTCTGCTTTGTGACTTTAAAGCGGCAAGTATATACGCAATCTACAGCATATTCTTTTCGCAGATGCAGAATTTCATAACAAGCGTGGCGTCAGGATTCAATTTTGCATTAGGTCAGATGTTTAATACCGACAGGAACAAGTTCAATAAGGTATTTTCTGTATATGAAACAGGTTATGTAGCAATAACTTTTGTAATCTACACACTAATGGCAGTGTTTATGCTACCGTTAATTCAAATTTATACAAGCGGAATCAATGACGCCGAATATACAAACGTATTTTTAGTACTTCTGTTTGTAATAATGAACCTTCTTGCAAATGGAAAGATGCCGATAAACAGCATTATCGAATACGCGGGTAGCTTTGAAAAAACCCGTTCTCATGCAGTATGGGAAATGGTTATAAACATCACAGTTTCTATTATCGCAATCTGGTATATGGGAATATGCGGTGCAATACTTGGTACAATAGCAGCGCTAATGTACCGATGCATAGTAACAATCCATTATTCAAACAAAAATGTTTTGGAAAGAAGCATTATGTGCACATACAGGATATGGATTATAAACGGAGCGGTGTTTGCTTTGATTATGGCAATATTCTTTGTAGACACATTCAGTAATATGCCTTTCTTAAAACTTTTACTAAATGGAATTGTTCATTCAATATGGATTGTGGGCTTATACATAATAGCCAATTTCATATTTAACAAAGACGTGTTCAAGACTATGCTTGAACTATATAGGGAGAAGAAAAATCAATGAGTATTCCAAAAGTGATTTATTATTGCTGGTTTGGAAAAGGAAAAATGCCCAAGCTTTCAGAGAAGTGTATAAAAAGCTGGGAAAAGTACTGCCCTGATTACCAGATAGTTTGCTTAAACGAAGAAAATTTTGATATAAGACAGAACAGGTACGCCAAAGAAGCGTATGAAGCAGGCAAATGGGCATTTGTAAGTGACTATGCAAGGCTGAAAGTGCTTTATGAAAATGGCGGAATTTATCTTGATACAGATGTTGAATTTATAAAACCTATAGATAGCCTTATAGAAGATGGCGGATATATGGGATTTGATGATAGCGGACTAATATCAACAGGTCTTGGATTTGCCTGCGAAAAGGGAAATGAACTTGTGGGAAAGCTTTTGGAGGATTATGATGATATTCCGTTTGTACTTCCAGACGGAACTTATGATATTACACCTTGTCCTGACAGAAACACAAAAACTTTAAAAGAACTGGGTATGGATTTGGATAATAAAAATCAGGTCTTTATGGGAATAAAGATGTTGCCTGAAGATTACCTTTGCCCTGTGAAGTATTACACAGGCAAAAAGATAATAACCCAAAATACCTATTCAATACATCATTTTTGCGCATCGTGGACATCGGCTACAGCGAAGCGCACACTGATTTTAAAGAGAATTGTTGGTGTAAAACTATACGATAAACTATATGGAAAATTTTTATATAAATTTAAATGGCTGGAGTGGTGAGAATGCCTGAAAAAGTATTTAAAAAACTTAATGAACGGATTTTGCCTCAGTGGAAAGTTTGTTTCCTTTCTGCTTTGATGGTGGGACTTTTGGCACATCTGTATAAAATAACAAACTGGCTTCCTAATTGGGACTCTTTGGTGTTCAGATATGATTCACAGAATATGCTTAGCCTTGGAAGATGGTTTTTGCCTGTTGTTTGTTCATTCAGTTCGTTTTATGACCTGCCATTTTTAAACGGCATCATAGCAATTGTGTTCCACGCACTTTCTGCTGTATGTATTTGCAAAGTACTTAATGTTCAGAAAAACATCACGGCTGGTCTGATCGGAGCCGTAATTGTTTCTTTCCCAACTGTTACATCTGTTATGATGTATAACTATGTGGCAGACGGATATAGCATCGCGTTTTTCTTATCAAGCCTTGCAGCGATATTTATGACAAAGGAAAAACCAAATTATCCGCTATCCGTAATACTTATAGCACTATCAAGCGGGATATATCAGGCATATATAACGGTAACAATTATGTTATGCCTGTTCAAAATTATTGACGATATAATTTACAATAGCGTATCTTTCCGCACTATCTTGAAAAAAGGCATAGATATGGTATTGACAGGAATTTTAGGTGTGGTTTTATACTATATCGTATTAAAGGTAGCACTTGGTATCTTCGCAGTGGACTTGCTTGATTATCAGGGAATAAACGAAACAGCATCATTATCAAGCATAGATATTCTTGGTTCCCTTTATTCAATCAAAGAAACTTTTATCGGTTGCTTCTTTGACATATCAGAAGGCGTTAACGTATTTATTGTTCTAAACATTATCGTGTTTGCGTTTACGCTTTTGCACTACATCAAGTACATAGTAAAGAACGGCATTTATAAAAAGCCTGTTAACATTTTTGTCCTTGCAGTGCTTGGCGTTATGCTGATTGTCGGAGCGGGTGTGCTTGCTTTCTTAAATGCTGGTATTGACTATCATAATCTGATGCTTATGGGATATGCAATATTCTATTTGTTCTTCTTGGCGCTTTATGAAAGAGGTGCTGATGAAAGTGAAAAGAGTGCTGCTTTTAAGTGCTGGAGTATTCTTATAGTAGCCTTAGCCATAATCGCAAATCAGGTTGTAATTTCAAATGTGAGCTATCATAAAGCCCAGATGGCATACGAAAAATCATACGGAGTTTTACTTCGTATAGCAGATAGAATAGAGAGAACACCTGGAGCGGATGAATGTGACAGAATTTTGGTTATCGGAGCGCTCGATAACAGCGAAGATTACAGCGTTAATCTTACTCCGGATATTACCGGAATAACCGATGGATATATAATCCGTGCAGACGATGAAACTGTGGGACAAAGTGTTCTTACAAGTACACTTCGTGACTATTGCGAAATGGATTATGAATTCATAAGCGGTGAAGAAAAGAAAAATCTTCTTGAAAGAGAAGAAGTAAAATCTATGGAAAAATGGCCGGCAGAATCTTGCGTGGCAGTTATTGACGATACAGTAATTATTAAACTTGGTACGGAAGGTGAAAATTAAGTGATATATTTTTGTGCTGACGATTATGGACTTTGCCCACCTGCATCAATGCGAATAAAACAGTGCATAGATGAGGGCGTACTTAACAAGGTTAGTGTTTTTGCAAACCTTGACGAAGTTGATTTAAATGAGATACAAAATGTAAGAATTTCCCTGCACTTAAACCTTGTTGAAGGAAAGTGTATGGTAGATACCAAAGAAATCAGTTTGCTTGCAGACGAAAAGGGAAACTTAAAAAATGCATTTGGCGGACTTTTAAAACAAAGTATTCTTCACAAAAAAGAGTTTGAAGAACAGGTTTATAGGGAAATTAGAGCACAGGTTCTGGCTTGGAAGAACATACTTCCAAAGGATGCACCTTTTTGCATTGACTCCCATCAGCACACACATATGATTCCATCAGTATTTAAAACTTTATTAAAGGTTTTACATGACGAGAAGATAAATGTGGAATATATGAGAATACCAACTGAACCAATTATGCCATTTATAATGACACCCTCGCTGTATTTTTCATATAGCGGTATAAACGTTATTAAACAATGGCTGTTAAAGTTCTTATGGCTTTTTAATAAAGGGATTGCAAAGAAATATAAGATACCAACAGCGTATTTCTTTGGAATACTTTTTTCGGGGAAGATGGACATAAAAAGAGTAAACAAAATTTTGCCGAAATACATCAAGATGGCAGAAAAGACCGGCAAAGACATAGAAGTTTTATTCCATCCCGGATATTTAGACGAAAATGAAACAGATTTTGAAGACAAAAATATAGCATTTAAAAAGTTTTATTTGTCAGATGGCAGAAAAACAGAATTTGATGCTGTAATGAAAATATTAAGGAAAGAAGTGTAAAAAAATGCCTTATATTGAACAGGACAAGGTAGACGCAAAAACACGAGAAAAGTTGGAAGCGATTATTGAAAAATCTTATGCTACATATTGGAAAGGGAAAAGACTTTTTGATATATTTTTTGCAACACTGATATTGTTGTTTTTCTTACCATTGATGGCTATAATTGCGCTGGTAATCGTAATTGATGATCCAAGTGCGGGACCATTTTTCAAGCAGGTAAGAGTTGGCCGTCACGGAAAAGAATTTTATATGTATAAGTTCAGAACTATGAGAGCTAATGCAGATAAAATGATTGAGCAGTTGGTAAAGGAAAACGAGATGGACGGCCCTGTATTCAAAATGAAAGAGGACCCTCGTATAACACGTGTGGGCAAGTTCTTGAGAAAAGTTTCCCTTGACGAGCTTATGCAGTTCTTTAACGTTCTAAAGGGAGATATGACATTGGTAGGCCCAAGACCACCTCTTCCAAGAGAAGTTAAGTACTATACAGATTATCAGAAGTTACGCCTTTTGGTAACCCCTGGTATTACTTGCACTTGGCAGATACACAAAAACAGAAACGATGTTCCATTTGAAGAATGGGTTGAAATGGATATTGAATACATACAGACACGAACATATCTTAATGATTTGAAAATTATGCTTATGACCCCGATAGTTATGCTTACAGCTACCGGAAGATAATGGAGTTTGATAAAATGAAAGTTGCTATGATAGGACACAAGGTGGTTCCTTCAAGACGTGGCGGAATTGAAAATGTTCTTACCACGCTCTGTCCGATGATGGTTGAAATGGGTCTTGATGTTACCTGTTACAACCGTTCATCTGATAAGGTAGAGAACGAATATGTGGGAACTGTTAATAACAAGATGTATAAAGGCGTAAAGCTCAAAAATGCATGGACATTAAATGTTCGTGGCTTTGCGGCAATGATTGCGTCCTTTACCGCTGCTATATCTGCGGCTTTTAGCGACTTTGATGTTGTTCACTTTCACGCAGAAGGGCCTTGTGCCGCACTATGGATTCCAAAGCTTTTCGGTAAAAAATGCGTTGCCACAGTCCACGGACTTGACTGGCAAAGAGAAAAATGGGGAAAAGGCTTTGCATCCCATTATATCAAATTTGGCGAAAAAGTCCTTGCAAAATATGCCGATGAAGTTATCGTATTAAGCAAAGCGGCTTACGATTATTTCAAGGACACATATAATCGTGAAACTACGATTATCCATAACGGAATAAATCGTCCCGAAAGAAAAGATGCAGAACTTATTACGCAAGAGTACGGACTTAAAAAGGACGAGTACATAGCAATTGTATCAAGGCTAACTGCAGAAAAAGGTATTCACTATCTGATTGATGCATTTAACAGTATCAAAACAGATAAAAAGCTGGTTATTGCAGGAGATACAAGTGATACTGACGATTATGTTAAGATGCTGAAAGAAAAGGCAGATGGTAATCCTAATATTATTTTCACGGGATTTATTTCAGGTGATGTTTTAAACGAAATATACTCAAATGCTTATGTGATAGCATTGCCGTCAGACCTTGAGGGTATGTCACTAAGCCTTTTAGAGGCATTGGCATACGAGAACACGCTTTTGTGTTCCGATATACCGGAAAACACAGCTGTTGCAGAAGACAAGGCAGTTTACTTTGAAAAAGGAAACGTTGGCGACTTGGCGGAAAAGTTACAGAAACTTTGTGATGATAGTGACTATGTCACAAAATTCAGGAACGGTGTAGACGAATTTATATTAGAAAAGTATAGTTGGCAGGATGTTGCAGATGCGACATACCAGCTTTATAGAAAATAAAAGAAAAGGTTTTTTGATATGGATAATTTGAAAAATATTGAAGAAATGATAAAGTATCAGGAACAGATAAAAGAGCTATTTAAGATGTTGGCAACACCAGAACTCTATGAAACTTGGGCAGATACTTTTGAAATCGAAAGCGTTGATGGAAAACGTGTTATAGTTACATATAGCGGAACTGCTAAAATTAAAAAGTTCAAGAAAGCGTGCAAGAAGACACTTAAAACCTGTATTGCATCTGTGCTTGGTGAAGGAAAGAAGCTGAAGATAACCAAAAAGAGCAAATACAAATCGCTAAGCCCAAGAGCAAGAAAAAATATTAAGGTTCTAAAGTTCTTTGTAATCGGTATGATTTTTGTTTGCATAGCAACGGGTATTATAGTTGTTTTGTGTAACTATATCGGTAACAGAAACTTCAGGGAAACTTTTTACGTAACAAGCAGTATTAAAGTTGATAGCTCTGTTCGTGTTGTTCAGTTATCTGACTTGCATGGTGCATCTTACGGAAAAAATAATAAAAAGCTTTTAAGCCGAGTTGAAGAACTAAAACCTGATATAATTGTATGTTCAGGTGATATGGTAAATTCGGTAAAAGACGATTTCAAGTATATTATGGAGTTCAGTAGAAAGCTTGCAAAAATTGCACCATCATATTACGTATATGGTAATAACGAAGTAGAAACTGTTTATGGTTTTCCATTAAACGAACAGGAACTTGATAAAAAGTTTGGATTTACTAAGGAAAACAGAGACGAAACAGCACTTCGTAATTTGAAGGATACTTTTGAAGAGAACCTTGAAAAGACAGGTGTTAAGGTCTTAAAGGATGAAAAGGACACAATAAAGGTTAAGACAATGAATATTGACGTATATGGTGTTTTAAACTCAAATCCGTCATCATTCTGGTCCTATTCTGAAAAGAGCTTTTTAGACTATATCTATAACAATATAAACAACATTAAAATCACAGTGGTTCACGAGCCTTTCATCTTTGAAGAGTTCGAACCGGAATTCTGGGGAGATTTAATGGTAGCAGGTCACACCCACGGCGGACTTATCAGAGTTCCGGTATTGGGACCATTATACACACACGAAGAGGGCTTGTTCCCAGAGCGTGCCGGCAAGTTTGTTTACGGAAGATATAACGTTGCCGGAAAGCCGTTAATCGTGAGCGGTGGTCTTGAAAATTCAAACGTATTTCGTGTAAACAATCAGCCTGAACTGGTTGTTATCGATATCAATAAATTCTAATTTTGTGAGGAAGATAGATAATGTTTACTGCAATAATTGAAAAGTTAATTATCTTAATTGTGGGCGTACTGTTTGTATCATCTGCGCTAGTAATAGTTTTTCGTTCCAAAAACGTAAACCGCACAGAACGTACACAGATTTTTAAAACAGCAGAATATTTTAATGCAGGCATAATTCTGTTGTGCTTTGTAACCACATTGGTGTATGGTGTTTTTAACCATTTTGAACTTAAAAAATCTGTTCATGCCATTGTAGCCCTTAACTATTCTGAGGCATCCCAAGCACAGAATTCCAACGGTACAAGATATAATATGGCAGAAATCATAAGCGATGAAGTTGTAGAAAGAGCTATAGAAAAAGGTGCTTTGGAAGATGTAACCGTAAAACAACTTAAAAACTGCCTTGTGGTTTATCCTTGTGTGCAAGGTGGTGTTGGAGACGAGAGTCAGTACCACATTTCCACTGAATTTGCAGTGGAATACCACGCTTCAAAGGATACCGACCATCTTGACTCGGAGAATGTTATTAAACTGATAACAGCAGCTTATAAGGAATACTACATAGAAAAATATACTGACAACTTTAGTATTGACCCTGAAAAACCTGATTTTTCAAAGATGGAGTATATGGATATAGTTGCATACTTTGAAAAGGAAACTCAGTCAATCCTTAACTACTTGTATGGTATGGCAGAGAAGAACCCTAGCTTTGTTACTGAAAATAACACTACATTTAATTCCATTGCAGGCAAGGTATATCAATTTAAGGAAACTCAAATAAACCAGAACTTAAGATCACTAATTTTGCAAAATGGTATTGTAAGAGACAGATATGAATATGTTGACAGACTTTTGTATCAAAACAAAAATGTTGACTTTGACCGCCGAAAGAATGACATATCATATAAGCTTTGCAATCAGGCAGTAGATATGTATAGCGAAGAAATGACACGAATCGTTCTTGTTCCTACCTGGGATCAGTCAGGTAAGTACTATATGGGACGAACAAAGGTGGGCGTTGACGAATTATCCGTTATGGCTACTAACTACAGTAACTATGTAGCATCTAACGAAAAAGAGATTATGGATAATAATCTTGTGATAGGCAAAATTGCTGCAAATAGCCCAACTCAGGCGCTTTATGCATCAGCAAATGAGCTTATAGATACCATCTATGACAGCATCAAAGCCTTTGAAAAGGAAGCATTAAACGCAGGCAGAGAGTATTCAAGCCATAGAATGAATCAGTGTATCGCAGTAACAATTTACGGAATTTCTATTATGAACGAACTAAAAACTCTTGTATTATTTGCGGCATTTGTATATGTAACATTTATGCTTCGTCGCATTTCAAAGAAATTCCCTAAAAAGGCATAAACTATTAAACGGAGGACGATAATGAAAAATTTTCAGATTTTTAGATATTTAAAAAGACTTCTGCCGCTAATAATAGTTTTCTGCCTTTTGGCAACTTATGCTATTTATTTCAAGCTTTCAACATCAAACACATATATAGCGTCAGAAGTTATCCACTATAACGACGAAAAAGCAGAACAGGGCCTTGCGCCAACAGGAGATAAGCTGGATGTTAACGAAATTAAGTCATCTGCCGTAATGTCAAAGGTTGTTGACAAAATGGGTCTTACAGGCATTTATTCAGTTGATAGCCTTATCTCAAGAATAGATATAACCCCGATTGAGGATGCGGATAAAGTAGCACAAAAAGAGGCAAAACTTGAAGAAGGCGAAGAATACATATATGAGCCAAGCACATTTATTGTGTCCTTTGCTGCAACAAGCGGTGAAGGTGCAACCTTTGCAAGAACAATCCTTGACGAAATTTTGGACGTTTACTTCGAAAGCTTCAGCCAGAAGTACGTAAATGTGGCACCGGCTAACAACACCATCGAAAATCTTAATAAAAACGATTACGACTTTATTGAGATGATGGAGCTAATTGACACAAGTATTGATAATACTCTTTCTACTTTGTATCAGAGAATAAATCAGAATAACTATTACAGATCAACTGAAACAGGTGTATCATTCAGTGAACTTGCCGACGATTTTAACTATTTAAGACAGGTTAAGGTTTCCTCACTTTTCTCAAAGATTTATAAGTATCAGATTACAAAAAACAAGTCTGTGCTTGTATCTGACTATACAACAAGAATAGACAATAACAAGATTGCTAACGTAAAAGACGAAAGCCTTGTTGAAGATATTGTTACTGTAATTGATGCTTATGTTAAGAAGATGAGAGAATCAGGCAACACAAACATAAGCTACGAGTATATTCTTGACAATCTTCACGAAAGAAACGTTCAGGACTATGTTGGTGACCAGACAGTAACTTATGATGAACTTATATATAGCTGGAGAGACAGAAGAGAAAGTAAGGAACACGCAATTATTGATTCTGCATACTGCACATATGTAATAGACACATTCACAAAATGTACAGGAAACTGCGGTGGAATCTGTGAAACTTCAGGTGCAACCTGTTCAGAGCTCAGCAATATTTACTATGCTACTGTGAGAGAAAGTGTTGAGACAGAAATCAACACACTTTTAGAGGAACTATCCAGTCTTTATAACATAACTACAAAGACAAATGACGAATACAACAAATACCTTGGCGCAAGCTATATTTCTGTATTGTCATCAGCATCTGTAAGAGAAAGCATTAACGTAACTCTATATACAATAATCGCATTCTTCTTCCTGGTAGTTCTTCTATGTGGCGGAGCAATTGTTCTTGGAAGAGCAGGCGACATTATCAATTACATTTTCTATACAGACCACTTAACAGGCTTTAATAACCGTGCATATCTTGATAAGTACCTGAAATCAAAAGACAAAAAACTACTTGATGACGGAAATGTTTACTGTATGCTTGACATAACCAATCTTGTACACATAAACGGTGAATATTCAAGAGACGTGGGTGACGAAATTATCAAGATGTTCACAAACTACATAAAGGAAGCTTTCGGTAAAACAAAGACTGAATATATCTATAACGGTAACGGAAGCTTTGTTATGTTAACAGAAGAATCTGATTACATTACTGTTGAAGACATAATGCGACTATTCAGATTAAGACTTGACGAAAGAGAAGAACATAAAGAAGTTGTGATTGAATACAAGATCGGTATCGCTGAAACATTCAAGGAAAATAAAACAGCAAGAAAACTTCTTTCAGAAGCAATCAAAAGCAAAAAAGAATACGTTTCAGATTTAAAGGAAAAAAGTTCACTTTAAGTAAGATTTTTTGAAAGAAAGGAGGGCAATAGGCGTGGAAAATAAAATTCTTGAAAAAGCAAAAGTGTTTTATTTCATGGTTGTAGCCGTTATGATGTACTATTTTCTAAATGAGTACATAGACGTCGGTTTGCACGTTACATATCGTCACGCATTTGCCCTTGTTCTTTTCGCATCTTCTGCGCTTATGTTTTTGTATAAGCCCAATATTGCAAGAGGCTTTACAGCTTTTAAAAAAGCCTGTGTTTACAGTGTTCCGCTTTTGGTAACAACGGTGGTATCTCTGTTTATATGGTTTGTGGGAACTGTGGATACCAGCGTTATTTCAAGAGGTCTTTCAAGCTCATTTATATATGTCAATATGCTATCCTTTGCTTTGGGAGCAGGTGCTATGCTTTATATTTTCGGTAAGCGTGGTATATGGTACAACCTTGTTGCTATTTTGATAGCAAATATCCTTATGATAGCAACAGTTATCATAGAAAACGGGCTTGGAAATTATTTCTCGGAGTTTGTAACTCTTATAACAACCTTTGCAGGCGTAACGGGAGACATTATTATTCAGGCGGAAATTCACGAACTTGCGTTTTGTCTTGGCGCTTATTTGATTTATATGTTATTTAAGCCGAAGAAGGATATTGTTTACTTTATCTTACTTTTATTAAGCGTTTTCTGTTTCTTATCAGCGTTTAAACGAATTGCCATTGTTGCAATTGTTATTGCGCTTGCATTTGGATACCTTTTAAAATTTATTGCAAAGTACAACAAAAAAACAGCATCAGGGCTTGTTACGTTCTTTTCAGTTGTTGTAATCGTTTTGCTTATAGGTTATATCGCACTTATAAAGGCCGATGCTTTTGAGCTTTTGGAAAGGGCAGGAATTAACACAAGCGGTCGTGTTGAGATTTATAACGCGGTTGATAAATTCTACGAATTCAGCCCAGGATTTTTAGGCAACGGAATCGGTTTTTTGACCTATCAGTTAAATACATTTATGAACGTGGGCGTTGCCTCTGTTCATAACGACTTTTTGCAACACTTCATTGATTTAGGGTTCTTTGGATATATTATCTGGCTCGTATCAATGACATTGATAAGAGTATGGTATTTTGGTAAAAAAGGAAATGTGGAAAATGCCATTATTACCTTTATGCTTACCCTTTACCTTATAATTGTTTCAACAACAGATAACACAATGAACTATCCGCTACTGACGGGTGTTCTTGCAATATTGATGATGGGCAACAGTTTTGATGAAGATGTAAAAAGTCAAGAACTTAAGTTGTTCGGCTATGTTTCAAAGGAAAACAGAGAAGAAAGTGATTCGCTATTATGAAGATTTTAATGGTAAATAAGTTCCTTTATCCAAGAGGCGGAAGTGAAAGCTATATGCTTTATCTTGGCGAGCATCTTGAAAAAATGGGACATCAGGTTGAGTATTTTGGAATGTATGATGAAAAAAATACTGTGGGAAATTCCGCAAATGCATATACTCAAAATATGGACTTTCATTCAAAAGGACTTGCAAGGTTTTTGTATCCTTTCAAGATAATCTATTCCTTTGAAGCGAAGAAAAAAATAATGCAGGCGATTGATACGTTTAAGCCTGATATTGTGCATATGAACAACATAAACTTTCAGCTTACACCGTCCATAATTTACGGTGCAAAAAAGAAAGGAATACCCGTTGTTCAGACAGTGCATGACTACCAGATGATTTGCCCGAATCATTTGCTTTATAACTTTGATAAAAATACTCCTTGCGAAAAATGCGTAGGAGGTTCACATATTAATTGCATCAAAAACAGATGTATTCATGGCTCTTTGGTAAAGAGTATTATAGGCGTAATTGAAGCTAAATTCTACTCATTTCTGAAGACTTACAAAAAGATTGATTTGTTTGTTTGCCCAAGTAAATTCCTTGAAAATAAGCTAATATCAGCAAAAGAATTTTATAAAGGCAAGACCAAAACAATACATAATTTTATAGACAAAGAAAAGTTTGCAAAAAACGGTAAAAAGGGAGAAAACTACATCGTATTTGTAGGCAGACTTTCAAAGGAAAAGGGTATTGAAAACATAGCCGAAACGGCAAAACTACTTCCTGATTACACATTTTTAGTGGCAGGAAGTGGCCCTGATGAAGATATGTTAAAAGGCATAGAAAACATCAAGCTTGCAGGATTCTTAACAGGAGACAAGCTGACAGAACTTATGGGAAATGCAAAGGTTCTTCTATTGCCGTCTGTGTGCTATGAAAACTGCCCACTTTCTATACTTGAAGCGCATTCTATGGGCGTTCCTGTGGTCACAATGAACAGTGGCGGAATGGCAGAGCTTGTAAAAGACGGTGTTACTGGTTCATTAGTAAAAGAGCCAACGCCTGAGGGGATCGCAGAAAAACTAAAAGAAATTATGGAAAATAAGGACTATTATAATAGTCTTAAAGAAAACTGCAAAAATGAAAAAGACAACATATTAAGTGTTGAAACATACTGCGACATTCTAGCCGGAGAATATGAAAAGCTAATTGCGAGGTGAGATAAGTGCCACAGCCGAAAGTGAGCGTTATTATTCCTGTATATAACGTGGAAAAGTATCTTGAAAGATGCATAAAATCTTTACAGAATCAAACTTTAGAGGATATTGAGATAATCCTTGTAGATGACTCCTCAACCGATTCATCTCTTGAAATTTGCGAAAAGATGGCAAAAGAAGATACTCGTATAAAAGTTATTCATAAGGAAAACCAGGGCGCAGGCTTGGCACGAAATACCGCACTTAAAGAGGCAACAGGGAAGTACATCGGCTTTTTGGATTCCGACGATTTTGTAGAACCCGATATGTTCAAAATCCTTTACGAAAAGGCGGAAGAATATGGGTCAGACCTTGTTATGTCAGGAGTTTTGTTCGTAGACGGAAATATGTTCAGCCACCAAGGTGAATGCATTAGAAAGATATATTTTGACAAAGATACCCACTTTGAAACAGAAGAAGAATTAAAGAAACTTAAGATGGGTATTGTGGGCGCTTTGCCCGAAGATAGCGATGACAGTAAATACGGCATGAGCATCTGGAAAAACCTGTTCAGGCACGATGTAATAAAGGAAAACAATATTGAGTTTGTGTCAGAACGAGAAATGCTTTCGGAAGATGCAATCTTTATGGTGGATTACATATCCGCTATCAAAAAAGCAACAGGAATTCCTGAAGCATTTTATAACTACTGCAGAAACGAAGCGTCAATTTCAAAATCATATAAAAAGGATAGATTTGAAAAGAGTCTTGTTTTCGTAAATGCAGTAGAAGAAAGATTCAAAAAAGATATAAAGCCCGAAGAATATCAGGTCTATATTAACAGGTTCTGGCAGGCAATGTGCCGAGTGTTATGCTCGCAAGAGATAATGTATGCAAATGATAACAGTATAAAGTTTTCTGACCTTAAAAAAAGGCTGAAAGCCGTGTGCACACATAAGTTTACTGTAAGGGCACTTAAAGAATACCCGATATGCAAATTACCGCCAAAACAAAGGGTGTTTGCGTATGCTATGAAGTATAGATTATACTTTTTACTAAAAGTACTCGTTAGCTTGAGAAGCAGATAGGTGATAAGAATGTTTTTTTCTGTAATAGTACCGGTATACAAGGTTGAAAAATACTTGCCAAGCTCAATAGAAAGTGTTTTGAATCAGACATTTTCCGATTTTGAGCTAATTTTGGTTAATGACGGCTCACCTGATAGATGCCCTGAAATTTGCGAAATGTATGCTCAAAAGGATAGTCGTATAAAGGTGATTCATAAGGAAAACGGCGGACTTGCCAGCGCAAGAAGAGCAGGCATAAAGGTGGCACAAGGTGACTATGTATATAACCTTGATTCAGATGACCTTATTGAAAATGACACCTTGGAATACGCATATAACATAATAAAAGAAACCAACTGTGATATTGTATCTTTTGCGTACAGATGGGTAAAAAACGGTAAGACTGTAAGCATCACAAATGACGGTCTTGATGAAGGACTTTATGCCGAAAAGGATATTGAAAAATATATTTATCCAAGACTTTTAATGGACAAAAATATGAATCATATTTCATATTATTTGTCGGGAAAAGCAGTAAAAAGAGAGTTTTTGACACCCTATCAGCTGGGCGTTAGCGAAAAAATCTCTTTGGGTGAAGATTTGTGTTGTGTTTTTCCTTGTTACCTTAACGCAAAAAGAGTGTATATAAGCAAGAAAGAGACGTACTTATACACGGTTCGAGATGATTCCTTATCAAAGGATTTTAACGCAGGGCAAATTCTTTTGATACAAGATGTTATAAATGAATTAAAAACAAAAAATATTGAAAAAGTAACAGATTTTGAAGAACAGATTTCCCGATATTCCTGCTTTATGTGCTTTGCGATATTGGCGTCAGCAGCAGAGGGAAATCACTTCAAAAATATAGATGAAATCAAGAATAATATTATAAATTCTTTGCACAATGAAAAAATCAAGAATGCCCGATTTGAAAACATATCAATCAAGAGCAAAATCTCTATTTTCCTTATGAAAAAGGGATGCTACAAAATGGCATTTTATTTCCTTAACCTGTGCAAAAAAATCAAAACTGTTTTAAGGAAAGGGTGAATACCTTATGAAACCTGATATATCAGTAATTATGAGCGTTTATAATGGCGAAGTATACCTTGCCGAGGCGATAGAAAGCGTTATAAACCAGACTTTTAAAAACTGGGAACTTATCATAATAAACGATTGTTCAACAGACTCAACTGCCGAAATACTTGACGAGTTTTCTAAAAAGGATGAAAGAATAAAGGTGCATCCAAACGAAGTAAATTTAAGGCTTCCAACATCCCTTAATAAGGCGATTTCACTATGCCAGGGTAAGTACATAGCAAGAATGGATGCGGATGATATCTGTCTTCCGAAAAGGCTTGAAAAACAGTTCAAGTTTATGGAAGAGCATAGCGATGTAGCACTGTCATCCTGCAGATTCATGACGGTTAAAAACGGCGTATATGCATCAGGCGGTGCAGGCGGAAGATGCGATTTTGAAGCATTAAAAGCAATGCTTTTGGTTATGAACCCAATACTTCATCCGGGCGTTATTGCCAAGGCAGAAGTACTTAAAAAATATAATTATGACACAACTTTAACTTGTACCGAAGACCTTGAGCTTTGGACAAGATTAGTAATGGAAAATCAGAAGTTAGAGATTCTTCCTGAATGTTTGTTGATATACAGACTTCACGATAAGCAAATCACAAGCACAACGCTTGAAAGACAGAAAGTAGAAGTGCTTAAAATTCAGCAGAAATTTTATGGCACACTTTTGCAGGAAATGGACGAAGAAATGCAAAAGTTCTATATCAGCGGAATCTATTTTAAGGAAAATGCTGACATACGAAAATTCTTTGAATACGCAGTATGGCTTAAAAAAGTTCTTACTAAAAATTTTGATGAAAACGCTGTAAATTATGCGCTTTTTGAAATTTTAGCAGAGTACAAAAGATGTGGCGTATCAAAGTGGGATATTCTAAAAGTGATGCTTACATGCAACCCGTTCTTCTTGATAAAAGAAATTATCCGAAGAAAAAGAACAGCGAAAACCGATATTGAAAAATGCATTAAGGTTGCAAAGGAAAGAGGTCTTAAAAAGACTTGCGGAACAAAGGAGTATCCGATTTTTGAAAAATAGTTAGGAGCTAAAAGAATGAGGTTTTTTGAATACCCTTATGTAATTATAACTATTCTTGCAATATTCATTATTTTGATGGGATTGGTTGGACTTTATTTCACAATTAAATCTGTGAGAACAGCCAAGGGAACAGCAGAGAAAAGTTTTTGCGGTATAGGAAAAATAGAAAACGATTTTGAAAAGGCAGGAGAAATGCGAAAAAATCGCTCTGTTGTCTATATTTCCATATCCCTTGACGGAATGAAAAGACTATATTCAGAGTCAAAAGCAGGAAGAATGTATGAACAGATAAAAGGCATTTTATTTAAGCATTTTTGTCTTGGTATTGACGGAGAAATTTCTCTTTACGGAGAAGAAAATTTTGTTGCACTGGCAGGTCTTGATGCAGATAAAATTGCAGAGTGCATCAATAAATGTTCTGAAGAAATCAATGAAACATTGGTAAAGTATGACGCGGTTAATGTTGTGCGTATTCACTTTGGATACCACGTCACAAGCTCAACCGATGTAACATTCAAAACGGCGCTATCACGTGCAAAGCAAGCTCTTAGCATGGCAGAGGATAAAGACGTTTTATCCTGCCAGTGGGACAGCTCAAGCGGAAGAGAATTTGAAAGAAAAATCAAGATTGAAAACAACATACAAAACGAGATTGAAAGCAACAGATTTTTCCTTGAATATCAGCCTATTTTAGATGCTAAAACAAATGAAATTATGGGTGCTGAAGTATTAGCAAGACTTAATTCGCAGGCAGAGGGAATCTTAACACCCCACGCTTTTCTTTCAGCAGTAAACAACGTAGGACTTAACGAAAAATTTGACTATTACATTTTTGAAAAGAACTGCAAATGGATTTCAAGTGACAAAGAGGAAAGAAGCAAATATGTATACACAATCAACTTTTCACGTGCTACTCTTTGTGACGAAAACTTTGCGGAAAATATAATAAAAACGGCAGAAGAATACGGGATTGATTGTTCTTGCATGGCAATTGAAATTCTTGAAGATAAGGATTTAAATGATAATGAACAAGACAATATGGTAAAAAATTTAACACTTTTAAAAGAAAAGGGTATGATGATTCTTTTAGACGACTTTGGAAAGGGTTATGCAGGCATCAGTGACCTTACAAAATTCGATATAAGTATTGTAAAAATTGATAAAGCAATCACGCAAAATGCAATAAATGAAACAGGGTTTGTGCTTCTTAAAAATATTATACAAACAGCCCACGATTTAGGATTTAAGACTTTGTGTGAAGGCATAGAAACAGAAGAACACAAAAAGATGGTAGTAGATGCCGGATGCGATATGCTCCAAGGATATTACATCTACCGTCCGATGGCAGTTACAAAATTGGAAACTTTATTAAAAAAATAGCAAGGTGGTTTTTATGTTATCTGTAATTATTCCTGCATATAACGAAGAGAAATGCATTAAGCGTGCATATGCTGTAATACAATCTTTACTGTCTGAAAACGATATAGAAGGCGAATTTATCTTTGTGGATGACGGCTCACAGGATCAGACATATAGAGTAATAAACGAACTTTCCCAGGAAACAGAAAATATTATAGGACTTCATTTTTCGAGGAATTTTGGAAAAGAGTCAGCAATATCTGCAGGCCTATCTGCCGCAGGCGGTGACTGTGCCGTTGTGATTGATGCAGACCTACAGCATCCGCCGGAGAAGATAATCGAGATGTATCGTTTGTGGGAACAGGGATACGAGATTGTTGAAGGAATTAAAAATGAACGCGGCCGGGAAAAGATGATGCACAGCTTTGGTGCAAAGTTCTTTTATAAGGTTATCAGCAGTATGGCAGGGTTTGATATGGCGAATTCTTCCGACTTCAAACTTTTAGACAGAAAGGTGATTGACGTTATAAACAAAATGCCGGAAAGAGGATTTTTCAGGGCAATTTCCTATTGGGTTGGTTACAACAAAGCAACGGTTGAATATGATGTAAAAGAACGTGTTGATGGTGAGTCAAAATGGTCAACTATTGGGCTTATCAAGTATGCGGTTTCAAACATTTCATCCTTCTCAACAGCTCCGATGCAAACCGTAACAGTGCTTGGATTTGTAATGCTCATAATATCGATTATATTCGGTATTTGGGCGCTTATTGATAAAATAGTGGGAAGAGCATTAGAAGGTATGACAACCGTTATAATCATAACGATTTTCATAGGAAGTATAATTATGATAAGCCTTGGAATCATAGGCTATTACATAGCACGTATTTATGAAGAAATTAAAGGCAGGCCAAAGTACATAATATCTTCAACCACAAAAAGTGCAAAGAAAAAAATAACTAGCATCTAAGTGTTGACATTACATAAGAAAAGTCAAATAAGGAGGCAGGGTTTAAAATGGAGAATTGGGTGGTTATCCTAGCGATAACTGTGTTGATTGCAGAAGTCATTTTTGCTGTTGTTTTACTTATTCGTGCGAAGCGAATGGGCAAGCAAAATAAAATAGAGAAGCTTGCTGAAGTGCAGAGTAAAATTAATAATCACGAAGTTCAAGCTCAAGAAAGAGCGGAAGCCGGTGCGAGCATTTTGAATGGTCTTGAAAACAATGAATTTAAGATGTATCTTCAATTTGTTGTGGACAATAAAACAAAAAATATTGTTTCAGCAGAAGCTCTGTCAAGATGGGAAAATGAAGAAAAAGGCATTGTAGGACCGGGGAACTATATTGGACATATGGAAACGACAGGGCTTATCAGCCAGCACGACTTTTATATGTTTGAGCTTGCCTGTCGACAGCTTGAAAAGTGGAGTAATACAGAGTATAAAGACATTGCAATTTCCTGTAATTTCACAAGAATAACACTTTCAGAAGAAAGCTTTATTGACAGGATTATAAAGATTCTGGGCAGTTATAAATTTGACAGAACAAAGCTGTCTATCGAGATAACGGAAGACGCTATTGAAAAGAACAGAGAGATTGTAACGAAAAACCTAAAGAAATGCAAAGAACTTGGATTTAACATTTACCTTGACGATTTGGGAAGCGGATACACATCTCTTTCCAATCTTTGCGATTATCCGATTGATGTTGTTAAAATTGACCGTGATATTCTGCTTAAAACTGATACAAAACGAGGTAAGGATTTGTTTTCAGGAATAATCGCACTTGCGCATAGCCTGAATATGTCTATTATTTGTGAAGGTGTAGAAACCGAAGAACAAAATGCATTGGTAACAGACTCGGATTGCGACTGTATCCAAGGATGGTACTACTCAAAAGCAGTTCCGTTAGAAACTTGCGAGACTTTTATAGAAAATTACAATTCATAATGATAAAAAAGCACCAATCAGGGTGCTTTTTTATGTTTAAAATAAAAGTGCAAAGTGTTTTTGGAGAACCGCTTTTGAAGTTATTTTAATTAGCTGTGCAAAAGTGGGAATCAATCTAAAAAAGCGTGTCACAAAAGCCCACTATTTACGGGGTTTTTGCTAAAAAAATAACAACCCAATGTTTTCTTGTTTTTGCCTTTCAATCATTGACTTTTGGCGTATAAAGTAGTAAAATTACTATATATAATGGGATTATTGTATATAAATCTCGAATTAAGTAAAAAATTAACAATTTACCCAAATAAAATATTATAGCAACACAAAAAGAAAGGCTGTGACAAAATGAAGAAATTTACTGGGTTTATTTTACTAATATGTTGTTTTACAATGTTATGTTGTCCGTGTTTGGCGGAGACGTTGCCACCAAATTTTAACGTGGCGCTGACAACGGATAGCGTCAAGGTGGATGGCGAAGTATATTTGCTTGTAAACCTTGAAGACAACGTAGGGTTTAGCGCGACGCAATTTTGTATTACATACGATGTGGGAAAATTAACGCTTGAAGATGCAACACTAGGTGAGCTTATCCCAAGCGATGCCATCAATTCAATAAATACTGATATAATTGGCGAAATAAACTTTTCCGCAATATCTCTTCAGGAGATTACAGAAGACGGAACAGTTTTGGTTTCAAAATTCAAGGCAAAAGAAGCGGGAACGGCAAAGTTTGATTTCAAGCTTTTAGCCTATGCCGATGGTAATGGCACAAGCCTGAACTCCACCGATAACGATGCAGAACTCACCATCACATCGGGAAGCACAGGCGGAGCACTGATATCACCGAGTGGCGGAGGTTCAGGCGGAGGCGGTAAAGCGGAGGAAACCGAAAAACCGACAGAACTACCAACCGAACCTGAAAATGATAATAAACCCGCTTTTACGGATGTAGCAAAAACCCATTGGGCATACACCCAGATTAACAAGGTTTGCGAATTGGGACTTTTCAGCGGAACAGCAAAGGACACATTCTCACCAGGCACACCAATGACGAGAGCAATGTTTGTAACAGTTCTTCACAGATATGCAGGAACACCTGAATCGGAAAAAGCGGATTTTGTAGACATTGAAGATAGCTGGTACACCGATGCAGTTTCCTGGGCGGCGAATAACAACATTGTGTCGGGAACAGGCGACAATCAATTCTCACCGAATAAGAACATAACCCGTGGTGAAATCGCAAGCATACTTGCAAGATACAAAAACGGAAAGAGTACGGACATAAATTCAGTAAATAACTTTAATGATGCAAACGAAATCCCTGAATGGGGAAAAGAGTCAATCGCCTGGGCGGTTGAGCAAGGCCTTGTAATGGGTCGTGAGGGCGGATTTGTAGCATTTTCGGATAATGCCACAAGAGCAGAAGCAGCAGTTATATTTACAAGATTTTTAAATATACAGTAAAGAAAGGGAGCAGAAAAATGAAAGGTATGAAAAAATTTATTTCAATCATCCTAACTTTGGCAATGGCACTAAGCGTAGTAACAGTACCAACATTTGCCGAAGAAGCACCAGAAAAGGTAGTTACAGATAACACAATCTTAACCGAGCCTTTTGACGTAGGAAACGAAGAAGAAGTGGACGCAGGAATCTATCCTTATGACGAAAAGACAGTTCTTGTAAAACTTGCAAAAAAGGCTAACGAGCTAAACGTCAGCGGAATTGCAAGCATCGAATATCTTTTCAAAGCAAAGGACGGATTTTGGTACACAGCAAATCTTGCTGATGGCGTAACACCAAAAACTGCAATTGAAACTTTACGAGGCGAAAAGAAAGTTCTAATTGCGGAATACAACTTCATTTACGAAACAGGTGCAACAACACTTTGCGATTCAGAAGGCGTAATAGACGACGTTAAGGGTAACGGCAAGTCAAAAGACCAGTGGCACCTTGACAGTTGTGGCTTCCAGAAAGCTTGGAAAAAGCTAAAGAACGACAAGAAAAACCCAGGCGGTGACTCAGGCGTTATCGTTGCGGTTATCGATACAGGTGTGGACTTTGACCACGAAGACCTAAAGAACAATATGTGGGTAAACGCTGGCGAAGTTCCTGGTGACGGCCGAGATAATGACGGTAACGGCTATATTGACGACTATTACGGTGTTGACATTGTTGCTAAAAAAGGCAACGGTGACGATGACCACGGTCACGGAACACACGTTGCAGGTATCATTGCAGCGGGCAATAACAACGTTGGTGTTGTTGGTCTTGCATATAACACAAAAATCATGGCAATCAAAGCAGGTCAGGCAAGCGGATATTTCCTAAATACTGACATTTGTAAGGCTATTGACTATGCAAGAGAAAACGGCGCAGACGTAATCAATATGTCCTTCGGTTCAAATGCAACAACAATAGCTGTGCAGGACGCTTTGGAAGAAGCATACACACATAGCGTTTTAGTTGCAGCAGCAGGTAATGACGGCGCACCAAACGAAGGTTATGGCGCAGTTCCTTGCTATCCTGCGGCATACAGCTTCGTTCTTGGCGTAATGGCTGTTGATGACTTCGGCGTTGAAACATCATTCACAAACTATGACGTAAAGGCATTCAACTCAGTTGAATACGAGCTTTATGCACCAGGTAATGCAATTACAAGTACCATTCCAAATGACAGATACGCAACCTGGAACGGAACATCAATGGCGGCGCCAATCGTTTCAGCAATGGCGGCGGTTCTAAGAAGCGTATATAACGACCCTGATATGTACCCAACAAAGTTTATCTATGGTCAGTTGGCATCAACATCTGAAAGACACGCAGTATGCTATAACCCAAGAGAACACGGACTACACAATCTTCCACAGATTGCAAATCTATACGATGCACTCACCAAGATGCCAAAACCTGATGTATCTGTAAGTGAATACACAACCTTTGACACATCAGATATTCACGTAAACAATAACGGTGACGGAACACTTGACGCAGGCGAAGTTATTGCCCTTGGCTTTGAACTTCGTAACCGTTGGGGAATGAGTGAAGATACAATCGTTACAATTGATGCACTATCACCTGCTGATATTCCAAATCCTTATGTGGAATTTTCAACAGACAGAAATAAGTATTTTAATAGCGCAAGCATAGATTATAAGAGCGTTGGAACATATTCAACACAGGATTGCGGTAAGGTTATTGAAGACGATTTGTGGGTAGGTTGGGAAAACCCATTCTATTTAAGAATCCCAAAGGATACTCCAAATGACACAATCCTAAAGATTAACGTTACAGTAACTTGTAAAAATGCACTTGATAAAGACGATAAAGCAACATATTCATCAGATGCCACAATAGAACTTGTTGTTAAAAACGGTGTTGTTCTTCCGCAGATTATTGACGAAGATATGACACTAACAAAGGATAACTATTACATTATCCCGAACACAACTGTTATTGAAAAAGGCGTAACTGTTACAGTTACAGAAGGCACAAATATCCAGTTCTGGACAAATGATGCAACAGATGCTTATGCAGATAGCTATACGGCAAGCCTTGTTGTAAAAGGAACACTAAACTGTGTTGGTACCGAAGAAGAACCTGTTAAGATTTTTCCAAGTGATTTAATGGGGAATTATGTGGTAAGCATTTATGAGAGCGGAAATGGTGAAATAAATTACAATTACACCAATATCACCAATTTACATACAGAAAGCTATGGATTTACTATAGCTAAGAATTGTGAATTCAATCAAAACTATAAGGGTTACAATATGTTGGATAGACAATTAAGTGATGGTCAGGTAACAGATACATCTGTTTATCGTCCATATATAAAAGGAATGAAAGCAATTAACTGTGCTTTTTATAAGATGGGAAACTATTCTAAAGATCATGGTTATCGCGTTCAAGTAAACTGTGAAAACTGTATTTTTGTAGACAGCCACATTGAATTTGGCTCAGGCTACACCTACGAAAACTGTGTATTCTACGGAAATAATAACTACTGGGATAGCACATCAAGTGGTGGTACCAGCAGTATGAGTGCAACTTCAAACATACTTGATAATGTTAGACTTGATAAAATTGCACATGACGAAGTTTCAGGAAAAACTTATTTGGATGTATCTGGTGGTACTATCGATAATGAACAAAAATTAAGAATGGCTAATAAGTTTGCTGAATATCTTGGCGGTACACTTTGTATGATAGAAACACAGGAAGAACGTGAATTTCTAAAAAAGGCTGATATTTCTGGTATGCTTGGAGCCATAAGAATTGAAGACAAATTTAAATGGCTAAACGGTGAAGACTTGGGCGATTTTATAGATACAAGAAATATCCCATCATATTTATTATTATTATATAATGGTAGATATGATGAGGTTAGTGGCGGTAGTTGGGGACGTTACATCATCGAAATCCCTGACGGAATTCACGTTGAAGAACTATCTCTATTAAAAGACAGAGTTGCAGTTGATACATCAGTTACATATCAGCTTGCGCCTGTTATTTATCCATCAACAGCAAGTGACCATAAGCTTTTATACTTCTCATCAAATGAAGCAGTTGCAACTGTTGATAAAAACGGACTTGTAACACCTATCGGAACAGGCGTTGCAACAATCTATGTATTTTCAGAAGATATGCAGGTTTCTACTTCAATGGAAATTGAAGTAAAGGACGAAGTTTTGGCAACTTCAATTAAAGTTCCTGAAACAATGCAGATTAATATTGGTGAGCAGGCAAGCCTAAACGCTGTTGTTAAGCCTGCAAACACAACAAAGCATACTTCATATTCATCAAGCGATGAAGAAATTGCAACAGTAAATAACGATGGAGTTATCACAGCAGTTTCAAAGGGTACAGCAGTTATCACAACTTCTGTTTCAAACGGCGGAGAAGTTATATCAGCCGAAACTGTAGTTTCAGTTGTAGTTCCTGCAGAAAAGATTGAATTTGAGCAGGAAATGATTTATATGGCACCTGACGAAACAAAGGAAGTTATGCCAATCATAACACCAGCGAATGCAACAAATCAGAACCTTATCTGGGATTCATCAAACCCTGAAGTTTGCTACGTAAACGAAAACGGTGAGCTTGTTGGTGTAGCAGACGGTATTGCAACACTTAAGGCAACTATTGAAAATACTGAACTTTCTGCATACATAACAGTTTGCGTATCAGA
>JAZOOY010000037.1:0-8000 GCA_045655325.1 Clostridia bacterium
CATCAGACCCAAATATAACCGCAGGGCGTTTACGCACTCGGTCTGCACCTTTCAGGCTTTGAATACTTTGATTTCCGTACTCTTCCTTTTTCTTTGGCATACTATTTTCCTTTCTAACTATATATAGTTTTAAAATAGGCACTTTACCTTTCTATTATACTACACTTAGTAGATTTTGTCAAATTTAGGATGGGATATTGTATTTGTTTTTAAAATATGTTAAAATAGCATATAGAAACGTCGGCTTTTTCTATTATTCTGCCGACAAATGAGAGGATTATAACTATGAATTCAGCGTACGTATACTTACAGATTTACAGACTTTTTGATACAACAACTCCGCTTAAGTTTGATTGCGGGAAATTGTGTAACAGTGCCTGCTGTCAGGGTGACGAATCAGGAATGTATTTATTCCCTGGCGAAGAAAGCGTTTACCGCCTTTTAAACTGCCACTGGGCAAAGGTTGAAAAGTCGGATTTTACCTATAGCTATAACGGTAAAACCAAGAATGTACCGCTTTTGGTATGCAAGGGAAAGTGTGACCGATATGAACGTCCACTTGCTTGCCGTATTTTTCCATTAACTCCGTACGTTGATAAGGATGGAAAACTTCAGGTTATAATGGACCCGAGAGCAAAATCGGTTTGCCCGATTGCAAGAGAGCTTGATATGGACGAGCTTCCGGAAGCTTTTTCGAATCGAGTTAAAAAGGCGTTTTTGCCACTTATGAAAAATGCGGAATTCCGTGCATTTATGAAAACTTACTCAGAATATTTAGACGAATTTAAAAAGTTTTTTTGATAGATAATATAGTCCCAAAAGGGACAAGGATGTGATTTTTATTATACTGATTATAGCGGAAAAGCCAAGCCTTGCAAGAAACATTGCATCTTCCCTTGGAAAAATGCGAAAAGGCGACGGTTTTTTGGCAGATGATAAATATATTGTGACCTGGGCATTCGGACACCTGTTTTCCCTTGCGGATATTGAGGAATATTCCCCGAATCCTGACGGAAGATGGAGCATGAAGAATATTCCGTGTTTCCCCCAAAATTTCCAGTTTCAGCTGAAAAAGGGCAAAGACGGAGCGGTGGATTCGGGTGTTCAGCATCAATTTGAAGTGATTAAAAGCCTTTGCCAAAGAGAAGACGTTACCACAATCGTTAACGCAGGCGACGCGGACCGTGAGGGTGAAATTATCATAAGAATAATTGTGGAGAAAGCAGGAATTTCAGGAAAAGCATTTAAAAGGCTTTGGCTTCCTGACCAGACACCACAGACCATAAACCGAGCAATCGGCGAGATGAAGGACGAAACCGAGTACGAAAACCTTGCAAATGAGGGACTTGCCCGTACATATATGGACTGGCTTTACGGCGTGAATCTTACACGTTACGCCACATTAAAATCGGGAACACTACTTCGTGTTGGCCGAGTTATTGTGCCGATTGTAAAGGCGATTTATGACCGTGATATGCAAATCCGTAACTTTAAGCCGGATATTTACTATGCAATAGTTTCAAAAGCGGAAACAAAGGGCGAGGAAATTGAGCTTCAAAGTAAGGAAAAGTTTGATAAAGATAAGCTGAATTTGGCTGAAGCACTTTGCCAGAAATACAACAGCGAAACGGCAGTTGTTACCGATAAAAAGAAGAAAAAGGATACAGTAAATCCGGGAAAACTTTATTCTTTAACCAAGCTTCAGAATGTTCTTGGTAAGAAGTACAAAATGTCAATGGAGGATAGTTTAAGGATTCTTCAGGGGCTTTATGAAAAGGGCTATGTTACCTACCCAAGAACCAACTCCGAGTACCTTGCAACTGCGGAACAGGACAAGGTTAAGGCCATAATTGAGGGTGTTAAAAAGCTGGGATACCCTGTGGAATTTAAGTTCAAAAAGACTATTTTTGACGATAAAAAAATTGAATCCCACTCGGCTTTAACGCCAACATACAAAATCCCGCAAAAGGATGCGCTATCAGAAGATGAATACAAGGTGTATTCTACCGTTATGCGTAGATTTGCGGCGGTATTTTGCAGTGAAGAGTGTATTGCGGAAAAGAATGAAATAAAGATAAAGGTTGGCGACCTTGAAGAGTTCACACTAAAGGGAACTGTAATTCTGCAAAAGGGTTGGACAAAATATGATGACTACAACAAAAAGGACAAAATCCTGCCACCGCTTGAAGTTGGTGACGTTGTAAACACGGCTTTTGCTCCATGCGAAAAGGAGACTTCTCCGCCGAAGCATTACACCATTGAAACTCTTAATAACTACCTTAAAAATCCGTTCAAGGAAGATAAGCAGAACATTGAAAACGAGGATGATGAAGAAGAGTATCGTGCAATTTTTGAAGGTCTTGAGCTTGGAACGGAAGCCACAAGAACAGGCATCATTGACAATGCCCGAAAGAGCAGATATATTGAGCTTAAAAAGGACGTTTATACCATTTTGCCTGATGGTGAGTTCCTGATTGAAGCGCTTTCAAGAATGAATATAAGTATGGACAAGTACAAAACTTCCGAGCTTGGTAAGGCTTTGAAAAAGGTGTATCGTGGTGAGTTTGGAATTGCAGATAGCGTTGCTTTGGCAGTTCGAGAAATAAGCGAAGTGTTTAATAACTCTCCGCAAACAATCGAAACAGATACCAATGACGGTTTTGTGGGCGATGTTGTTGGAAAGTGCCCTGTATGCGGAAAAGACGTTGTAAGAACCCGATACGGCTATGGATGTTCGGGATATAAAGAGGGTTGCAAATTCTCAGTTAACAACGTGATTTGCGGACGAGTTATTTCCCTTGCCAATATGAAGATGCTTTTAGAAACAGGTAAGACTTCAAAGATTGAGGGATTTGTTTCAAAAAGAACGGGAAATACTTTCTCGGCTAATTTAAAACTTGAAGATGGAAAAGCGGTGTTTGACTTTTAGTCAGGCACTGTTTTTTATTTAAAACCCGAATAATATATATGTGTTTGACAATAACATAGAGTAGGGGATTTCGGTTGACACTTTCCAGAATTTGTGGTATTCTATAGGGTAATGGGAAGGAATCACGAAAGGGAAATATAATGAACGAAAATAATAAGAAACCAACTAATACAAATAAATCGCCGATAATATTTTTTATTATCGTATCCCTGGTACTTACAATAGGTCTTAACTATCTTTTGAATTTTTTGACAGCTCCGCCAAAGCAGGAGATTTACTATAACGACTTTATTCAGATGGTGAAAGACGGCAAGGTGGATAGCGTAGAAATACAGGAAGAGCGCATTATCATCTACCCAAAGGACCAGAAAAAGCCGGAAGAGGAAACTGTGGCATCTTTATATATGAGTATGCTTTATCCTGAAAGCAGAACAGAGTATTACACAGGAAGAATGGAAGATCCGGGACTTGTGGACTTTTTGACCAAGCACGGCGTCAAGTTCCACAAAACCGTTGTTGAACGTAATCTATTTATGGAATTCTTGCTATCATGGATACTTCCAATCGGTATTATGTACCTGTTCTTTGGCCTCATAATGAGATCTATGGGCAAGAAAATGGGCGGTGGCGGAATTATGGGTATCGGCCAGTCCAACGCCAAGATGTATATGGAAAATAAGACAGGGGTAACCTTTGCCGATGTTGCAGGGCAAAGCGAGGCAAAAGAATCCCTTGATGAAATTGTGGATTTTCTTCATAATCCTGCAAAATATATGGCAATCGGTGCTAAACAGCCAAAGGGTGCACTTTTGGTGGGACCTCCGGGAACAGGTAAAACCCTCTTGGCAAAGGCAGTTGCCGGAGAAGCTAACGTTCCATTCTTCTCAATTTCAGGTTCTGACTTTGTTGAAATGTTCGTGGGCGTTGGTGCTTCCCGTGTTCGTGACCTTTTTAAGCAGGCATCACAAAAAGCACCGTGTATTATATTTATTGACGAAATTGACGCTATCGGTAAAAGCCGTGACAATCAGTTCGGCGGAAATGATGAGCGTGAACAGACACTAAACCAGCTACTTGCCGAAATGGACGGCTTTGATTCCTCAAAGGGTGTTGTGATTTTAGCGGCAACAAACCGACCTGAAATTCTGGATAAGGCACTACTCCGACCGGGACGTTTTGACAGACGAATTATTGTTGAAAAGCCTGACCTTAAAGGTCGTGAAGATATTTTAAAGGTGCATATTAAGAATGTTAAGACTGCGCCAACTATTGACCTTCACGAAATCGCACTTGCAACAAGCGGTGCAGTTGGTGCAGACCTTGCAAATATGGTAAACGAGGCAGCTCTTCGTGCTGTTCGTTTAAAGAGAAGCGAGGTTATTCAGGAAGACCTTATGGAAGCGGTTGAAATCATAATCGCAGGTAAGGAAAAGAAGGACAGAATTTTGTCCGACAAGGAAAAGAAAATTGTTGCATACCACGAGGTTGGCCACGCACTTTTGGCGGCACTTCAGAAGAACACCGACCCTGTGCAGAAAATTACAATAGTTCCAAGAACTATGGGTGCACTGGGCTACACAATGCAGATGCCGGAAGAAGAAAAATATCTTATGAGTGCTGACGAAATCTTAGACGAGCTTGCAGTACTTTTAGCAGGCCGTGTTGCGGAAGAGCTTATCTTTAACACAAAGACAACAGGTGCGGCAAACGATATTGAACGTGCTAATGACCTTGCACGTGCTATGATTGCCCAGTATGGTATGAGCGACAAGTTCGGTATGGCAGCCTTAGAGAAAGCACAGAGCAAGTACCTTGACGGAAGAAATGTGTCAAACTGCTCGGAAGAAACAAAGACACAGCTTGATAATGAGATTATTAAGGTATTAAAAGAAGCTCACGATAAGGCAGAGAAGATGCTTTCTGAAAATATTGATGCGCTTCATAAGATTTCTGAATTCTTAATTGAAAAGGAAACTATCACAGGCGAACAGTTTATGAGTATTTTAAAAAGCGTAAACGAGCCACAGGAAGAGAAGATTGAAGAAACAACTGAAGAAACGCAAGCATAATAAAAAAGCAGTCCCTTTGGACTGCTTTTTATATGAATAGTTTTTTCATTAAGCTCATTTTTGAAAAATGTGACGGCTGGACATCTTTGTTTTGTAAGATGCTTTCGCCTGCATAGTCTATGTAGTCAATATATTCCTGACCGAATTTTTTTGAAATTACATCATAAGCATCTTTCATATCAGGCTTTCGCTCTAGTAAGTCGTGAGTGTCACTTCCTATAACGTGGATATGACCTGCCATAAAGAAATCTGCCATTTTCTTTCGTGTGGCAGTTTCCAAAAATGCGGATGTATTCATCTGCACCAAGCTACCAAGAGAAAAGATTTCACGAAAATGCTTTTGCTGGTCTAAAAATCGGTCAAGGTGCGCCATAATTGGCTTAAAGCCAAGGCGGGTTAGCTGATAAATTTCCTCAAATGCATAGTCTTTCCAAAGTTCATAGGGCATTTCAAGAAGAATGTAGTTGGTTCCCGAAATGCATAGCTCATCAAGTCTTTTATACTTATGAAAGTCCTGATAAATGCGGATTTCCGAAGCTGGTATAAGCTGTGGCAGTTCTTCAGTTACTAAAGAAGAAAGCGTTTTAAATGCATTATCTCGTCTTTCCAAAAACTTGTCAATATGTTCCTGTGACCTTGGGTGACAGTGCGGTGTTAAAACAACTGTATCCACACCGTTTTGACGTGATAGGTCGAGCATTTTAAGGGAAGTTTCAACATCCTGGCTACCGTCATCAATAGCAGGCAGGATATGTGAATGGAAATCTATCATATCTAGCTCCTGTTACATTCTCTTTATATAGCTTTTTACAAGTTCTTCCAAAAGCTCGTCACGTTCTACCTTAACAATCATACTTCTTGCACCGTTGTAGCTTGTGATATATGTTGGGTCGTCAGACAAAATGTAACCCACAATCTGGCTGATTGGGTCATAGCCCTTGATTTTAAGAGCATCATAAACTGACGAAATTATTTCCTGAACTTCATTTTCCTTATCAAGTTCAAAATTTATTTTCATAGTATCGTTATTGTAATCCATACTAAATCATTCCTTTTCGTTAATTTCCCATGGAAGAACGTCGCCGTCTTCCTTTAAAAATTCGATAATTTCCGCAATGCCGTCGCCTTTATAGGACGATGTAAAGAACACCTTTTCGCATCCTGCAAGCTTAAGCCAGGCTTCAGCTCGTTTTGGGTTTGCGTCGGGATGGTCGGTTTTTGTTACGATGCCGACAACTGTACGGTTTGCAACAACAGCACAGCAAGGCGGATATAGTGAATATGGCTCGGTTGCGCTTAACAAAAGCCCTACAACACGTGCCTCAAAGGTATACATAGCAAGAGCTGCACCCAAATGGTGAGTCTGGATATATTCTCCGGGAGTGTCGATTAAAACATCGAAGTTGTTTACGTACTGTGTTTTTTTGTATTCGATTTTCTCTCCACGAAGTGCCTGTATTAAAGTGGTTTTCCCGCTTTCGCTTCTGCCTATTAAGATAAGTTTTTTCATCAGGTTTTTGTTATATCACAAACAGCAAAGCCCAGCTTGTCTTTAGCATAGTCGCAAATGGCTCTTACTGCAGTTTCTGTGTTTGATACTGTTCCTGTAATTATAAGTGTTCCGCTAAAACGGTCAACAAAACCAAGGTCGATATTTGAAGATTTCATTGCAATATCGGCCGCAATTACCGCAGTTTCCGCTGGTGACATTGTAATAATGCCGATGGATTCACGGTGATAGTCTATTTCAGGGTTAAGACCCAGTTTCTGATACAAAATGTCGTCAGGACTGGCAATTATGTGGGCAAGAGTAATCTGTTTGCCCGGAACAAGTTCCTGTATAATTCGAAGCTTGTCTTTGCCGTCTTTTAAGATAGCATCTGTAATATCCATAGTAAACAACTCCTATAATGTATAGTTAAAATAAGTATACCATAAAAAAAACAGAAAAGCAATATTAAAGTTACTGCTTTTCTGCAAGTTTTCTGTCACTTTTCTTTTGTTGGATTTTTTCTTTTTCACGCTGTTTGGTTTCTAAAAGCTCTTGATTTATGGCATCAGATACATTTATTCTGCCAACAGGGTCAAGTTTTTTGAATGCGTATAAAAGGACCTTTTCGTCACGGGATTTTAGTTTATATGTAGGACGGAAGAATTCGTCCTTTGTGTTTTTGTATTGGCAAAGGTAGTCAAGGGACACGTCAAAAAATACCGCAAGCTTTATAAGGTCACGGATTTTGAAGTGCTTTGTTCTGCCTTTTCGGTAGTTGACGAAATAGTTGGGACTAATGTCGCAACAGCCTGTGCAAACACGCTCATTTAAGCCGTTTTTCTCGATTAAGTGCATAAGATTTAGGTAAACAATTTCATCTGTTGTCATATAATCACCTCGTTGGGTGAATTTTAGCATAAATAATCCTACAGTTTTGCTCTTGTATAAGTGCAAGAATGTTATAAAATATAATTATAATAAAGTTAAGAGTTTGTTCTATTATGAGTGCAAAGGAATAATTTTATGAACAGAGAAAAAGAAAGAGAAATTGGAAATAATATTAGAAAAATAAGAGAAGCAATGGGAATGACACAAGAGAAGCTTTCAACTAAATTACAGCTAGCAGGTTGCGACATAACCAGAAGTGCCGTTGCAAAAATTGAAGTTGGTCAAAGACATCTGTATCCTGATGAAATTATTTTGATAAAGGAAATATTGGGAACAGATTTTGATTCAATATTCTATGGTATGAAATAATGTTTTTTTTAGACGGTCAATATATTAGAAGAAAATTCATATTTTTTCTAAAAAATAGTTGACAAATCGAAAAAAGCCTGTTATAATGATGAAGTTGTGAATTGGCGAGGGTGGCGGAATCGGCAGACGCGCACGTTTGAGGGGCGTGTGGTTTATACCTTGCGAGTTCAAGTCTCGTCCCTCGCACCAAATGAATATAGCGGGATGGTGTAATGGTAGCACTAGTGACTCTGACTCACTCTGTACGGGTTCG
>JAZOOY010000038.1:0-8562 GCA_045655325.1 Clostridia bacterium
CTTTTTCATTCATTAGACCTGCAAAAGCTTCGGGTGTTTTTGCAATATGCTCGGCTATTGCCATAGCGGCGTCGTTGCCGGAGTTTAGCATAAGAGCGTATAACAGGTCAGCAAGAGACACCTTATCACCAGGCTTTAGATACACGGAAGACCCTTCCTGTTTAGCCGCATTTTCTGAAATTGTAACTGTATCTGTGGTGTTCCCGTTCTCCAGGGCGATAATGGCGGTCATAATCTTCGTGGTGCTTGCTATACCCATTTTTTTGTGATAATTTTCGCCGTATAAAACCTGATTAGTGTCAGCACAAATTACTATACTTGCCTCACTACTCACAAAAAATGCACGACAGGGAACAGTAAACACGGAAAAACATATAATAAAAGCAATTAACTTTTTTAACATAATAAATCCTCTTTCAACATAAAACTACATTATTAGCATTTCCTTAAAACTTTTCAAATATGCCATTTCCAATATTTAAGCGTTTTTTTTGCACAAAAAAATCGAAACAAGCGAACTTGTTTCGATATGGCACTTCCGACCGGAATCGAACCGATGACTAACCCTTAGGAGGGGCTTGTAATATCCTCTTTACTACGGAAGCATTTTTTAGTACAAATACAATTTTAAATTATTATATAGTTTTTGTCAAGGAAAAAGAAACTTTTTCTATATAAATTTACATATAAAAAAATAAAATATTTTTCTCTAAAAGTATTGACAAGTGAAGGTTTTTAGTGTATAATTCTTTTTGTTGTCGATATGGCGGTATAGCTCAGTTGGCTAGAGCATACGGTTCATACCCGTAGTGTCACTAGTTCGAATCTAGTTACCGCTACCAGAAAAAAGCACTTACAAAAGTAAGTGCTTTTTTCAACGAAATAAATCCTTTCAGGATTTGTGAAATGCACTTCGTGCGTGAAATATTGCTTCGCAATGTGAAATACGCCTGCGGCGTGTGAAAAAGGGATTTATTTTATTTCACAGAAAGCGTCAGCTGTCTATTTCACAATTTACGGAGTAAATTATTTCACATCGAACGAAGGGAGATATTTCACTAAAATCAAACGACATATAAACCATTCGGATCTACCAAACAGGAACAAGTTACTTGTTCCTGTTTTTTTATGCAAAAAAACAGGAGTGTTAAACTCCTGTTTAAATTACTCTTCTGTAAACTCAGTTACTTCAATAACCTTATCTTCTTCGCATTCTTCTGAGTCGCAAGAAAGTTTTGCTCCGCATTTTGAACAGAATTCACTGCCCTTATCGTTGTTAGCTCCGCATTCAGGGCAAGTAACTGCATTCTTAAGCTCCGCAATCTGTGCCTTTATGCCTTCCTGTTCAGCCTTAAATGCATCGATTTCTTTTAGGATTTCATCAAACTCGTCACAACAAGTTGTGCCGTCAGCGTGCTTTGCATATACAGTTTCACCGATTTTTTCATAAAGTGCTGAAATCTTTCTTTCTGTTTCATTTAGTGCAAGGTTAAGTTTTGTAACGTCAACAAGGTTGTTTGTCTTTCCTGCAACTGTTTTAGTAATCTTTCCTGCTTCAGTTACAGCAATTGAAAGTCCCTTTTTAATAGTATCTATTAGCTTATCCACAAAAATCACTCCTTTTTGTAATTACTATAATCAGTATATCATATATTATTCAAACTTACAATAATTGGTTACAGCTTGTAACACAAAATTAACAAATGCACAAGGTTGACAAGGTGCAGGCGGGGATTTATAATAAGTATGTAAATTGAATTTGTGAGGGAAAATATGTTTGAAAATTATATAACTCTGCTTTTAGTCTGGAATGCAGTGGTTTTTCTGCTTTATGGAATTGACAAGTGGTGTGCTATAAACGATAAATGGCGAATAAGCGAAAAGACGCTGATAGGTTCGGCGTTTTTAATGGGTGCTGTTGGCGCAATACTCGGAATGAAGACATTTCGTCACAAAACGAAAAAGAAAATGTTTCAGGCACTTATTGCCTTGGCGTTTTTGGTAAATGCGGGAGTTCTATTTTTGATTGAAAGGATATAGGCTATGGACAGAATTATTTTGCATAGTGACTGCAATAATTTCTTTGCCTCGGTGGAATGCGCAAAAAAGCCTGAATATAAGAATGTGCCGTTGGCAGTTTCAGGCGACAGGGAAGCCCGTCACGGAATAATCCTTGCCAAGAACGAAATCGCAAAAAGCTACGGCGTGAAAACCGCAGAACCTATCTGGCAGGCAAGACAAAAATGCCCAAACCTTGTGACTGTTCCGCCACACCATGACCTTTACGAAGAATACTCTGAAAAAATAAACAAGATTTATGTTGATTATACAGACCAGGTGGAAAAATTCAGTGTGGACGAAAGCTGGCTTGACGTTACGGGAAGCACAAAACTTTTTGGCGACGGAAAAACTATTGCGGACACTATTCGCCAGCGAGTGAAAAAAGAACTGGGAATTTCTGTTTCCATCGGCGTTTCCTTTAACAAGATTTTCGCAAAACTTGGAAGTGATTACAAAAAGCCAGATGCCACAACAGTTATTTCCCGTGAGAACTTCAAGGAAATCCTTTACCCTATGCCTGTTTGCAATATGATTTTTGCAGGAAAGAAAACCTGTCAGGAACTTTTAAAGTGCAATATAAAAACTATTGGTGATTTAGCAAATGCAGACAGCATTCTCCTTGCGAAAAAACTTGGAAAGCAAGCTGAGATGCTGGTTAAATATGCCCGTGGTGAGGACGATGACCCTGTAAAGCATTTTTATGACGAAAGGGAAATCAAGTCCATTGGCAAGGGTATGACTTTCTCGAGGAATCTTTTAGGCAGAGATGATATTGCAAAGGGTGTTATGACCCTTGCGGACAACATCGCACATCAGATGCGCGAGAAAAACATCAAGTGCAACACGGTTATGGTGCATATAAAGGATACAGACCTTAAAACCATATCAAGGCAAAAGACTCTTGAAAGCCCGACTTATCTTACCAAGGATATTTACAAAGTGGCAATGGAGATTATAGAGGAAAACTGGAAGAGTGATGAGCCTATCAGAATGATTACTGTAACAGGTAGTAATTTTGACGATGCAGATGCGGGTAGCCAGGTGAATCTTTTTGACCTTGACTTTCGTGACGAGAAAAGAGAAAAACTTGAGCTGGCTATTGATAAGCTTCGTGACAGATATGGAAAGGGAAGTGTCACAAGTGCCAATGTGATAAATAATGACATAGGCATAGACTACGACAAAGACTAAAAAGAAAGGCTACACTATGGGGTGTAGCCTTTTAAGTAAGGGGATTTTGTCCCTTACAGCTTAGTTGTTGCACATACATGTAACGATAACGATGATGATAAGAACCCACAAAATCATATCGAAATCGAAATTAGCGCAGCCACCACGGCCGTTGCATCCACATTCACCCATGCGTGTAGCCTCCTTTCGCTTTGCGACTTTTCGTCGCTTGTAGTATATACTATGTTTTTTTATAAGATTTGGTAGCTTGTATTGAAATTTTTTTTGTTTTGGTGTATAATGTATAGTGGAGGCGAAGAGGATATGGATCAAAAGAAGATTTTAAGAATAAATGAGCTTGCAAAAAAGGCCAAAGAAGCGGGACTAACAGATGCAGAACTTGCAGAACAAAAGGCACTTCGTGAGGAGTATTTAGCCGCAATAAGAAAGAACTTCAGAGCGACGCTTGACAGCATTGAAATTGTAGATAAAAAATAATTTTATATATAAGGGGATTTAACATGAAAGCACTAGTTAAAGAAATTTACAGAAACACAGAAAAATTTGCTGACCAAACAGTTACAGTATCAGGTTGGATAAGAAACCTTCGTGCATCAAAGAACTTTGGATTTATTGAATTAAACGACGGAAGTTTCTTTAAAAGCATCCAGATTGTTATTGAAGATAACCTTGATAACTTTGACAAGCTTACTCACTTAAATATTGCAGCATCTGTTACAGTTACAGGTAAGCTAGTACTAACACCTGATGCAAAGCAGGCGTTTGAAATCAAGGCTGAAAACGTTGTGATTGAAGGTACATCAACACCTGATTACCCAATCCAGAACAAGCGTCATACACTTGAATACTTAAGAACACAGTGTCATTTAAGACCAAGAACAAATACATTCTCTGCAGTGTTCCGTATTCGTTCAATGATTGCTTATGCAATTCACCAGTTCTTCCAGGACAGAGGCTTTGTTTACGTTCACACACCAATCATAACAACAAGTGACTGTGAAGGTGCAGGCGAAATGTTCCAGGTAACAACAATGGACATGAACGATCTTCCAAAGGCTGAAGACGGTTCAACTGATTTTTCAAAGGACTTCTTCGGAAAGGCTGCAAACCTTACAGTTTCAGGTCAGCTTAACGTTGAAACATACTGTATGGCATTCAGAAACGTTTACACATTTGGACCAACTTTCCGTGCTGAAAACTCAAACACAACTCGTCACGCAGCAGAGTTCTGGATGATTGAGCCTGAAATCGCTTTTGCAGACCTTGCAGACGATATGGACCTTGCAGAAGATATGATTAAATATATCATTAACTATTGTCTTGACAATGCTCCTGAAGAAATGGCATTCTTTAACCAGTTTATTGATAAGGGACTTTTAGACAGACTAAACAACGTTGTTTCAAACGAATTTGCAAGAGTAACTTATACAGAAGCAGTTGAAATCTTAAAGAAGAACAATGACAGCTTTGATTATCCTGTTGAATGGGGCTGTGATCTACAGACAGAACACGAAAGATACCTTACAGAACAGGTATTTAAAAAGCCTGTATTCGTAACAGACTATCCAAAGGAAATCAAGGCATTCTATATGAAGCTTAACGACGATGGAAAGACAGTTGCGGCTTGTGACCTTTTGGTTCCTGGTATCGGTGAAATCATCGGCGGAAGCCAGAGAGAAGAAAACTACGACGTTCTTGAAACTCGTATGAAGGAATGCGGACTAAACCCAGAAGATTACGACTTCTACCTAGACCTTAGAAAGTACGGAACAAACAAGCACGCAGGCTTCGGTCTTGGCTTTGAAAGAGCAGTTATGTATATCACAGGTATGCAGAACATCCGTGACGTACTTCCATTCCCAAGAACAGTAGGTACTGCTGAATTTTAATAGTTAGGACAAAAGAAAATGCTTAAATTTCAGTTTATTTACGGCGTGAATGGATATAAAATCGTAAAAGATTTAAGAAATAAAATATTTGAAGATGAACTTGGTTATGACGAAGTAACTGACGATTTGGAGGATAAGTCCTATCATATAGTAGGCTACGAAGAAATTCATCAGATGGCACTTGGTCGAATGACCCAAGTGGACGATGAAACTTTTGAAGTGAGCTTTGTGGGTCTTGAGGCGGAATACCGCAGACAGTATGTGGGTGACCTTGTAATGCGAGCTTTAGCCGATAAGGCGGAACGCCTTGGTGCAAAGTGGATGATTGCAAAAGCTCCATTGTCACTTAAAGGATTCTTCGAATTTGAAAGTTATGAAGTATGTGGCGACGAGTTTATGAAAAATGGCGAACCATACATTCTTATGAAAAAAGATTTAACCAAGAAACAACCATGTAGGGGGTGCTCACAGTGAGCCGACCACTAGCCGACCGATTACGTCCTGAAACCATTTCAGAAGTTGTGGGACAGGAACACCTAATCGGCGATAATGGAATACTAAAAAGGGTAATAGAAAACGGGGAAGTCCCAAATATGATTTTCTATGGCCCAAGCGGTATCGGTAAAACTACCGTTGCCAATATAATTGCTAAAAAAACAGGAAAGACTTTGCATCACTTAAATGCCACATCGGCGTCAGTTTCCGATGTAAAGGATATTATAAATTCTCTTGACACGTTTTTGACTACAAACGGTGTGCTTTTGTACCTGGACGAAATCCAGCACTTTAATAAGAAGCAACAACAATCTCTTTTAGAGTTTATGGAAAACGGCAAAATCACATTGATTGCAAGCACTACCGAGAATCCGTATTTTTACGTGTATAATGCGGTGCTTTCACGAAGCGTTGTGTTTGAGTTCAAGCCACTATCCGAGCTTGACGTTAAAAAAGCACTTGAGAGAGCAGTTAAAAAACTTGGTGAAGAGGATTATAAAGACTATAAAATAAAGGCAACAGATGATGCCTTAATGCATATTGCATCAGCAGGTGGTGGAGATGTCAGGAAAGCACTGAACTCATTGGAACTTTGCTTTTTAACAACACCTGCCAATGAAAAAGGCGAGATTGTAATAGACGAAAAGATTGCGGAACAGGCAACACAGAAAAAGGTTTTGAGATATGACCGTGACGGTGATAGCCACTATGATGTACTAAGTGCATTTCAGAAATCAATTCGTGGCTCTGACCCTGATGCGGCGGTTTATTACCTTGCTAAAATCCTGTCAGCAGGAGATATGATAAGTGCCTGCAGGCGAATGCTTGTTATAGCATCGGAGGATATAGGCCTTGCATACCCGCAGGCAATTGCCATAACAAAGGCGTGTGTGGATTCGGCACTCCAACTTGGTATGCCGGAGGCAAGAATACCACTGGCAGAAGCAGTTATTATGCTTGCAACATCGCCAAAATCAAACTCCGCAATTTGTGCCATAGATGCGGCAATGCAGGACATTGCAACAAAGGATACGGGAAGCATTCCGTCACATCTTCAGGATGCACACTATGGCGGAGCAGAAAAGCTTAATCACGGAGCGGGATATAAATATCCACACAGTTATCCTGACCACTATGTGAAACAGCAGTACTTGCCTGATAAAATAAAGGATACCGTGTACTACGACTATGGCGATAACAAAATAGAAAAATTAACTAAAGAATACTGGGAAAAGGTAAAGGAGAATGCCTGATGAAGTATGGCTTTATAAAAGTTTGTGCCGTAACACCTGAAGTTAAGGTTGCGGATTGCAAATTTAACAGCGAAGAAATAATCAAGAATATTAAAAAAGCAGCCGATGCGAAAGTTATCGTATTTCCGGAGCTTGCAGTTACCGGATACACTTGCGGAGATTTGTTTTTTCAGGAAACACTGATTCGTGACGCAGAAAAAGCGGTTCTTGATATAGCCGAAGAAACAAAAGGTATGGACGCACTTATAATTGTTGGTGCGCCTGTTTCAGTGGGTCACAAGCTTTATAACAGTGCCGTAATTCTTTATCGTGGAAAGGTTATGGCAATTGTACCGAAGATGCACTTGCCAACCTATGCGGAATTTTACGATGCAAGATATTTTGCACCGGGAAAATCTGAGACAGAATTCATTTCATACGGAAATGACACAGTTCCTTTTGGGACAAACATCATTGTCCGTGATAAAAATGTGAAAAACTTTGCCTTGGCAATAGAAATCTGTGAAGATATCTGGACAGTAAGTCCGCCATCTAATATGCACGCAGCAGCTGGTGCTACAATTATTGCAAACCTTTCTGCAAGCTCAGAATCAGCAGGCAAGAGCAATTACAGAAAGACTCTTGTAAGTATGCAATCATCAAGCCTTATGTGCGGATACATCTATGCAAGCTCAGGCACAGGTGAATCTACTGCAGATGTGGTATATAGTGGCGACAGTATGATTTGCGAAAAAGGAACAATCCTTGCAAGAGGAACTTTATTTGAAAACGAAATAGTAACATCAGAAATTGATGTGGATATGCTGGCGTATGAAAGAAGACGTACATCAACATTTGTGCGCTATACTGAAAAGCAGTATTATATAGTAGAAACTGATTTTGAAATGGAAGAAACAAGCCTTACACGAAAGGTGAAAAAGCTTCCTTTTGTAAAAATGGATAATCAATATCTTGAAGATGTGCTCATGCTTCAGGCTCACGGACTTAAAAAGAGACTTTTGCATACTGGCGCAAAAAGTGCGGTCCTTGGCATTTCAGGCGGTCTTGATTCAACTTTGGCACTTTTGGTTACAGCCCGAGCTTTTGATCTTGCAGGTATTGACAGAAACAATATCCTTGCGGTAACTATGCCTTGCTTCGGTACAACAGAGCGAACATATAATAACGCAGTAGCACTTTCCAATATTATTGGAGCAGAACTTCGCGAAATAAACATTAAAGATGCAGTTCTTCAGCATTTTAAGGATATAGGACAAAGTGCCGATGAATTTGATATAACATACGAAAACTCACAGGCAAGAGAGCGAACACAGGTTCTTATGGACATTGCAAACAAGATGGGTGCTTTGGTTATAGGAACAGGGGATATGTCAGAACTTGCACTTGGCTGGGCAACATATAACGGTGATCATATGTCTATGTATGGTGTGAATGGTTCTGTGCCGAAGACTTTGGTGCGCCATCTTGTGAGATATTATGCAGATACTTGCGAGGATAAGGAATTGAGTGAAGTGCTTTATGATGTGCTTGACACACCAGTAAGTCCGGAACTTTTGCCACCAAAGGATGGTGAGATTGCGCAGAAGACAGAGGATTTAGTGGGACCATATGAGCTTCATGATTTCTATCTGTATTATGTGCTTCGTTTCGGCTTTGCACCGAGCAAGATTTAT
>JAZOOY010000039.1:0-35988 GCA_045655325.1 Clostridia bacterium
AAAGATTTCTGGTCAGTAAAATTTCTCTTGGCATAGCTCCCAAACCCCACAATATCTGCTTTCATTTCTTTTGTTTTTGAAAGAAAACTTTCAATTTCACGTTTTAAATCCTCTGATGCTTCATCTGAAAACTGATCCAGATGCTCTTCAACAGCCATTTCAGGGGTTGAAGATGTGAAATCTGCCTCAACATACACATTCAAACTTATTTTTGGCACGTCACCTGACGTATCTACTGTAATTTTTGGCTTCTTATTTTGTTGCTGCAGGACAGTTATGGGGTCATCGGGTGTAGGAGAAAAGTAATAGGTAACATAACTGCTTTTATATTGACCGGTTAATAGGTTATAAATTTCAGTTTCTATGTCCCCCATTTCGCCTATATACTTATCCATATCAAAAATGGCCATTCCCACAACCTGAATTTCAGTTTTTTCCGACGGAATTTCACCTGCAGAAAAGTCTTCTAACTTATATTGGTATCCGCTTTCATCAAAGTTATATGTCCCCTTTTTCTCTGCTTTTGAAGATAAGGGCAGAACTGTGTTTTTTTCATTACTGTTTGCAAAAAAGTAAAAATCCTGACTTTTCGTTTGTGGAACAAACCCAGAAAAATCATTTTCAAAAAGCATGGAGTAGTATCTTGTTGGGTTAATTTCAGTTTCAGGGTTCACCGCCTCCAAAAAATCCTTTGCCGAGCTTTTGCAGACGGTGAAATAAGTGTTTGGGCGGATATCACTACTTCTGCCGATGGTTTCCAATATGTCTTTTATGCCGGCTTTTGCAATTTCTTCAGAAAAAACCACAACTTTTGTATGAGAAAGAGTGAAAACCTTGCTTACCACGTGGTTTGCAACGTTCACGGCGGAGTAAATGCTTGGCGCAGTTACGGTAATGTTCTTGATACTTTCCTTACCACCTTTGCCACCTTCCTGACTTGCACCGCCACTTATGGTAACGGGATTTGCGAACTGGATAGTAATATCGTACTTTGCCTCTTCCTTTTCCGCCTTATCTATGCCAAGGGCAACCACGTACCCCAAAGAATCCGGCTCCTGAGCATCACTGCAACCGCAAAGAACAGAAAAAGAAAGCAACAGAAACATAATTTTTATATATTTCACTACGAGCTACCTCCTTTTTTGTGCTTTAAAGAATAAATGAGCGGAATTATTATTGGTAAAAACAAGGCGAATGGTGATATCCATCGTTTAAGCATATTAGATGTGTCCAAAAGCTCCACAACCGACGACGGAATAAAGGAAACCAGCGAAAGTAAGGCTACCACGCAAGGAATCAGGGACTTTGCAGCACGAAGCTTAAAGGTGTTTTCGAACACAAGACACAAAATATACACGTAAATTGCGGAATATAGAAGATGGGTTAAGGTCCAGACGAACTCAAACAGAGCTTCAAATCTTTGGAAGTACTCACCTGCTCTAACCATTCGTGAAAGCTGATACGGAATCAGCAAAAATTCCGTTGAATATGGGTATGGATATGTTAGTCCATAGGCAAGACATATTAAAGTAAGAGCTACACCGCTTATTAAAACCGCCCTGGCTCCACTTGTTTTTATGGTTTTTATGTCCCCAATATAAGGGTATAATAAATTGAGAGCTAAAAGATCTGAAAAACAATGCATATCCAAAAGACTATTTAAAAATACGTCCTTTATACCTGTTCCAAAAACAGGAAAAATGTTGTTTATGTTATATGTTGGTATCAAAAATAGCACCAAAACACCAAGAAAGAACAGGCAGAACGGAAAGAACAATGCATTTATGGTGGAAAGGCTATTAAATCCGCAAAGAGCACCAATTGCAACAGTAGTTCCAAAGAATATAAGGATATATTCTATCTTGGTTTTGGGAAGAAGAACTATCTTAACAGACTCCAAAAAGGTTCGCATTTCGGTGGTTATATGGATTATGATTATAAATGCAATTATCAGGGAAACCGCTATTTTAAGCGGTTTTTTGCCCAAACTTTCGGATAATTGCAGGATTGATTTGTTTCCTGTATATTTAAAAAAGGATAAAGAAAGTCTTAAAATTATATATGCCAAAAGGGACATATAAATTGCCTGTATCCACGCAGCGTTGCCACTTGTCTTAAACAAAAATCTTGGAAAGGAAAAGGTCATTTTGGTTATTAAGAGGTTAGACGCAAGCATTGTAAGTTGCCTTTGGTTTAATCTTATTTTTGAGTTCATACTTTCTCCTTTCAAAATGCGTCAATATAGGGACATATAAATAATGGGCGTAAAAAGCACAAATGTTTCACGTGAAACTTTTTATTGTTTAACATAGTTTATCTGCCCACACGCCATTTTTTACTTATCTTGTCTTCCCTATACAACTTTTTCGGTTTTAAATAACCTGGGCGCTTTTCTGTTTGCCATACAGGTGGTACGAATACAGCATTCTTATATAGGTTATTGCCAGGAAGCGGTGACAGGAACGGCACGCCAAAGCTTTTTGTGGATGCTATTAAAACGGAATATATAAAAATTCCCATAGCTATGCCAAAAAACCCAAAACTTCCGCCTAATAGAATAAATATAATTTTCAGTATTCGATAGCTCCAACCCAAGGAATAATCGGCGGTAGCAAAGGAACCAATGCCGGTTATTGCCACAATAATAATCATTATAGGACTTACTATCTTGGCGCTTACCGCAGCTTGTCCTAATATAAGACCGCCCACAATGCCAAGGATTGAGCCAAGTGGCCCCGGCATTCGAACTCCTGCTTCTCTTATCATTTCAAAGGCAAGCTCCATTAAAAGAAGCTCTATGATGCTGGGAAAGGGCACATTCTGGCGGGATGCGCTTATGGCATATAAAAGATACGTGGGTAGCATTTCTTCGTGAAAAAGAGTGATTGCTATGAAAAGCCCCGGAAGAAGCACCGAAATAAATATGGAAATAAGCCTTATAAGGCGGGACATATTGGCAAAATCGGGCCGTAAATAGGCATCTGCTGCGGAATGGGTCATTTCATAGGCGTTGGTCGGCAAAATAAGAGCACGGGAACTGCCGTTTAAAATAATGGCAACTCTGCCCTCTGAAAGCGCTCTTGCAACACGGTCAGGGCGCTCTGTGGCTAAAATATGGCCGGTAATCATCATTGGCGAGTCCTCTATCATCATAGAAAGCTCTTCGACGGATATAACATAGTCGGTGGAAAGGCTATTAACACGGTGTTTGACCTCATTTACAAGGTCTTGGTTTGCCACATTGGAGAGATACATAATAACTCCCGGCGTTTTTGACACGTTTCCAACCTGCATATTTTCGCAAATAAGCTTTTCTGTTTTCAAAAACTTACGTACTTGTGCGGAATTTCCACGTAGCATCTCCGCAAAGGCTTCCTGCGGACCGTAGATAGACTGCTCGTTTTCCGGCTTTTGCACCGTTCTGTGTGGCCAATTCTTTACGTCTACCGAGAAAACGTCGGATATTCCGTCAATAAAAAGGGCGCAGTTACCAAAGTTTATATCGTCAACAATTTTGTCAAAATCTTTGCTTCGTTTTATCTGGGAATGGACGATTAGGCTCTCAAAAACCTCATTACTATCGTATTTTTTGTTATCTGATATAAGAGAAAGCTCCAAAAGCGGGTTTACCAGCGATGAGTCAATTAGCTGAGAGTTCACCATACCGTCGTAAAAAACCAAAAAAGCGTCAACTTCGCCGGGCAAAAGAAGTTTGCGGATTATAACATCCGCATTTTTGGGATAAGAAAAACGTTCCTTTACTAAATCAAGGTTTTCATTTATATCGGAAGAAACCTTTGTGCCAGGCTCTTTTTCGGGTTCGCGTCGTATATCATATATAATATTGGAAGTTTCCGTTTCAAGATCAAAGGATTCCTTCTCCAAAGGAGGTTCATAAACAAGAATATTTTTAAAAAAGTTACCAATTTTCATTAATACTGCTCTCCAAAAGGGTATTTTAACCTATTTTTTGCCAAAATTAAGAAAATATACAAAAAATATTTAAAAATGTTTCATGTGAAACATTTACATTTCAAAAATTTGTGCTATAATATCTATATAAGTAGAAAATAACTAGCAAAGGAAAGGTTTTATGGGAAAGATAATAGCCGTAATCAATCAAAAAGGCGGTGTTGGAAAGACTACAACCGCAGTAAATCTTGCCGCATGCCTTGCATATAAGGGCAAAAAAGTGCTTATTGTGGACAGTGACCCGCAAGGAAATGCCACATCAGGCCTTGGTGTATCAAAGGAAGACATTGAGCTTTCTTTGTATGACTGCCTTGCAGACAGCGAAAAAACAAAGGAAGCTATAATCAAAACGGCATGCCGTGGACTTTTTATAATTCCGTCACTTCCTGAGCTTTCCGCTGCAGAAATCGAGCTTGCAAGCGAGGAAAATAGAGAGTTTTTCGTAAAAGAGGCACTAAAAGAGGTCAAAAATGACTATGATTTCATAATTATTGATGCTCCACCTGCTCTTGGAATGCTTACAATCAACATTATGACAGCGGCAGACAGCATTTTAATACCAATTCAGTGCGAATATTATGCGCTGGAAGGACTTACACAGCTTATAAATTCTGTGAAAAACATCAAAAAGTCCTTAAATACAAAGCTTGAGATTGAGGGAATCTGCGCAACAATGTATGACAGCAGAACAAAACTTTCTGAGCAGGTACTAAATGAAGTTAAAAAGCATTTCCCGGACAAGGTGTTCAAATCCCCTATTCCGCGTAATGTAAGGCTTTCTGAGGCTCCAAGCTATGGTCAGCCAATTATTAAATATGATATTACATCAAAAGGTGCAACAGCATATTTTGCACTTTCAAGAGAAATAATTTCTAATAATAAGGAGTGGTTACATGGCTAAAAAAGGCTTAGGAAAGGGCCTTGACGCACTTTTTGCGGAAGATACCCAAAAGGACGAGTCAGGCGTTATAGAAGTAAAAATAACCGAGGTAATGCCTAATAAAAACCAGCCGAGAAAAAGCTTTGACGAAGAAAAACTTGAAGCTCTTTCTGATTCTATTAAGGAACACGGCATTATTCAGCCGATTATCGTAACGAAAAAAGGCGATTTATACACAATTGTGGCGGGTGAACGTAGATGGCGTGCTGCAAAAAAGGCAGGAATTAAGAAAATCCCTGTAATTGTACGTGAATATGACGATGTTACAACCGCAGAAATTGCATTAATTGAGAACCTTCAGCGTGAAGATTTGAACCCGATTGAAGAAGCGATGGGATATCGTGCTTTAATGGATGAGTACAATTTTACTCAGGAAGAAATAAGCGCAAAATTGGGCAAAAGCCGCAGTGCTATCGCAAATTCTGTGCGTCTATTGACTCTTGATGACTATGCAAGAGAAAAGCTTGTGGCGGGTGAAATTACTGAAGGACACGCAAGATGCGCACTTTCTGTTCCAGCCGGCGTAGTTCGTGAATTTTTTATCAATCGAATAATTGAAGAAGGATTAAACGTTCGTCAGGCAGAAAATCTTGCAAAAGACCTTGCAAATCCGAAAAAACCGAAAAAAGACAAGACAGAAAGCGTTTATAAGATAGAAATGGAGCGTATTTCAAGAAGTCTTGAGCAGTTTTTGGGTACAAAAGTCAAACTTTCAGGAAATTCCAAAAAAGGAAAGATTGAAATTGAATACTACGGAAACGCAGACCTTGAAAGACTTTTAGACATTATAAAGAGAGGGTAATGGTTATGGAAATTAAGAAAAACGATAACAAATCCCTTATTATGTACACTTCCCTGATATTTGTTGCAGCGATTATAATGATTGTGATTTCATTTTTTGCGCAAAGTCACTTAGAAAAGCTACGAGTTAGCGAAACTGAAGCGGAAAACGTTACACTTTCCAACAAAGCGGCACAGGTAAGTGAAGAAAATATGCAACTTGTGGAGCTTAATAAGTCCCTTAAAGATGCAAATAAGGTGCTTACAGATACAAATACTGCATTAACAACCGAAAGAGATGCGCTTTTAAAGGAATCTGGCGCATATAAATCCCTTATGGAAGTATATGAAAAGCTATTGGACGGCAAAAAAACGTCAGCAAGAAAGCTTTTAGAGGGTATTTACACCGAGGATTTATCAGCTGACCAAAAGGAAATATACGATTTTCTTGTAAAAGAAGCACAGTAATATAAATAGGAAGAAAACAGATTGGAGAAATTGACATGTTAGACATAAAAACACTTAGAACCGAGCCTGAAAAGATTAAAGAGGCACTAAAAAACAGAGCAAATGACCTTGATATTGCACCTGCTATTGAGCTTGACGCAAAAAGACGTGAAATTTTAGCAAAAGTTGAGCAGATGAAGGCAAAACAGAACGAAATTACAAAGCAGATTCCTGCAATGAAGAAAGCCGGCGAAAACACAGACGCTATTTTTGCTGAAATGAAGGAACTTTCAAACGAAATCAAGGAACTTGACGCAGAAGTCAGCGAAATTGATGAAAAGTTAAGAGATTTTATGCTAAGAATCCCTAACATTCCATCAGCTAAATCCCCTATCGGTACAGATGACAGCAACAACGTTGAAGTAAGACGCTGGTCAGCACCAAGAGAGTTCGATTTTGAAGCAAAAGCACACTGGGATATCGGAACAAACCTTGATATTTTGGACTTTGACCGTGGTGCAAAGGTTGCAGGAACAAGATTTACTGTATATAAGGGTCTTGGCGCAAGATTAGAGCGTAGCGTTATCCAGTACTTCCTAAACACACACACAGAAAACGGATACACAGAAATTTTCCCACCATATATGGTAAACCGTGCATCAATGACAGGTACAGGTCAGCTTCCAAAGTTTGAAGAAGACGCATTTAAGGTGGCAAATAACGGATATTTCCTAATTCCAACAGCGGAAGTTCCTGTTACAAACCTACACCGTGACGAAATTTTGGACGGTGCAAAACTTCCTGTTAAATATTGTGCATATTCAGCATGTTTCAGAGCTGAAGCGGGCTCAGCAGGCCGTGACACACGTGGTCTTATCCGTCAGCACCAGTTCAATAAGGTAGAACTTGTTAAGTTCGCAAAGCCGGAAGAATCATACGCTGAGCTTGAATCACTAACCCGTGACGCAGAAACACTACTTCAGGGCCTTGGTATTCCATACCGTGTAGTTTGCCTATGTACAGGCGATTTGGGCTTCTCATCAGCTTGCACATACGATATCGAAGTTTGGATGCCAAGTTATAATAGATACGTTGAAATCTCATCTTGCTCAAACTTTGAAGATTATCAGGCAAGACGTGCTAATATCCGTTATAAGGACGGCCCTAAGGACAAGGCACAGTTCGTTCATACACTAAACGGTTCAGGCCTTGCAGTAGGAAGAACAGTTGCTGCAATCTTAGAAAACTTCCAGAACGAAGACGGCAGCGTTACAGTTCCTGAAGCACTTCGTGGCTATATGGGATGCGACATCATTAAATAAGACATAAACGGGGCAACTTTTGCCTCGTTTTCTCTTAAAAGAAGATAGTATAAAAATAACCTTGTCAAGAGTAAATAATTAACAAATTATAGAAAAAAGACAAGAAAAATATAAAAATATTATGTAAACCAATGTATAAAACTATCCACAGGGCATTAAAATGTTCTCAACACAAAAAAGCGTTAATCTTATTGGATTTGTGGGAGTTATCCACCTTATCCACATACTTATCCCACAGATTGCGGGGTTAAAAAAACGGCATAACTTCGTAAATGTGAAAAAATAAAGCTGGTTTACAAAAAATTATGTGACAAGGTTGTAAAAAGTGTTGAAAAAATGCACTTTTTGTTGAATGAAAATGTTTATGGATAAAAATAAACCGCACAACTGTGCGATTTGTGAGTGTTAAAAAGTTATCCACACCTGTTGATAAAAAGTTGCATAACTGAATTTTTATGCATAAAAGGAGTTTTTGATGATAACACCAAGACTTGAGATGATTTTAAGGCATGTTTCCGGTAAATCCTGCGCAGATGTTGGTACCGACCATGCCTATGTTCCAATTAAACTTTACGAGCGTGGAATTAGGGTGATTGCCACCGATATTATGCCGGGACCTTTAAAGATTGCGGAAGAAAACGTGAAAAAACAGGGCGCAAAAATTGAGCTTCGCCTTGGCGGTGGACTTTCTCCTATTAAAAATGGTGAAGTTGACACAGTTATAATTGCCGGCATGGGCGGAGAAATGATTGAAAAGATTATTTCGGAAGATGAAGAAAAAGCAAAATCCTTAAGATTGATTCTTCAGCCGATGAACAGTCAGGCAGAGCTTCGTTGCTATCTTTTGAAAAATGGCTACAATATTTTGGAAGAAGATCTGGCGCTTGAGGGTTTTAAGGTATATAATTTAATAGTAGCGGAATATTCCGGTGAAAATAAGGAGAATTTTTCGGGCTTTGAGCGGGAAATTGACAGGCATTTGCCAAAATGCTTATATGAAAACCCTTATTTTGGTGCACTTTTAGAAAAGAAAAAGCGTGAATTTTCAAAAATTCTTGAAGGACTTAAAAAAAGCAAGGATGCAAATATAACCGATATGAAAAAACTTGAAGCTTTGCTTTTGGAAATTGAGAAAATCGGGAGAGCTTAAAATGAAAATAAATGATATAATTGAAAGACTTGAAAAAGAGTTCCCAAAAGAGCTTGCATATGAGTGGGACAATGTGGGACTTTTGGTGGGCGACAGAATGCGTGAAGTTAAAAACGTTGTGGTTTGCCTTGATGTTACCGAAGATGTAATTGAATTTGCAAAAAATGCAGATAGCGAGCTTATTATATCCCACCATCCTGTTCTGTTCTCACCAATCAACCGCATAAACGGGGACACAAAAATAGGAAAGCTTTTAATGAAAGCAATTGAGAATAAAATTGCAATTTATTCTGCACACACAAATTGTGATAAGGCAGAAAATGGCATAAACACAAGACTGGCAGGAATGTTTGACCTTGAAAACGTTGAGCCGTTAGAAGAAGACGGCTTGGGCAGAATCGGTAATCTTAAAAAGCCATTACCCCTTTGTGAATTTGCAAAATTAGTTGAAGAAAAACTTTCTGTAAAGGTTCGTTTTTGTGGGGACACAAAAACTGTGGTAAATAAGGTTGCAATCTGTTCAGGTTCAGGCGGTGACGTGCTGGGCGTTGCTATAGAAAAAGGCGCAGATGTGCTTTTAACAGGAGATACAAAATATCACCAGATGCTGGATAGCAAAGATGACATAAACGTGATAGATGCAGGGCATTTTGGAACAGAAGTTATCGTAACAGAAATATTTGGCGAAATCCTTTGTGATATGGGCGTCGGGGTATTCTGGCAGGATACGGAAGATGTGTTCAAATATCTGTAATTAAGGAGAAAAACTATGACAGAGATTTTATTGATAGTACTTATTGTGCTTGCGGTAATATCGCTTTTAGTGTCCCTTTTGAAAAAGGGTGATTCTGATAGCGGAAAGATAATTGAAACGGTGAAACTTTTAGGTGATGTGATTTCCAAAAACCAAAAGGAAACCGACGAATATCAATCTGCAAAGTTTAAAGAGATAGATAAAAACATTACCGAAAAGCAAAGCGAAATGAATAAGGCGGTGGTAACAAGCCTTGAGCAGATGGAAAACCGCTTCAAAACTTTTGAGCAGACAAACGAGCAGAAACTTGAGGCGATGCGTGAGGTTATGATAAAGAGCTTGACCTCTATGCAGGAGGACAACACCAAAAAGCTGGACGATGTCAGGAAAACTGTTGACGAGAAGTTACAGAAAACATTAGAAGAAAAAATGAACGAGTCCTTTAAGGTGGTAAGTGAACGTTTGGAGCAGGTGCATAAGGGACTGGGTGAAATGCAGACCTTGGCAACCGGTGTTGGCGACCTTAAAAAGGTACTTTCAAACGTAAAAACCCGTGGAATCTTAGGCGAAATTCAGCTTGGTGCAATACTTCGTGAAATTTTGTCGCCTGAGCAGTACGAAGAAAACGTGGTAACAGTACCGGGAAGCAAAAACCCTGTTGAGTTTGCAGTAAAAATGCCAAACGACGATGGCTTTGTTTATCTTCCTATAGATTCAAAGTTCCCGGGTGATGCATTCCACGATTTGCAGGACGCCTATGAAAACGGCGATGCCGAGAAAATCAAGGCAGCGAAAAACGTGCTGTTTACAAGAATCAAAGGTTTTGCAAAGGACATACACGATAAGTACGTAGAACCGCCATATACCACAGACTTTGCCATAATGTTCCTGCCATTTGAAGGACTTTATGCCGAGGTTGTTAACGAAGGAATTTTAGAGCAACTTCAGAACACATACCGAGTGAATGTGGCAGGCCCAAGCACAATGGCGGCACTTTTAAATTCATTGCAGATGGGATTTAAAACCCTTGCAATTCAAAAGCGAAGCGCAGAAGCGTGGAAAGTTTTAGAAGCAGTAAAAACCGAGTTTGATAAGTTTGAAGCAGTTCTTTCTGCAACACAGACACGTCTTGATCAGGCGAACAAGGAACTTGATAAGCTTGTTGGCGTAAGAACTCGCTCTATTATAAAGAGTCTTAAAAATGTTCAGTCAACAACAGAAAGCACCATTGAGCTTGATGCAGACATTGAAGAGTAACATAAAAACGTACCGTCCGATAGGATTTATCGGGCGGTTTTTTTATGATTGACAATTTTGGGGACATAAAATTGCGATAAACATAGGAAAATCACTGTGTATATAGTAAAAAACGCACAAAAAAAGACATATAATCAATATTTTTTTTAATTATAATGTAGATTTTTAAAAATTGATGTGATATAATTAAATCGAGTTATTTTACAAAAAAATAATCAAGGAGGAAAAACATGAGTAAACCAACAACAATACCTTTCAAAGGTACAAAAGAACAAGAAGCAGAACTTATGAAAGTAATTGAAGCTCATAAGGGCACAGAGGGTGCTGTAATTCCGGTGCTTCATAAGGCACAGGAAATCTACGGTTATCTTCCAATTGAAGTTCAGGAAATGATTTCTGAAGGACTTGGTGCTCCTCTTGCTGAAATTTACGGAATCGTAACTTTCTACACACAGTTCACACTAGAGCCAAAGGGTGAACACCACATCGGTATCTGTCTTGGTACAGCTTGCTACGTTAAAGGTTCTGGCGACATTTTGGAAAAGTTCAAAGAACGCCTTTCAATCGACGTTGGCGGATGCACACCGGACGGAAAATTCTCACTTGAAGCAACACGTTGTATCGGTGCTTGCGGTCTTGCTCCGGTTCTTACAGTTAACGACGAAGTTTACGGCAGACTTGAAGTTAAGGACGTAGACGATATTCTTGCTAAATACAACTAAGGAGAATTAGAAATGCTATTGTCTGAAATTAAAAATGTTATTGGAGCAACATTCTTGGGAAGCGACGAGGCTCTTTTGGAAAAGGATATTAAAACCGCTTTCGGGAGTGACCTTATGAGTGACGTTTTAGCCTTTGTTGATGAACAAGCAATGCTACTTACTGGTCTTATCAATTCGCAGGTTATAAGAACTGCAGAAATGATGGACATTACAGCAATCTGCTTTGTTCGTGGCAAAGTTCCGGCGGATGACGTTATAGAGCTTGCAAACGAAAAGGGCATCGCCCTTTTAACAACTCCAAAAACAATGTATACCTCTTGCGGACTTTTGTACGAAAATGGTATAAGAGGGATTGAGAATGATTAAGAATTATACTCTTTCGGGTACAGACTTTTCTGTTGCCGGCGAAGCATCAAGTAACTTCAAAGCGGTTTTAAAAAAGCTTGGAGTTCCGGCAGATGTGGTTCGCCGTGTTGCTATTGCCATGTATGAAGCGGAGATTAACACCATAATACACGGCGGTGGCGGAGAGTGTCAGGCGGAAATTTCCGGAAAAGATATAAAAATCACTTTCCGTGATGAGGGACCTGGTATTGCGGATCTTGACCTTGCTATGCAGGCGGGTTTTTCCACTGCAACAGATAAAATCCGCGAGCTTGGGTTTGGAGCCGGAATGGGTCTTCCAAACATAAAAAAATACACAGACGATATGCAAATTGATACAACCCCGGGAAAGGGAACAACACTTACGCTGATTATTAATCTGTGAGGTGAAAAATATGGCTTATTTCCACTCGGTAAAGCTTGACGAGGAAAAATGTCACGGTTGCACAAACTGTATTTCTCATTGCCCGACCGAAGCAATTCGTGTTCGGCATGGAAAGGCAAATATTATAAAACAAAGATGCATTGACTGTGGCGAATGCATTAGAGTTTGCCAGTCACACGCAAAAATTGCGGCGGCTGATGACTTTTCAATGCTTGAAAAATTTAAATATAATATAGCCATGCCGGCACCGTCCTTTTATAGCCAGTTCTCGTCGGACATAAAGGTGAACAAAATCCTTAACGCATTTTTGGAGATTGGTTTTGACCACGTATTCGAAGTGGCAAGAGGTGCCGAGTACATAAGCGCAGCAGCAAGGGAAAAGATTGCATCCGGCAATTTGAAAAAGCCTGTTATAAGCTCTGCTTGCCCTGCGGTTTTGCGTCTTATGAGGGAGCGATTCCCGGAACTTTTGGAACATGTTTTAAGCCTTGTCTCTCCAATGGAAGCAGCAGCAATGCTTGCAAGAGAAGAGGCGGTTAAAACAACCGGACTTAAACCGGAAGAAATAGGAATTTTCTTTATAACTCCTTGCCCTGCCAAGGTTACAAGCATTAAATCACCGCTTACTCTTGAAAAATCCAACGTAGACGGAGCTATTAGTGTTAAAGACGTGGCAAGCAGGATTATCCCGATAGTTGACAGGGTGGAAGAAAAGAAAGACCTTGCCGTTTCGGGAAGAGACGGAATTATCTGGGCGAAAAGCGGCGGGGAATGCCGTGGCACCGGCGTTGATGACTATATGGCGGTGGACGGCATAAACAACGTGCTTCAGGTTTTGGAGGAGATTGAATACGGAAAGATGAATGCAGTTGAGTTCATTGAACTATCCGCCTGCGTTTCAGGATGCTCCGGCGGAGCACTTAATATCGAAAATCCGTTCCTTGCATCCCGAAGAATAACCCAGCAGTCCAAGAAAGCAAAAGTTCAGGAAAGTACAGTTCCTGCAGAAGTGGAAAGATTCTCGTGGCAAAAAGAAGTAACCGGCAGAGTTCACTCAGGCCTTGATGATGACATTGAGGAAGCGATGAAGAAAATGGAGCGAATGGAAAAGCTTTGCGAAAAGTTTCCACAGCTTGACTGCGGTTCCTGCGGTGCGCCGTCCTGTAAGGCACTGGCTGAGGACATTGTCCGTGGATATGCCAGCGAAAACGATTGCGTTTTCATTATGAGAAAGAAAATTGATAAGCTCGCCAAGAAATTGTTTGAGCTTAATGAGGACTTTGGGTCCTAAAATATAAAAGAAAGTCAGGTATTTGAAAATGAAGGTATCTGAACTACAAGAAAAGCTTAATCTTGACGTTGTAACTTGCAAAGATTATGAAGACCGTGACGTTTGTGGCTGTTATATCGGCGACCTTTTAAGTCACGTTATGGGAAAAGCCCAAGAGGGCGATGCCTGGATAACAATAATGAACAACATCAATATTGTTGCCGTGGCATCTCTTACCGAATCTGCCTGCATAATCCTAGCCGAGGGCATTGGTGCAGATGAGAAAATCATCGAAAAAGCAGATAGCGAAGGAATCGTGATTTTAAAAAGCGACCTTTCCGCATATCAGCTTGCAGCAAGCATAAGTAAACTGCTATGATTTACTACGATTTTCACATTCATTCCTGCCTGTCGCCTTGTGGTGATATGGATATGACACCAAACAACATTGTGAATATGGCGGCACTTTCGGGACTTAATGCTATTGCAGTTTCCGACCATAACACTGTGGGAAACGTCAAAGCCTGTATGGAAGTTGCAAAGGAAGTAGGAATAACCGTTATACCCGGTATGGAGGTTGAAACGGAGGAAGAAGTTCACATTCTGACCCTTTATCCTACAATTGAATCAGCGCAGGAAGCAGCATTAGAAGTCTACAAAAAACTTCCATCCATAAAAAACCGCCCTGAAATCTTTGGGGAACAGGCTTTTATGGATAGTGGCGACAACATAACCGGCTATGAAGAAAAACTGCTGATTTCATCGGCACAGATGAGTATGAACTACTTGTTTGACGTGGTAAAATCGGTGGGCGGAATTTATATCCCGGCACACGTTGACCGCCATTCTTACAGCGTTTTAACAAACCTTGGATTTATTCCTGATGATATTGATATCAAAAATATCGAAATTTCACGAATGACCCAGGACGTTGAAAGTTTTCTTACGGCAAGAGATGAGCTTAAAAAATACAGAATATTCAGAAATTCCGATGCGCATTATCTTCAGGATATAGCAACACCAAATGCCTATCTTAATGATTTATCGGAATTGTTTGGAGGATAATTATGAAAGAATTATCGCTTCACATATTAGACATTGCAAAAAACTCGGTAAAAGCAAAAGCAAGCCTTATCGAAATTATTGTAACGGAAGATGAAGAAAAAAATCTTTTAACAATAGGAATAAACGATAACGGTTGCGGAATGACCGAAGAGTTTTTAAAATCTGTCAAAGACCCGTTTGCTACCACCCGAACCACCCGAAAGGTTGGTATGGGCATACCGCTTTTTGAAGCGGCAAGCCAGCAGTGTGGTGGCGGACTTAACATCACGTCAGAAGTGGGCGTTGGAACAAAGGTTTTTGTAACTTTCCAATATGACCATATTGACCGTGCACCGCTTGGGGATATGACAGGAACAATGAAGACCCTTATCTGGGGGTCACCTGAAATTGACTTTTTATACCGTCACACGAAAAACGGAAAGGAATTTATCCTTGACACAAGGGAAATAAGAAATGTTTTAGGTGGTGTTCCACTTGATACACCTGAAGTTCTTTCGTGGCTTGATGAGTATATTAGTGAAGGACTTTGTGATATCTCGGTATCGTAGAGTTTATGTAAATAGAAATAAAAAAAATAAAAATAAAATTCAGGAGGGAACTTATGAAAAGTTTGGCAGAATTGCAGGCAATCCGTGACAGAGCGCTAAGTCAGGTTAACTTGCGCAAAGAGCGTGAAGATGGAATCCGTGTTGTTGTTGGTATGGCAACTTGCGGAATCGCAGCAGGTGCTCGCCCTGTTCTTAACGCATTCCTGCAGGAAATTGAAAAGCGTAGCGTGGCAAACGCAACAGTTACACAGACAGGTTGTATCGGTATGTGCCGACTAGAGCCTATCGTAGAAGTGTATATGCCAGGACAGGACAAGGTAACTTACGTTAAAATGACAGAAGAAAAGGTAGCTCGTGTTGTTGCAGAGCATCTTGTTAACGGAACCCCGGTTGCTGAATTCACAGTTGGCGCACAGGGTTAATAGGAGGTATAGTAAATGAACATTTATAGATCTCATGTATTGATTTGCGGCGGTACAGGCTGTACTTCCTCAGGTTCAGTAGCACTTCAGGAAGAATTTGAAGCTCGCCTAAAAGAAAATGGCCTTGAAAACGAAGTTAAACTTGTTCAGACAGGTTGTTTCGGTCTTTGTGCTCTAGGTCCAATCGTGGTTGTTTATCCTGAAGGCGCATTCTATAGCCGTGTTGAAAAAGACGATGTTAATGAAATCGTTACCGAACACCTACTAAAGGGTAGAATCGTAAAAAGACTTCTTTACAGTGAAACTGTTCAGGAAGACAACATAAAGTCACTTAACGAAACACAGTTCTATGCAAAGCAGATGCGTGTTGCACTTCGTAACTGTGGTGTAATTAACCCTGACAATATTGAAGAGTACATCGCTGTTGACGGTTATCAGGCTTTGGGTAAGGCCCTAACTGAAATGACAAGAGAAGAAGTAATCCAGATGATTAAGGATTCAGGTCTTCGTGGTCGTGGCGGCGGCGGATTCCCAACAGGTATGAAGTGGCAGTTCACTCACGATGCAGTTGGCGACCAGAAGTACGTTGCTTGTAACGCTGACGAAGGTGACCCAGGCGCATTCATGGACCGTTCAATTTTGGAAGGTGACCCACACGCTCTTATCGAAGCTATGGCAATCGCTGCATACGCAGTTGGTGCTGACCAGGGTTATGTTTATATCCGTGCTGAATACCCAATCGCAGTTGAAAGATTAAGAACAGCTATCGCTCAGGCTAAAGAATACGGCTTACTTGGTGACGATATCTTCGGAACAGGCTTCAAGTTCGACCTTGATATTAAGCTTGGTGCAGGTGCTTTCGTTTGTGGTGAAGAAACAGCGCTTCTAACATCTATCGAAGGTAAGCGAGGAGAGCCTCGTCCACGTCCTCCATTCCCAGCTATCAAGGGTCTTTGGGGAAAACCAACACTACTAAATAACGTTGAAACATACGCAAATATTCCGCAGATTATCCTAAAGGGTGTTGACTGGTTCACATCAATGGGTACAGAAAAGTCAAAGGGTACAAAGGTATTCGCTCTTGGCGGAAAGATTAACAATACAGGTCTTGTTGAAGTTCCTATGGGAACAACACTTCGTGAAATCGTTGAAGAAATCGGTGGCGGTATTCCAAACGGTAAGAAGTTTAAGGCTGCACAGACTGGTGGACCATCAGGCGGATGTATCCCTGCAGAACTTATTGACACACCAATTGACTACGATTCACTTATGGCAATCGGCTCAATGATGGGTTCAGGCGGACTTATCGTTATGGACGAAGACAACTGTATGGTTGACATTGCGAAGTTCTTCCTTGAATTTACTGTTGACGAATCATGCGGTAAGTGTACACCATGTAGAATCGGTACAAGAAGACTTCTTGAAATCCTTGAAAAGATTACAGACGGTAAGGGTACAATGGAAGACATTGACAAGATGGAAGAACTATGCCACGCAATTAAGGCATCATCACTTTGCGGTCTTGGACAAACAGCTCCAAACCCTGTTCTTTCAACACTAAAGTACTTCAGACATGAATACATCGCTCACGTTCAGGATAAGAAGTGTCCTGCAGGCGTATGTAAATCACTTCTTCAGTACACAATCGACCGTGAAAAGTGTAAGGGCTGTAGCCTATGTGCTAGAAAGTGTCCTGTTGGCGCAATTTCCGGCGAAGTTAAGTCACCATTCGTAATTGACCAGGAAAAGTGTATCAAGTGTGGTGCATGTGAATCATCATGTAAGTTTGGTGCAATTTATAAGAAGTAATTTGAAGAAAGGATTTATGATAATATGGTAAACTTGAAAATAAACGGCCAGCCTATCAGCGTACCGGAAGGTACTACCATTTTAGAAGCTGCTCAGGCTAACGGAATTGATATTCCTACTCTATGTTATTTAAAAGATGCTTCTGTTACAGGCTCATGCAGAATGTGTGTAGTTGAAATCGTTGGCGCAAGAGCTCTTCAGGCTGCTTGTGTATATCCGGTTGCAGAAGGTATTGAAGTTTTAACTCACTCACCAAAGGTAAAGGCTGCAAGAAAGAGCACACTTGAACTAATTCTTTCAAACCACGACAGAAAATGTCTAACTTGTTCAAGAAACCAGAAGTGTGAACTTCAGAAACTTGCTGACGAACTTGGTGTTACAGACATTGCTTTTGAAGGCGTAAGAAACGAATATGAAATCGACGCATCAGGCACATCAATCGTTAGAGATAACAACAAGTGTGTACTTTGCCGTCGTTGTATCAATGTTTGTAAGAACGTTCAGACAGTTGGCGTTATTGATGCACAAGAACGTGGCTTTGCAACAAAGATTGGCTGTGCTTTTGAAGCTAACCTTGCAGACACAGCTTGTGTAAACTGCGGTCAGTGTATCACAGCTTGTCCTGTTGGTGCACTTCACGAAAAGTACGCAACTGACGAAGTATTTGAAGCAATCGCAGATCCTGATAAGTACGTTGTTGTACAGACAGCTCCTGCTGTTCGTGCAGCACTTGGCGAAGAATTTGGTATGCCAATGGGAACACCTGTAACAGGCAAGATGGTTGCAGCTCTTCGCAGACTTGGATTTGACAAGGTATTTGACACAGACACAGGTGCCGACCTTACAATTATGGAAGAAGGAAACGAACTTCTAGAGAGAATTAAGAACGGCGGAACACTTCCGATGATCACATCTTGTTCACCAGGCTGGATCAAGTTCTGTGAACACAACTTCCCTGAATTTATTGATAACCTATCAAGCTGTAAGTCACCACACCAGATGTTCGGTGCAGTTATAAAGAGCTACTTTGCTGAAAAGAACAACATTGACCCACAGAAGATTTATGTTGTATCTGTAATGCCATGTGTAGCAAAGAAGTTTGAAAACAGCCGTCCTGAAATGGAAAACGCAGGTCTTCGTGACGTTGACGCAGTTATCACAACTCGTGAACTTGCAAAGATGATTAAAGAGCAGGGTATCCTATTCGATAAGCTACCTGACGAAATGTTTGACCAGCCATTCGGCGAAGCATCAGGTGCTGCGCACATCTTCGGTGCAACAGGCGGTGTTATGGAAGCAGCACTTCGTACAGTTTACGAAATCCTTGAAAATAAGGAACTTGATAAACTTGACTTTGAAGCTGTTCGTGGAACAGAAGGTATCAAGGAAGCAACAGTTAACATGGGCGGAATGGACGTAAACGTTGCAATCGCTCACGGTCTTGGTAATGCAAGAAAACTTCTTGATTCTATTAAGAGCGGTGAAAAGAATTACCACTTCATCGAAGTAATGGCTTGTCCTGGTGGATGTGTAACAGGTGGTGGTCAGCCAATCTGTGATGCGAAGACTTGGATGACAGTTGACGTTAAGGCTGAGCGAGCAAAGGCTCTTTACGCTGAAGATATGAACGCTAGCATCAGACAGTCACACAAGAACCCTGATATGGATATTCTTTATAAGGAATATTTTGAAAAACCAGGTTCACACAAGGCTCACGAGTTACTTCATACTCACTATACAGCAAGACCAAAGTTCTAATATAAAAAACGTGCCAGTTATGGCACGTTTTTTTGTTGGAAAACTTATTAAAAAGCCTTCTCCTTGAGGAGAAGGTGTCAGCTTTAGCTGACGGATGAGGTGGAAATAGAAAACAAGCCCATACACCTCATCAGTCTCGCAGTGCTCGACAGCTTTTCTGTATGCAGAGAGCCTAACAAAATAAATTCCACTTTTTCGCCAAAAAGGGTTGACATTAAAGGCGGTGGGTGTATAATGTCTGTAGAAAATAAAGAAACCCGAGAACAGAAAGCATTTAGCAGGTGATTTTATGGCTAAAAATGTTGATATGGTAAACGGAAAAATGTTTCCAAGCCTGATGCAGTTTGCAATTCCAGTAATAATTGCAAATGTACTTCAGGCTTTTTACAGTATTGTAAGCCATATTGTTGTGGGAAAATACGAAAGCTCGGTGGCACTTGGTGCAGTTGGGTCGGCACTTCCTATTATAAATATAATCCAGACGATTTTCTGGGGAATGTCTTTGGGAACAAACGTCCTTGCAGCAAACAGCTATGGCGCAGGGGATGTGCGCAGGGTAAAAGTTGTTGCGGATACTGGCGTGGTTATGGCAATCTTGAGCGGAGTTATCGTGTTCATCGGCGGTCAGATTTTTGCCATTCCAATAGCAAATTCAATGGGCCTTGACCCTGAAATACATAAAATGGCAGTTGAATATATGAAGATTTACTTCATCGGCTTGCCGTTTCACGCGCTTTATAACTATGTATCTGCGGTGCTTCGTGCAATCGGCGATGCAAAAAGGCCGATGTACGCATCAATTATTGCGGGATTTGTAAACCTGTTCTTTAGCATAATTTTTGTAAAGGAACTACGCCTTGGGGTAAAAGGCTCTGCCTATGCAATGATGCTTGCCCATATGGCGGCGGCAATTACAGGTGCCGTTGCTCTTAAAAAGAGCGATGTGGGATTCAGCTTCTTTAAGATGAAACCAAGCAGAAGAATGCTTGTTGAAACAATAAAAGTGGGACTTCCGTCAGGACTTCAAAGCTCGCTGGTGTCACTAACCGCTATAATCGGCGTTTCGGTTTTAAACTCATTTGGAGCGGCAGCAGTTGCGGCAAATGCTATTGTAAACAGTTTTGTTACTATTATAAATACCGTTGTTGGCGCAATAACTGCGGCGGTAATACCTTTTACCAGCCAGAATATCGGTGCGAAAAAGTATGATAAAATCCATAAACTTCTGTTTATGGGTTGGGGTATGGGAATCGGCATAACTATGCTGTTTATCGGTGTATTCTGCCTGTTCAAAGACGGCTTTATCAACCTGTTTATGTCGGAAAACGATCTGGCAATTAAGGACGAAGTTATGAGCATAGCAAACCTAAGATTTATGCTTTACATTGTTCCGTATTTCCTTGTTGCTTTTGCGGAAATTCCGGGAAATATCCTAAAAGGAATGGGCAAAACGATGGTATCCCTTATGGTAGGACTTTTCGTAAGTTGCGGATTCAAAATTTTGTGGCAACTTGTGATTCTTCCATTGCACAGAACTTTGCCGATGTTCTTCGTATCCGACGCGGTTATCTGGGTACTCTGCTGTGTTGCGTATACTACCGCGTACATATATTATGAAAAAAAGCTAACAAAAACAAGCGAAATTTAATCGCTTGTTTTTTTACGGAAATAAAAATTTAGAATACTAATGTAGGGGTCGGCGTCCCCGACGACCCGTTTTATATGTATTTATATATGTACTTTTGACCGACCAAAAGTACGAAAAGTCGCTGAGGACACCTCAGACTCCGTTAGTGTAGCGGCTCGGACAAGTCGCAAGTTTTTAAAGCCTTTGGCTTTCAAAACTTCGACAACTCGCCCCGCCTGCTAAAACAGGTCGCGCCAAAGCACACTCGTGCTCTCGCAGAGCTCGGCACGCCGCTATCGCGACAAGGTTTAAAAACTAATCAGGGAAGGTTTAAACAAACTAAATTTAAAGCATTTTATTTTCGGTACATTCTTCTTTTGCGTCTGCGTTTGGACTTGGGCAAAGGATTCCATAAGGAAACGGCAGTTTCCTTTGGTCGTTGCGGGTCCGGGGGATTCGAAACACCCGGAACTTTTGCTTCTTTTGGTTACAAAAGAAGGAATAAATAGTAAATATAAACCTTTGTCGAAACTTGTCTTACGATTTAACTTGCAAAAATCAATTTATTATGTTATACTAAATTTGCGAAATACAAATTAATAGAAATTTACGAATAAGATGGACAAGCATTTTTTCATATTGAAAAAAACGAAGACCTACTTCAGCTTGTACGTTTTATTCGTGTTCTGAATTTGTATTTCGCAATTACAAGGGTCATTCGTTTTTGCGCGTGACCTATGGTTGCGCGTTTTTTTAATTCCTTGTATTTAACAAAAAGCGTTATACAAACAAAAAGGTATCTGACTTCCACAGATACCAAAGCGTTATACTTAAAAAACAAACCAAAAGCATTTAAATACATTTTTTTCACAAAATAAAACCGCAACAAAAAAGAGATGTGAAATTTCACATCTCTTTTTAATTTATTTCTTTACTTCACAATCAAGCTCTTACCTGACATTTCTTCAGGCTGTGAAAGTCCCATAAGGTCAAGCATTGTTGGTGTTAAGTCGCAAAGCTTACCCTTTTCAAGAGTAACGTCGCCTGCACCCATAACGATTAGCGGAACAGGGTTTGTTGTGTGAGCTGTGAACACGTCCTTTGTATCAGGCTCAAACATCTTGTCCGCATTACCGTGGTCAGCAGTGATTAAAACCTTACCACCCTTTGCCATAATTGCGCTAACAACCTTTGCAAGGCATTCGTCAACTGCTTCAACTGCGGCAACTGCTGCTTCAAACACGCCTGTGTGACCAACCATGTCGCAGTTTGCGAAGTTTAGGATAATGCAGTCATACTTGTCTTCATTGATAAGCTCAACGCAAGCATCTGCAACAGGGTATGCGCTCATTTCAGGCTGCATGTCATAAGTTGCAACCTTTGGAGATGCGATAAGTTTTCTGTCTTCGCCCTCATATACGTCTTCAACACCGCCGTTGAAGAAGAAAGTTACGTGAGCGTACTTTTCTGTTTCAGCGATTCTAAGCTGTTTTAGGCCCTGCTTTGAAATGTATTCGCCGAATGTGTTTGTTAGTGACTGTGGCTTGAATGCAACGTTAACGTTTGGCATTGAAGCATCGTACTGTGTCATACAAACGTAGTAAAGTGGGAACATTTCACGGTTAAAGCCTGTGAAATCAGGGTCCACGAAAGTTCTTGTGATTTCTCTTGCTCTGTCAGGACGGAAGTTGAAGCAGATAACACTGTCATTTGCACCAATCTTGCCAACAGGAGCACCGTTTTCGCAAACTACCATCGGACGGATAAATTCGTCTGTGATTAGAGCGCCGTTTTCGTCCTTTGTTTCGTATGAAGTAGCCATAGCGGAAACAACGTCAGAAGTTTCTGCGCCAACGCTATTAACCATAGCATCGTATGCCTTGTTAACTCTGTCCCAGTTATTGTCACGGTCCATTGCATAGTAACGGCCTGTTACTGTTGCAATCTTACCAACGCCTGTATTTTCAAGTTTTTCAGAAAGAGCCTTAATAAAGTCGATACCTGATGTTGGTGAAACGTCACGGCCGTCCATGATTGGGTGAACGAAAACCTTTGTAAGACCGTTCTTTTTCGCAAGGTCAATAAGACCGAATAGGTGGTCCATATGTGAGTGAACACCACCGTCTGATAAAAGACCGATTAGGTGAAGAGCGGAATCGTTCTTCTTGCAGTTTTCTACAGCTTCAAGTAGTGTTTCGTTTGTGAAGAAGTCACCGTCAGCGATTGACTTTGTGATTCTTGTAAGTTCCTGATACACAACTCGTCCTGCACCGATGTTTGTGTGGCCAACTTCTGAGTTACCCATCTGGCCGTCAGGAAGACCAACTGCCATACCGCTTGCGTACAAAATTGTGTTAGGGTTTTCCGCAAAGTACTTATCAATGTTTGGTGTCTTTGCGGCCTTTATTGCGTTGCCCATAGTTTCGTCGTTCATACCGAAACCGTCTAAAATAATAAGAGCAATAGGTGATTTAGACATATTATTTCTCCTTTTCATAAATTTAGGCGGAACCAAAGTCCCGCCCAAATGTGGTTTACTTAAAAATTAGCAAGCCTTTGTGATAGCTGCGAACTTGTCAGCAACAAGTGACGCACCGCCGATAAGACCGCCGTCAATGTTGTCCTTTGCAAGAAGTTCTGCAGCGTTTGCATCGTTCATTGAGCCGCCGTACTGAATTGTGAATTCAGGAGCACACTTTTCGCAGTAAAGCTCAGCGATAATCTTTCTGATTCCGCCACAAACTTCTTCAGCCTGTTCTGCAGTTGCAGTCTTGCCTGTACCGATAGCCCAGATTGGTTCGTATGCGATAACAACCTTTTTAGCATCAGCTGCTTCGATTCCAGCAAATGCTTTCTTGATCTGGATTGCGATAAGGTCCATTGTGATGCCTGCTTCTCTCTGTTCTAAAGATTCACCAACGCAAACGATTGGGATAAGGCCTTTTTCTAGTGCCTTCTTTGTCTTTAGGTTAACAGTTTCGTCAGTTTCGTTATTATATTCACGTCTTTCTGAGTGACCGATGATAACGTATTCTACGCCAAGGTCCTTTAGCATGTCAGCAGATACTTCGCCTGTGAATGCGCCCTTGTCTTCAAAGTGTAGGTTTTCAGCACCGATTTTAACGTGTGTGCCTGCAGCTGCACGAACAGCTTCTGATAGGCAAACGTAAGGTGTGCAGCAAACAACTTCACAGTTAGAACCTGCTGTTGCAGCTGCTACTTCTTTAACATAATCATATGTTTCGCTTGGAAGCTTGTTCATCTTCCAGTTGCCAGCAATAATATATTTACCCATATTATTTTCTCCTTTATAGTAATTCGCATGGCTGATTAAATTTCCGCATCTCACCATTTTTCGGCGAGGGCAGTACACGAGTACAGCACCGTCGCCTTCAAAAAGGCAATCTGCAAAAATTTTCTTCAGCCTTATTTTAGAGTTTTAATAAAATCTTGCGAAACGATAGTTTCGCGGTAAAGTTTAGGTCAAGCCTTTTTAAAGGCTTGCAGGTGCGGACAGAGTCCGCAAAACCTTACAGAAATTATTTGTCGTTAATTGCCACAATGCCCGGCAAATCTTTTCCTTCAAGGAATTCAAGTGAAGCACCGCCACCTGTTGAGATGTGGCTCATCTTATCACCAAGACCAGCCTGGTTAACAGCAGCAACGCTATCGCCACCACCGATGATTGTTGTAGCATCGATATCAGCAAGAACCTGTGCAATTGCGTTTGTACCCTTTGCGAAGTTTGGCATTTCAAATACGCCCATAGGTCCGTTCCAAACAACTGTCTTTGCGCTCTTTAGAGCTTCTGAGTAAAGTGCAATTGTCTTTTCGCCGATGTCAAGACCTTCCCATTCGTCTTCGATGAAGCCTCTGTCAACTGTCTTTGCAAAAGCATCGTTTGAGAATTCCTGAGCAACTACGTTGTCAACAGGAATTAGTAGCTTAACGCCCTTTTCTTCTGCCTTTGCCATCATTTCCTTTGCGTAATCAATGTAATCAGCTTCAAGAAGTGACTTACCAACTGGTGCGCCTAAAGCCTTTAGGAATGTGTAAGCCATACCGCCACCGATGATTAGTGTATCAACCTTTTCAAGAAGGTTATTGATAACAGAAATCTTTGATGAAACCTTTGAACCGCCAAGAACAGCAACAAGTGGTCTAACTGGGTTATTAACAGCGTTTCCAAGGAACTCGATTTCCTTCTGGATTAAATAACCGCAAGCTGCAGTATCAAGGTACTTTGTAACACCAACGTTTGAGCAGTGAGCACGGTGTGCTGTACCAAACGCATCGTTTACGAATACATCAGCAAGTGATGCAAGTTCTTCAGAGAAAGAATCAATGTTCTTTGTTTCTTCAGCTCTGTAACGTGTGTTTTCTAGAAGAACAACGTCGCCGTCCTTCATTTCAGCTACAGCCTTTTTAGCATTTTCGCCAACAACATTGTCATCAGCTGCAAAAATAACGTCTTTGCCAAGCTTTTCTGATAGCGCCTTTGCAACAGGAGCTAGTGAAAGTTCTGGCTTTGGTTCGCCCTTTGGCTTACCCATATGTGAGCAAAGAATAACTTTTGCTCCGTTTTCGATAAGATACTTGATTGTAGGAAGTGCACCTACGATTCTTGTATCGTCTGTGATGTTTCTGTTTTCGTCAAGTGGAACGTTAAAGTCGCATCTAACAAGGACTCTTTTTCCATTAACTTGAATATCTTCTACGCTTTTTTTGTTTAACATATCGGACACCTCTTCATAAAATATTTTAGGGCATAAACCCATACGATAATATTATACCCCAAAATGTCAGTTTTTTCAAGTACTATCTTACTTTTTTATAAAAAATTGTTAAAAATTTATCATACTAAGGCAAGATGCGCATAAAATTCCCACAAAATCGCCAAAAACTGCGGCAAAAATCACCCTTTTTGTGTACTTTACGGAAGTCCCGCCGAAATATACCGAAATGGTGTAAAAGGTGGTTTCGGTGGATGCACACAAAATACAGGCGGCAAGGGCGATTCGGCTATTAACACCAAAGGTTTTTATGGTATCAGTTAAAAGCCCGATTGAGCCACCGCCTGAAATTGGGCGAATTAACGCCAAGGGCAGAATTTCCACAGGGATTTTTAAGAGATTAAAAAAAGGTGCTAAAACCTGAGAAAGTGCGTCAATCAAGCCTGATTCACGAAGCATTGCGGATGCTGAAAGTATGGCAACCAAAGCGGGAAAAATGGAAACTACCGTTTTAAGCCCTGATTCTACGCCTGAAATAAAGGTGGTGTAACAGGGCACGCCTTTTTTTAGTCCCGAAACCAAAACCAAAATAATTAAAGCAGGTATTATGTAAACCAAAAAATCATCTCCTTTGAGTTTTTGAAAGGATAAAGTCCATAAAAAGTGCTGACGCAAGGGAAACTGCCGAACTTACCCATATGAGTGGCACAATGCGGTAGGGGTTCGGGTCACCGAAAGATGCTAAAATGCCGATAATTGTGGTGGGAAAAAGTTGCAGGCTTGCGGTGTTTAAAACCGCAAACCGTGACATTTCACGGGACGGGTGTGGACGTTTTTGGTTTTCTTCATCAAGCTGGCACATAGCCGAAATTCCCGCAGGTGTTGCAGCGTTGCCCATGCCCAAAAGGTTTGCGATGATGTTCATTGTGATGTGGCTTCTGTCTTTGACTTTTGGAAAAAGCCTGTAGACTACGGGAGATAATAACTTTTCGCAGAATTTTCCCGCTCCGCTTGTTTCTACAATCTTCAAAATCCCCGACCAAAAACACATCATTCCCGCAAAGGATAAAAGAACGGTGATTGCACTTCCTGCACCCGAAAGTCCTGCTTGCATAGTTTCTTCCAATCTGCCGTTTACCGCTCCGAAAATAAGGGACGAAATAATAAGTGCTGACCATACATAATTCATAGATTTCTCCTTGCAAAATTAGTCGTTAAAACTGCCATTTTATATAATATAATTATTGATTTAGTACGCGCCTTATGATATAATTAATTATGTATATATACTTTTAGGAGAATGCGTTATGGCTTTTGAAAAGGCATGCCCGATATGGCATAGTAAGGATTATACCGAAAACAATTTTGCTGAGTTTTGTGATGTGGTAAATTACACAGGCGGTTCAGCCAGTTTTAGCATATCTGTATCAGGGGATTACACCCTTTTCATAAACGGAAAATATGCCCAGTCAAACCAATACGGCGATTTTCCGCATTATAAAGTTTATGACGAAATTGACATAACAGAGCACCTTAAAAAAGGCGAAAATAAAATCTGCATTTTGGGTTGGTATTTCGGCAAATCGGGAATGCGATATTTTACTCCAAGCCCGATGTTAATTTTTGAACTTAAAATTGACGGCGAAGTGGTTTTATATTCAAGTGAAAAGACCCTTTCAAGAAAAAGCAAGGCGTATTTAAGCGGTTTTGAAAGAAAAATATCACCACAGTTTGGCTACAGCTTTTTATATGATGCCACAAAAGAAGACGATTGGACGGATGGTTTTGAACAGTCGGTTGAAATAAAGGAAGAATACACCTTTGTTCCAAGACCAACCCAAAAGTTGGTTTTGGAAGAAGTGAAAAAAGGTAAGATTACAAAAACCGAAAATTCATACATCATAGATTTGGGCGAAGAAATTGTGGGACTTCCCACCTTTTCTATTGAAAGCGAAAATGAGCAGACAATAAATGTTGCCTACGGAGAGCTTTTGGAAAACGGCCACGTGAAACGAATTATAGACGGCAGAGATTTCAGCTTTGACTATGTGGCAAAAGAGGGCAAAAACCAGTTTACAAGTTATATGCTTCGTTTTGCTTGCAGGTATATTGAAATTACGGCGGACAAGCCAATCGCCATAGAATTTGCAGGAATAATCCCGCAAGTTTATCCTGCAAAACCGAAAAAGGTTCAGTTTGAAAATGAGCTTGACCAAAAGATTTACGACATTTGCCTGAACACCTTAAAACTTTGTATGATGGAGCATTATGTGGATTGCCCGTGGCGTGAACAATGCCTTTACGCCTTTGACTCCCGAAATCAGATGCTTTCGGGGTATTCAGCCTATGAAGACGGGAACCTTGAATACGCAAGAGCAAATCTTCTCTTAATGAGTAAGGACAAGCGAGAAGACGGACTTTTGTCAATCTGTTTCCCTAGTGGTGAAGATTTGACTATCCCAAGCTTTTCGCTATATTTCATCCTTGCAGTTTCAGAGTATATGAAAAAAAGCGGTGACTTAACTCTTGGCGTGGAAGTTTTTGAAAAACTAGAAACCATACTTTCAGTATTCAAAAACCGAATGGAATCGGGGCTTGCCTGTCGTTTTGAAGGCTTTGGCTACTGGAATTTTTACGATTGGTCGCACCTTGGCTATATAAGACGTGGTCAAGGTAAAAAAGAGCCTGATTTCCTTTTGAATGTGATATTTATTATTGGTCTTAACGCATATGACAAAATCTGCGAAATGTTGGGAAAGAAAAACAACTTTGCAGGACTTTCAGAAGAAATCAAGGATAGACTTAACAAAGAATATTTTAACGCCAAAGGTGGCACATATTTCATACAGGACAAAACCGAAAAACCAACCGAGCTTGCAAACGCATTAGCGGTGGTATCAGGCGTTGCAACAGGCGGTGCTTCCGACGGAATCTGTGAAATGCTTTCCAAAAACCAGCTTGAACCTTGCTCACTTTCGATGAAAGTTTTCAAGTATGATGCACTTATAAAACAGGACATTTCAAAATACAAAGAGTGTATTTTAGATGAAATAAGAAAAACATATAAAGTGATGCTGGATAGTGGTTCTTCAACTGTTTGGGAAACAATTGATGGCGCTAAAGCATTTGAAAACGCAGGAAGCCTTTGCCACGGCTGGAGCAGTGTTCCTGTACATTACTACGATTTATTACTTAAATAAATATATTAAAGGAGATGTTATTATGTCAAACGTATGGCACGATATTTCACCAAAGAGAATCCACGCAGACGATTTTATCTGCGTAATCGAAATCTCAAAAGGAAGCAAGAAAAAGTATGAGCTTGATAAGGAATCAGGTTATTTGATATTGGATAGAATTTTGCACACATCAACTCACTATCCTGCAAACTACGGGTTCATTCCAAGAACGTACGGCGATGACAATGACCCTCTTGACGTACTTTTGCTTTGCTCGGAAAAAATTGAGCCTATGACTTTAGTTCGTGCATACCCAATCGGCGTAATTTCCATGATAGATAACGGACGAAATGACGAAAAGATTATCGCCATTCCGTTTAGTGACCCGAACAACAATATGTATACGGACATTAACGAACTTCCAAAGCACGTTTTTGACGAAATGGGACATTTCTTCACTGTATATAAGAACCTTGAAAACAAGGAAACAGCCGTAAACGAAGTAAGCGGAAGAGAAACCGCTATTAAGATAATCGACAAGGCTATTGAAGATTACGTAGAAAAGTTTTGTAAGTAAGGAGAAAAAAATGAGCTACGCTGACGAGATATTTATTAAAAATTGCAAAGATATTATAGAAAACGGCGTTTCCGATGCCGATATGAATGTACGCCCAAAATGGGATGACGGAGCGGATGCATTTACAATCAGCCGATTCGGTATTGTGAACCGCTATAATTTGGCGGAAGAATTCCCGATTATGACTCTTCGCAGAACCTACTGGAAGTCTGCCCTTGACGAGCTTTTGTGGATATGGCAGAAGAAGTCCAACAACATCAAGGATTTAAAGAGCAAAATCTGGGACCAGTGGGCTGATGAAAACGGCTCAATCGGTAAGGCATACGGCTATCAGCTTGGAATCAAGCACAAGTACAAAGAAGGCGAGTTTGACCAGGTTGACCGAGTGCTTTTTGACCTTAAAAACAACCCGAACTCAAGACGAATTATCACCAATTTATATAACCATCAGGACCTATCCGAGATGGGACTTTACCCTTGCGCATATTCAATGACATTCAGCGTAAAGGACGGAAAATTGAACGGAATTTTGAATCAGCGTAGTAATGACTTCTTAACTGCAAACAACTGGAACGTGGTGCAGTATGCATTCTTAATCCACATTTTTGCAAAGGTATCAGGCCTTGAGGTCGGCGAACTTGTGCACGTGATTGCGGATGCGCATATTTATGACCGCCACATCCCGATTGTGGAAGAGCTTATTAAAAGACCGACTTTTTCTGCGCCAAAGCTTGTAATTGACGATTTTGACGATTTCTATAAGGTAACACCTGACCACTTCCATTTGGAAGGCTACGAGTACAACGAATTTTCAGAGAAAATTCCTGTTGCGATTTAAGAAAGGAAAAAGCTATGAAATTAATAGTTGCAGTATCCGAAAACTGGGGAATTGGAAAAGATAACGATTTGCTTTTTTCTATCCCAAAAGATATGAAGTTTTTCCGTGAAACCACTATGGGAAAAACGGTTATTTTGGGAAGAAAGAATCTTGAGAGCTTTCCTGGGCAGAAGCCTCTTCCAAAACGACCAAATATAATTTTAACAAGAGATAAGAGTTTTGCCGTAGACGGTGCAACTGTTGTGAACAGTATTGACGAACTTCTGGCGATGGATATAGATTTTGCCGATGCATTCGTAATCGGCGGTGAAGAGATTTATAAACAGCTACTTCCATACTGCGACCTTTGCTACGTTACAAAGGTGCAAAAGACAGTGGATGCCGATAAGTTTATGGTTAACCTTGACGAACTTGACGAGTGGGAGCTTACCGCAGAATCTGAAGAAATTGAAGATAACGGCTATACCCTAACATTCTGCACATACGAAAGGAAAAAAGTATGAACTTGCACAAAATAGCAGGCCTTTTAGTGGATATGGGTTATAAATACGAAACTATGCAAAAGCAGGCGAAAGCCTATAAGGTGGATGAAGTTTGCGACAATCCCCAAATGAAAATCTATATCCCAGACGAAGTTCTTTTGGAAAAACAAAAACAAGAGCCGACCCTAACTCTTGATAACTGCGAGTACCTTTATACAGGTTCTGCATTCTATTCAGGGCTTTTGTATTTCGGCGGATTTCTGCTTCATTCATCAGCAGTTGTGATGGACGGCAAGGCATACCTTTTCACGGCAGACAGCGGTACGGGAAAATCCACCCACACATCCTTGTGGCAAAAGGCTTTTGGTGAAGACAGAGCCGAGATTTTGAACGATGACAAGCCTGCAATAAGAATCGGCGCAAACGGGATTTACGCTTGCGGAACACCTTGGAGCGGGAAGACCGACCGTAATATAAACAAAATTGTGCCAATCGGCGCAATCGGTTTTTTGGAGCGAAGTGAAGAAAACTGGATAGAGCGAAAATCAGGCGCAGAAGTTGTGGGAAAACTTTTAAAACAGACAGTAAGACCACCGCACATGGAAGAAATGGACGCACTTTTAAAATACGTTGATATAGTTTTAAAAGAAGTGCCTGTTTATAGCCTTGGCGTAAATATGACAGAAGATGCCGCAAAAATGGCATATGAAGCTATGTCAAAATAAGGAGAAATAAAAAAATGCCTACAGCGATAATAACAGGAGCAAGCTCGGGAATCGGCAGAGAAATGGCGATTATTTTATCAGAACAAGGGTATGACCTTATCCTTGTTGCACGTCGTACCGAGAAACTTTTGGAAGTATCAAAAGAGCTTAAAACTCCTGCGGAAATTATGACAATTGACCTTTCCAAGGAAGAAAACTGCTATTCTTTATATGAGCGATGCAAAGGTAAGGACGTGGAAATCCTTGTAAACAACGCAGGGTTCGGAAACTTTGGGAAATTTTATAAAACCGACCTTTCAAAGGATATGGAAATGGTTGACCTTAACGTGAAAGCACTACATATCCTAACAAAACTTTTCCTTTTGGAATTTAAAGAAAAGAACAAGGGAAAGATACTAAATGTAGCATCTGCGGCAGGCTTTATGCCGGAAGGCCCGATGCTTTCAACTTATTATGCAACCAAGGCCTATGTATTGAGCCTTACCCGTGGCATCGCAAAGGAGCTTAAAAAAGAAAATAGTGGCGTTACGATTTCAGCACTTTGCCCGGGACCTGTTAAAACCGAGTTTGACTCTGTGGCAGGCGTGGACTTTCAGGGTGTTGGAATGGATGCCAAAAAGTGTGCCGAAATCGGAATTTCGAGTATGATGGCAGGAAAAACTGTTATCATCCCGGGAATTTTAATGAAAGCGGGCAAGTTTTTCACAAAAATTTTGCCTGACTGTGTAATCGGCGAATTCGCATATCATTTTCAAAGAGCAAAGAGGAAAGATTGATGGGACAAATAGGAAATAGCTGGGACGTTCTTTTGAAAGAAGAATTTTCCAAGGATTATTATAAAGATTTACAGGACTTTTTGGCGGAAGAATATAAAACTTACATAATCCATCCTGATAAGGACGAGATTTTCAGCGCACTATCCGCCACAAGCTATGAGAATGTGCGAGTGGTGATTTTCGGGCAGGACCCGTACCACGGCGAAAATCAGGCACACGGAATGGCCTTTTCTGTTAAAAAAGGCGTGGATATTCCGCCGTCACTTAAAAATATTTACAAGGAACTTAATCAGGAAATGGGACTTTATATCCCAAACCACGGAAACCTTGAAAAATGGGCAAAACAGGGAGTTTTGCTTTTAAATGCAAGCCTTACAGTCCGTGACGGTGAAGCCAATTCCCATAAGGGCAAAGGTTGGGAAAAGGTCACCGATAAGATAACCGAGATTTTGAATAACAGACGTGAACCTGTGATTTTCATCCTGTGGGGAAATGATGCTAAAAAGAAAGAAGAGCTTATATCTTCACCGCAACATATAATCCTGTCAGCAGCCCACCCAAGCCCGCTGTCTGCAACCCGCGGATTCTTCGGCTGCGGACACTTTATGAAGGTGAATAATATTTTGACTGCAATGAATCAAGAGCCAATTGATTGGCAGATTGAGAATGATTAAGGGAAATCCTTTAAAAGGGCATTTTTTAGCCTTAGTTTTATATGAATTTATAAAGGGTATCGAATATTGTCGAAAGGTATGAATGTATGAAGAAAATAAATATACTAGACAAGGTGAACATAGCCATCGTTGTTTTGAATTTTTTTGTTTTTCTAATAGGATTTGTTTCCTCTAATATGCTATACGAGGATAGTTTAAGGTATCAAATTGTGATTATAAATTGGTTTTATCTTATTTTTGGAATTCCGATTAGCATTTTTATAGGTATAATTTTGGATGTAATATCGCTTGTGAAAAAGTTAAAGAAAAAAACAACGTACATAGCAAACTTTTTATTGTTTATTTCACTTGTGGCAATGATTCCAATATGGAGTTGGTTTTTTTGGCAAGCTTTGATGGGTGTGTAATTTTTTGGCCCTAACTTAACACAAACTATCATAAAAAGCCTCCCTTGCCTAAAGGGAGGGGGACCACCGAAGGTGGTGGAGGGATACATGGATAGAAAACATAACACCGATTTAACAACCAATGCAAGAACTTTGCGAAAAAGTATGACAAAGGAAGAAAGACATCTTTGGTATGATTTCTTGAAAAATTATCCCGTCAGATTTTTAAGACAGAAAGTTATAGATAATTACATAGTTGATTTTTATTGCCATAGTGCAAGGCTAATAATTGAACTTGATGGTTCGCAACATTATGAAGAAAAAGGTTTATTGAAAGATAAAATTAGAACAGAGAGAATTGAAAGTAGAAACTTGATAGTTATAAGAATACCAAATAACGAGATTAGCAAAAACTTTGAGGGAGTATGCCAGTATATTGATATTGCTGTAAAAGAATCCCTCCGTCAGCCTACGGCTGACACCTCCCTTTAGGCAAGGGAGGCTATATCGCCTGCGGCGAGTGAGAATTCTGAAATATGAAAAAGAAAGAACAAAGCTATGAAAAAATTACTGATAATTGACTCAAACAGCTTAATAAACCGTGCATTTTACGGCGTGAGATTCTTGTCGGCGTCCGACGGAACACCAACCAATGCCATATTCGGGTTTTTAATGACCTTAATGAAGCTCATTGACGAAAACCAACCCGACTATATTTGTGCGGCATTTGACTTAAAAGCCCCAACATTCCGTCACAAGATGTACGCAGAATACAAGGCGCAAAGAAAGCCAATGCCCGACGGACTTCGTGTGCAGATGCCGATTGCCAAGGACATTTTGCGTGCCATGGGCATAAACATCCTAGAGCTTGAAGGCTATGAAGCGGACGATATTATCGGTACAGTATCAAGACTTTGCGAAGAATCAGGCGTTGAATGCTTAATCGCAACAGGTGATAAGGACGACCTGCAACTTGCATCACAAAAGACAAAGGTTCTTTTAACCGTAACCAAGCAGGGCGTAACCGACACCGATACTTACACAGAAAAAGAGGTTTTTGACCGCTATGGCGTAACACCGGAGCAGTTTATTGACGTAAAAGCGTTAATGGGCGACACATCCGACAACATCCCTGGCGTAAAAGGCATCGGCGAAAAGACCGCCATGACCTTAATTGGCAAGGCAAAGAGTATTGAGAACTTGTACCAGGACTTGGGTGCTTGGGGTATCACACCTGCAAACCTAAAGAAATTGGAAACGGACAAGGATTCGGCATTCTTGTCAAAAACCCTTGCCACAATCGACAGATTTGTGCCGATTGAATTTAATTTTGAAGAAAATGAGCCTTGCGATTTTACCGAAAAAGCAGAGCTTTACGATATTTTAAAGAAACTTGAACTTAACAAAGTTATCAAAAGACTTGGCCTTAAAAAGACCGAAACCAAGGAAGAAATCGACTTCTTATCAGGAACGAGAGAAGAAACAATAACAACCAAGGCGGAATTTTTGGCACTATGCGATAAAGTTCGCAAAAAGGGTGAGTGTGCCTGTCTTTTTGAAGTTAATGAAAATGCCATAACAGGCGGTGCATTCGGCGTTGATAACGTGGGAAGTTATTTTGAAGTGACACCTGAAATAAAGGACGAACTTTTTGAACTTTTAGCAGATGAAAATGTGAAAAAATACTGTATTTCTGCAAAAGAAGCCCTGGCAGTTACCGAAATTAACGGCATAGTATATGACGGCGCAATCGCATCATATCTTCTAAACCCTGCCCGAAACGATTTTTCACCAAATGCCCTTGCCTATGAATATTTAGGCTTTGAATTTGGCGAAAAAACAGGTCAGGTATCACTATTTGAAGAAGAAACTTCCGACCTTGCGAAAAAGGTATTGGCGGTTATGCCGATTTATGAAATAACAGCGAAGAAACTTGCAGAAAACGGTCAGGAACAGCTTTACTATGACGTAGAGCTTCCGCTTATGACTGTGCTTTGTGATATGCAAAAGGCGGGAATGCTTATTGATAAGTCCGAGCTTGAAGCCTTTTCAAGCGAGCTTTCGGCAAGAATTGACGAGCTGACAAAAGAAATCTATGACCTTGCAGGCGAAGAATTTAATATAAACTCAACCAAGCAGATGGGCGTAATCCTGTTTGAAAAGTTGGGACTAAAAGCCTTAAAGAAAACCAAAACAGGCTACTCAACAAATGCGGAAGTTTTGGAAAAACTTGTGGGCAAGCACCCGATAATTGAGCTGATTTTGGAATACAGAAAGCTTGCAAAACTAAAGAGCACTTACTGTGACGGGCTTTTGGCGGTGATAAACCAGAAAACGGGAAGAATTCATTCGGTATTCAATCAGACTGTTACCGTAACAGGCAGAATTTCTTCAACCGAACCGAATATGCAGAATATCCCGACAAGAACGGAACTTGGTAGCCATATCCGTAAAATGTTTGTGGCAAAGCCTGGGTACGTGCTTTTGGATGCGGACTATTCACAGATTGAACTTCGTGTTTTGGCGCATATTGCAGAGGACGAAATTATGATAAACGCCTTTAAAAACGGCGAGGATATTCACGCAATAACAGCGTCACAAGTTTTGGGCGTTCCGCTTGATAGCGTAACAAAGGAACAGCGCTCAAGCGCAAAAGCCGTAAACTTTGGTATTGTTTACGGAATAGGCGAATACTCACTTTCACAGGACCTTAAAATTTCAGTAAAGGAAGCAAAGGCGTATATTGAAAACTACCTTGAAAAATATTCAGGGGTTAAAAAATATATGGACGACATTAAGAAGTTCGCCCGAGATAACGGTTTTGTTAAGACCATGATGAACAGAATCAGGTATATCCCTGAAATCACATCGCAGAATTTCAACACCCGTTCCTTTGGTGAACGTGTGGCACTAAACACACCAATTCAGGGAAGTGCTGCGGACATCATAAAGCTTGCAATGGTGAAAATCTATAACCGCTTAAAAGCTGAAAAGTTACAGTCAAAA
>JAZOOY010000040.1:0-60429 GCA_045655325.1 Clostridia bacterium
TTAAAAATAGGGTTTAAGTATATGCAGGATATTCCCAGATCCTTAAGATATGGAAGTTTTTCTGTAATACCTGAAAGTGTTCCGCCGAAGAAATCATTTGCAAGATATTCGCCACCAAATTGCTCCGGTTTATAGAATGGGTCATCACCCCAGTTTCTTTTGATAATATCCTGTCTTTTTGAAAGGTTTTCATCACTTTCGCAGGATTTTGCAAAACGGTCAGGAAAAATCTGGTAACAAATACTGTTTTTCCACCAATCAGGAGTATTAAAATCCTCGTCGTAAACTGTTATCTGATACTTTTTATCTGGGATATTATCATAAATCTTTCCAATTCCGCCAAGAGCATCGTCGTTGTTGCCATAGTAGACACTACGTCCATTTTCGCCGATGTCAAAGTAATAAAAAAGAAGACCTGTTCTATCAGGCATATCAAGTGTAGCCTGATAAACTGAAGTATCACAGGAAGAGAAAACATAAGCCATAGAGTAGCTTTTGATTTCGCCTCTAAACTCTGTCACCAAACGGATATGTGATGGTATGCCAAAGTCGGCAAGGGCTATACGGATTACAACCTTACTGTTTTTTGTAACACTTCCAAAAGGAGTGCGGTAAAATTGGCTTTGTGAATTGTGTTCAATCTTCATAATAAATCTCCAAAAAAAGAATAAAGAGGGACTGAGTTTGTCAGTCCCTCAAAATTAAGGGTTTAAATATTTTTTAGGTGCCAGATATTATCGTTGTAATCAGCAATAGTTCTGTCTGATGAGAAGAATCCTGAACTTGCAGTGTTCATAATAGCCTTATGCCACCAAAGTTCCTTATTGTTGTAGTCCTTAGAAACCTGTGCATGAATATTGCAGTATTCTTCAAAGTCACGAAGCACCATGTATGTGTCAGGGTATCCGTAGTCACCGAACAGAAGTGTCTGGTAAAGGTCACGGAAAATCTGTGTATTTTCGTTCTCAAGTTCACCTGAGATTAGCTGTTCTAAAGCATGTCTTAGCGGAGCATTAGTTGAGTAGATTGTCTTAACTTCATCAGAGTTGTTGAACTTAAGTCTTGCAGCAACTTCATCAGCCTTAAGACCAAAGATATAGATGTTGTCTTCGCCAACCTGTTCAAGCATTTCAACGTTTGCACCGTCAAGAGTTCCCACAGTTACAGCACCGTTAAGCATAAACTTCATGTTACCAGTACCTGAAGCTTCCTTACCTGCAGTTGAAATCTGTTCTGAAACGTCAGCTGCAACAACAAGCTTTTCAGCAATTGAAACACCGTAGTTTTCAAGGAAAACAACTTTGATTTTGCCACCAATTCTTGGGTCGTTGTTAATCTTTTCGCTAACAGAGTTAATAAGCTTGATGATAAGCTTTGCTCTCTTGTATCCAGGAGCTGCTTTTGCACCAAAGATGTATGTTTTTGGTGTATATTCCATATCAGGATTTTCAACTAACATATTGTAGTCATAAAGGATATGAAGGATATTTAAAAGCTGTCTCTTGTACTCGTGAAGTCTCTTTGCCTGTACGTCAAAGATAGAGTCAGGATTGATTTCAATACCATTATGTTCCTTGATGTATTCAGCAAGGCGAACCTTGTTATCACGCTTGATTTTAGCAAATGCTTCCTGGAATTCAGGGTCATCTGCAAACTTCTTAAGTTTTTCAAGTTTCTTGTAATCCTTTAGCCAGCCCTTACCGATTTTTGAAGTGATAAGGTCAACAAGTTCAGGGTTTGCATTACCAATCCAACGGCGGAATGTAATACCGTTTGTGATAGCGTGGAAACGTTCTGGCTTTAAGCGGTAGTAATCTGCAAAAATATCAGATGTAAGAATCTGAGTATGAAGACCTGATACACCGTTAATAGCAAAACAAGTTGCAAGGCAAAGGTTTGCCATAAACACCTGGTCGTCAGCAATAATAGCCATCCACTTCTGCTTACCCCAGTCATCAGGATAAACTTCCTGAAGAGTAATCATAAGTCTTCTGTTGATTTCCTCAATAATCATTGTAACACGAGGAAGAATCTTCTTAACCATATCAAGTGGCCACTTTTCAAGAGCTTCACTTAAAACTGTGTGGTTTGTGTAAGCAAAAGTTCTTGTAGTGATATCCCAAGCCTCGTCCCAACCAAGACCCTTTTCGTCAATAAGAATTCTCATAAGTTCAGGAATTGCAAGGGTAGGGTGGGTATCATTAATATGAATAACAGCCTTTTCAGGAAGATTGTGCCAATCGCAACCATATCTGTCTTCATATTCTTTTAAAATCCACTGAAGTGTTGCAGAAACTAAGAAGTACTGTTGCTTTAAGCGAAGTTCCTTACCTTCTGTGTGATTATCTTCTGGGTATAGTACCTTTGAAATAAGCTCTGCAAGCTGTCTTTCTTCAGTTGAACGGATGTAGTTACCTGAATTAAATTCCTGCATATTCATAACGTCAGGAGCTTTTGCAGACCATAGACGTAGCTTGTTTACGATTTTTGAATCATAACCAACTAGTGGAACATCGTATGGCATAGCGATGATTGTGTGTTCGTTTTCATAACGGCAAGAGAAACGTCCGTCAATCCAGTCTGTGTAAACCTGACCGCCAAAGCGTACAGTTACAGCTTCTTCAGGACGAGCAATTTCCCAGGCATTACCGTTTTCAAGCCATGTATCAGGAAGCTCTGTCTGATATCCGTCAACAATCTTCTGTCTGAACAGACCGTATTCATAACGAAGAGTACAGCCGTATGCAGGAAGATCCATTGTTGTTAAAGAGTCCATAAAGCAGGCAGCAAGACGGCCAAGACCACCATTACCAAGACCTGCATCGTTTTCAAGCTCAACAATATCAGATAGTTCATATCCCATTGATTTTAGAGCCTTAACGTATGTTTTTGTCTGCATAAGATTAAGAACGTTTGATGCTAAAAGTCTTCCCATCAAAAACTCAAATGATAGATAGTAAAGCTTCTTTGAGCCTTCTTCTTTAACAGTTTTGTGAGAAACTGCCCAACGCTCCATAATCTTGTCACGTGCAGTTAGTGCACATGCAGTATACACCATTTTTGGAGTTGCATCTTCTAGTGTTTTACCAAAATGGCGTGACAATTTGCCGATTATCTCATTTCTTAAATCTGTCTCGGCCTGATTTAGTTTAATATTTCCCATTTATCTAAAATTCCTTTCAAAATTATGCCTTTTTAGTAGTTTTAGTAGCTGTCTTCTTGGCAGTAGTCTTCTTTGGAACAACAGTTTTTACTTCAGCTTCTACTTTAGCAGGTTCTGCTTTTTCAGCCTTAGTAACTGTCTTTTTAGCAGTAGTTTTCTTGACTGGTTCTGCCTTTTCATCTTTTTTTACAGTTTTTTTAGCAGGAGCTTTCTTTTCTGCTTTTGCATCGTCTGTTTTCTTTTCAGCTGTCTTTTTAGCAGGTGCTTTTTTAGTTGCCTTTTTAACAGGCTTTTCTAAAGTAACACCTGAAATTTCTTCATAAAGAGCGATATATTTATCTGCAGAAACATTCCATGAGAAATCCTGGTTCATAGCGTTTTTAACAAGCTTAGTCCAAGCTTCAGGATTGTCATAGTATGTGCGCATTGCGTAGTTAACAACGGTCATCATATCGTCTGCATTATATGGCATAAATGAAAAACCAGTACCTTCGCCTGTAAATTCGTTATAAGGAATAACAGTATCAGAAAGTCCGCCAGTTTCACGAACGATAGGAAGACAACCGTATTTCATTGAAATAAGCTGTGAAAGCCCGCAAGGTTCAAAGCGTGATGGCATCAAGAATGCATCACAAGCTGCATATATCTTATGTGAAAGTTCGTTTGAGAAGAAGATATTGGCAGAAACTCTGTCAGGATACTTCCAAGCATAATGACGGAACATATTTTCATAGTTTTCATCACCTGTTCCCAAAACTACTATCTGGTAACCACCTTCGCAAAGACGTTCCATAGCATAAGCGATAAGGTCAAATCCCTTTTGGTCGGTAAGTCTTGAAACGATACCGATCATCATCTTGTTTTCATCAACAGGAAGGTTAAGTTCCTTTTGAAGCTCTGTCTTGTTGATTTTCTTCTTAGCTAAAGACTTTTCTGTAAAGTTTTCAAAAATGAATGGGTCAGTTTTAGGGCTCCAATCATCTGAAATACCGTTTACGATACCAACTGTGTCATTCTGACGAGCATATAAAAGTCCGTCAAGACCTTCGCCGAATTCAGCAGTTGTAATTTCCTTTGCATATGTTTCAGATACAGTTGTAATCTTGTTTGCGTAAACAAGACCGCCTTTTAAAAGGTTTGCATCTTTGTAATACTCAAGCTTATCTTCGGTAAAGTAATAATCATCGATAGCAAGAGCATCTTTAATCTTTTCAAGATCCCATCGGCCTTGGAACTTTAGGTTATGGATTGTCATAACTGTCTTGATACCACGATAGAATGGGTTATCATAAAAAGTATCCAAAAGAACAGGGATAGGAGCTGACTGCCAGTCATTACAGTTAATAACATCAGGACGGAATCCTAGTGTTGGAAGTAGTGACAAAACAGCCTTTGAGAAGAATATAAATTTTTCACAGTCCAAATGAATATGGTCATAAGGACCAGGACCATTAAAGTAAAATTCGTTATCAACAAAATAATAGGTTGTTCCGTGCCAGTCAAGTTCAAAAACTCCGCAGTACTGACTTCTCCAACCCATATTGATATAGATGTTATCAATATACTTCATCATATCTTTATATTTTTGGTCTATACATCTGTATAGTGGTAAAATTACGCGTGCATCAACGCCTTTTTCTTTAAGAGTTAAAGGTAAAGAACCTGCTACGTCACCAAGTCCGCCTGTTTTAACAAAAGGAGCGGCTTCGGATGTTACATACAATATATTCATAATTTATTCCACCTTTCCTAATATACTATATATGATACAATAAATTATAGTATTTGTCAAATAAATGGGGGTTATTTATAGTCAGCATTTTTGCAGAAAAATACCACCAAAATTGGTAATTTATTGTGACATTTTTTATTGACAACAAAAACCTTAAATGGTAAAGTAAAAACAGGTATTTCAATCAGGGAGGATAATTTTTTGATACAAAGGATACATTTAGCACCAATGGCAGGTGTTACCGACCTTGCATTCAGGCTTATCTGTAAAAGCTATGGAGCAGGCGGACTTACCACCGAAATGGTCAGCGCAAAGGGACTTTATTATAAGGACAAAAAAACAGCGTCACTAATGATGCTGGATGAACGCGAAAGACCTGCTTCCATACAGATTTTTGGCAGTGAACCTGATATAATCGGCGAAATTATAGCAAAGGTAGAAGAATTTTCGCCGTCAGCAATTGATATAAATATGGGATGCCCGATGCCGAAGATTGTAAATAACGGTGACGGAAGTGCACTTATGAAAAATCCTGAACTTGCAGGAAGAGTGGTAAGAGCGGCAAAAGATGCGGCAACCGTGCCTGTTACAGTTAAAATACGAAAAGGATGGGATAGTGAAACAGCACCTGAATTTGCAAAGGTTTTAGAGGCAAATGGTGCGGATATGATAACCATTCACGGAAGAACAAGGGAACAGTTTTATCAGGGAACTGCCGATTGGGACACCATACGAAAAGTTAAGGAAAGCGTGAAAATTCCTGTAATTGGAAATGGTGATATTTTCTCGGGAGAAGACGCAAAAAGAATGCTTGAATATACAGGTTGTGACGGTGTTATGGTTGGCCGTGGTGCACAGGGGAATCCATTTATTTTCAAGCAGATTTCAGAATATTTAGAAACAGGAAAAATAACTTATTTTCCTACAGAAATAGAGAAAATTGAAGAAGCAATCCGCCACGTAAAGCTTGTTTGTGAAATGAAAGGCGAAAATCGTGGAGTGCTTGAGGCAAGAAAGCATATTGCCTGGTACATCAAGGGTATTCCGCACTCAAACGAGCTTAAAACAAAAGTATTTACAATCTCAAAAGAACAGGAAATGATTGATGTTTTAGAAAACGCTATAGAAAGAATAAAAAGTATGTCATAACCGACATACTTTTTTATATAGTTAAGTTATTTCTCTTTAAAATTATACTGCACACATTTCCTGTGATAAATCCAACGATTACACCTGAAATTAAAAGGGCAGGTAAGTAAACAAATACAGCAGTTGTCTGCATCATAAGGCCCGCAATCAAAAGCTGACCTATATTATGACACACACCGCCAATCATACTGACGCCGATTGGGGAGAAAACCTTTTTAAAACAAATCATTGTGACAAGGCTTAAAAGACCGCCGAAGAATGAATACAAAAATACATTAAGCCCGCTAAATAACAGCGAAGTTACAAGGACTTTTATAAACATTATGAAAAACGCCGATAACTTGTCCATACGATAGAGTGCAAAAAGAATTACAATGTTTGAAAGTCCAAGTTTTATGCCGGGAATCGGAGCGGCAGGGAAAAGGCTTTCTATGTATCCGAACACTATTGCAAGTGCAGAAAGCATAGAAATATACGAAATTTTCTTTGAACTCATTATCTCACCACCGCATCTATAGAACTTTCATTTAAGGCTTCAATTATAACCTTGTTTGGTAGGCAAACAATCTTTTTGGAACTGTCTGAAATTTTGCCTTGATGCACGCATAGTTTATCAGGACAGGTTGCACTTTCCATATAAATTTCACCATCTTTTACCACGGCAACATTTGTGTCGTTTATTTCAATTTTTGTATCGGTAGCAAGAGAAACTGTGGAATAAAGTTTTCCGTCTACCGTTATTTTTGCAATATTTGCACTTTCTTTTGGTATAAATGCAAAGGCCAGTACGGCTATAAAGATAACAATACCAACTAAAATAAAATCATTTTTTTTCATAACTATTCCTTCAAAAGTTCACAATAAATTCACAATTAGTTCACACCAAATACATAAGAGTGTGCTAACATATACTTGTAAGCCGAAAGGTTTACAAAATACCTTCCCCTTAATATTTTTAAGTGTTAAAGCCACGTCCGCACAGCGTGGCTTTTTCATTTATTTAATTATACTATTACTTTTTACGAAAAGCAATAGAATAGATATATAAATTATTGACAAAGATATACCATTGGAGTATAATTACGATGTATGTATTTTATTCCAATTAGAGTATTTGGAATACATAATATGTTTGTTGAAAAAAGAAGTTATGCATACTTCTTTTAAACTATATGGGCTGTGTTTGAGGAAGGCGAGGAAAATAAAATGAAACGCAGAAGAAAGAAAGTCAGAAAACCATTTTTCACAAAGAAAAAGGTAACTATATTTGCAATATCTTTAATTGTTATAGTAGCTGTTTCAGCATTTATGATTAGCATGGGCAGTATGTTTACAGGCTATGACGATGTTGACGAAATTGTTGAGGTTGAAAAGGAAACAGGAAAGGTTAATTTCCTTTTGGTGGGAATTGACAAGGAGGCATCCTTAACTGATACCATAATGGTAGCATCTTATGACCTTGACCAGAACAAAGTAAATATACTTTCAATTCCACGTGATACAAGAATGTATGTGGGAAGCAGATATCAGAAGATAAATTCTGCTTATTCCATTAAAAAAGATGGCAAGAAAAAGGGAGTAAACGGCACAATCGAAGCGGTAAGCCGTCTTACAAAAATACCAATAAACTACTATGTGGAATTTAGCTTAACAGCATTCCGTGATACAATTGACGCATTAGGCGGCGTTGAGTTTGACGTGCCACAGAATATGAACTATGATGACCCGCATCAGGGACTTGCAATTCACCTTAAAAAAGGCTATCAGTTGTTAGACGGTGCAAAGGCAGAACAACTGGTACGTTTCAGACATTACCCAATGGGCGATATTGACAGAACAAAGGTACAGCAGAATTTTGTTAAGGCAATTGCAGAACAGAAACTTAACCTTACAATCATAGAAAAAGTACCTGAGCTTTATAAAACCATAAGTAAAAACATAAAAACAAACCTTGAGTTTGGCGATGTTGCAAAATATGCATTGAGTCTACCTGACTTAACTGCAGAAAATGTGAATTTATACTGCCTTCCGGGAACACCAAACAGCTTGGATTATGGTGCATCTTATTGGATTCCGGATATGGTTGCAGTAAAAGAACTTGTAGAATTGACATTCGGATATGAGGCAGAGGGCGCAACAATACATTCTGCTGACGGAAAGAGTGTTTCAAAAGATGTAAAACTATCATCTCCGTCACCATCTCCAACGGCAACTCCAGAAGAAGACGAGCCTGATAAGACTCCAAAGCCTTCAGCTACTCCGAAGGCAACAAAGAATCCTGAATCAACAGGAAAGCCAAAGGGGACAGATGAGCCGAAAACAAGTTCAACTCCAAAGGCTACAAAGTCTCCGGAAGCTACAAAGAAACCAACAGAAACACCGAAGGCTACAGAAACACCTGAAGAAACAAAGACGCCTGAAGTAAAACCAACGGCTACGCCGACTCCAACAGGAAGCGGAATTAAGAGGCCATCAGCTAATTAAGTTAAAAGTGAGGGTAAATTGTGAAAAGAGCAAGACCTAAGAATAAAAAAGCAGAGCTTAAAAAGCTTAAAAAAGAAGCAGAACAAGCAAGAAAGCCGGAAAAGGCTTTGAATAATGATATCGAGAATGAAGATATTGTTGAAGAAATTCAGCAGAAAGATAAAGTAAAACAGCCTGCAAAAAAGAAAGCTGGCAGAGTTTTGCTTACTATATTTGTTATACTTTTTGTATTCCTTTTCGTAATAATGGGCTTTGGCCTTTTTGATGACAGTAACATTTTGGCTCCGGTTGAGAACGGCAAAATAAACGTGCTTCTTTTGGGTGTTGACGAATCAGGCCTTCGAAGTGATACCATAATGGTTGCGGCTTATGATGTGAATGAGGCAAAAGTAAACCTTATGTCTATCCCGAGAGATACAAAGATTAAGATTGAAAACCGTGGTATTACAAGAAAGATTAACGAAGTTCATGCTTTAAACAGTAAGAAAAAGAACGGCGAAATCGTGGGTGCAGAAGCGATGGCAGAGGTAGTAACACAGTTAACAGGAATTCCGATTAACTACTACGCTGAATTTTCATTTGCTTCCATTGATAACCTGTTTGATGTTTTAGGACCTGTAGAATTCAATGTTCCTGATATTGAAGGTGGTGGTCGTGGAATGAATTATGACGATCCATACCAGAACTTGCATATTCACCTAAAACCGGGTCTTCAAAAGCTGACAGGTAACCAGATTCAACAATTCTTGCGTTACAGAAAGAGCAACTATGGTGTAGGAACAGGAAGCGATACCGACAGAGTTACAAGACAACAGGAACTTTTCAAAGCTATTATTGACCAAAAGGTAAATATAAGCATACTTCCGAAAGTGCCTGCAATCTTCTCACAGATTTCAAAGGAAATTAAAACAAATATCCAAACGGGAGATATAACAAAGTACATCAGGCATATCGCAAAACTTTCAGGAGAAAGCGTAACAACATATACACTTCCGGGTGAAAACAAAACCTTAGGCGGTGGTTCATACTTTGTGGTAAATCTTGAAGAAACAGCTACCATGCTTCGTGATGTATTCGGATATGAAGGAACACCAACAGATAAGGTGACAGTATCTGACGAACATTCACAAAAGGTTCTAATGGCAGGAAATATGAACAAGAAACCGAACAAAAACCAGCCGGCAACAGAAACCCCTGCACCAACGGAAGAGCCGGAACCAACAGAATCACCTGAACCAACCAAAGAACCAGAAAAGACACCGGAGGCAACAAGCGAGCCGACAAATACACCGGCACCGACTAAAAAACCAACTACCACTAAAACACCTTTGGAAGATCTAGATGATGATGTTATAACATTAGACTAAAATATGAAGAATTTTCTAAAAAAAGCTTGCTTTTTTTGGGAATGCGTGGTATAATAAACAATGTAAATAGAAGTTTTTCTAAAGAGTGGGTCCAAAAACCCACTCTTTAGTTTTAAAACAAATTAAAAGAGGTGATTATTCTGGCGAACAAAACCGAACTTTTGGCAATGGAAATCGGTGACAAGGTAGCAGAAACTCTGGGGGTTTCAGTAGTTGATGCAGAGTTCAAAAAGGAAGATGGAAGGCAAATTTTGCGTATCTTTATTGACAAGGACGGCGGAGTTGGAATTAACGACTGCGAAGAGTTCTCACGAGTATTCAGTGATGAGATTGATAAAGATGACCCGATTGAAACAGAGTATTTGCTTGAGGTTTCATCTCCTGGAGTTGAGCGTAAGCTTAAATCCGAGAGAGAATTTCTTCACTATGTAGGAACTTTGGTGGATGTTAAACTCTTTGCACAGGTTAATGGTAAAAAAGAGTTTACAGGTACAATTAAAAGCTACGAAGACGGCAGAATCTCTTTTGAATGTAGCGGAGAAATATTAACAATAAACACAAAAGATGCGGCATATATCAAACTGCACTTTGAATTTTAGAAAGGTTGGATTTGGAAAATGAATAACGAATTACTATCAGCGCTTACGGATTTGTGCAAAGAAAAGGGCATTGAAAGAGATACTATTTTGGATGCACTTGAAGCAGCACTTATTGCAGCATACAAGAGAAACTTTTTATCAGCACAGAACGTATGCGTAGAACTTGACCGTGAAACAGGAAAAATCGGCGTTTATGCACAGAAGACTGTTGTAGAAGAAATTGAAGATCAGCAACAGGAAATTTCTTTAGTTGATGCAAAGAAGTTAAGCAAGACATATGAAGTTGGTGACGTTGTAAACGTTGAAGTTACACCTGCAAACTTCGGAAGAATTGCCGCTATGACTGCAAAACAGGTTGTTACACAGAGAATCCGTGAAGCAGAACGTGGAATCCTATACAGCGAATACACAAGAAAAGAAAACGAAATCGTTTCAGGTAAGATTGAAAGAATTGAACGTGGAAACATTTACGTTGATATCGGTAAGGTAGAAGCAGTAATGCCTGTTAACGAACAGGTGGCTGACGAATACTATGAAGTAGGCAGAATGATTAAGTGCTACGTAAGCGAAGTAAGAAACGGAACAAAGAGCACACAGATCATCCTTTCTCGTTCACATCCGGGCCTTGTTAAGAAGCTTTTCTTCCAGGAAGTTCCGGAAATTCAGGACGGTATCGTTGAAATTAAGTCAATTTCAAGAGAAGCAGGTTCAAGATCAAAGATTGCGGTTTACTCACAGGATCCTGACGTAGATGCACAGGGTGCATGTATCGGACCTCGTGGCGGAAGAGTTCAGGCAATCGGCGAAGAACTTAACTACGAAAAGATTGATATCGTAAATTGGAGTGAAGATCCTGTTGAATACATTTCAGCAGCACTTTCACCATCAAAGGTACTTACTGTTGAAATCGATGAAGAAGAAAAGAGCGCAAAGGTTACAGTACCTGAGCACCAGCTTTCACTTGCAATCGGAAAATCAGGACAGAATGTGCGCCTTGCTGCACGTTTAACAGGTTGGAAGATAGATATTTCAGCAGGACAGGAATAAGATAATAAGGGAGATTTTTAATGCATACACCGATGCGGATGTGTATTGCCTGCAGGACTATGAAGCCTAAAGGCGAACTCATAAAAATTGTAAAAAATGAGAATAATATAGAGCTTGATTCTGGCCAGAAGAAGTTTGGAAGAGGTGCGTATATTTGCAAAAATGATGAATGTATCGAAAATGCAAAAAAGCGCAAAGCTCTGTCACGTCATTTTAAAACAAACGCCGATGACAGCATTTTTGATGATATAAAAAAGGAGCTGTCAGATGGATAAGGTTTTAGGAATGATTGGCCTTGCAAAAAGAGCAGGCAAAATGGCATCGGGTGAATTTATGTGCGATAAAGCCATAAAAAGCGGACAATCTCGTTTGATAATAATTGCGTCAGATATTTCCGAAAACAGCAAAAAATCACTTTGTGATGCTTGTAATTACTACGGAGTAGAATATATCCAATACGCAAATTCCGAAGAACTCGGAAAACTATTAGGAAGCGACAGGCGAGTGGTTGTTTCGGTAAATGATGACAACTTTAAAAATGCAATTTTATCCAAAATAGAAAGGATTGATGAATAATATGGCAGAAAACGGAGTTAAGGTAAGTCAGATTGCCAAAGATTTAAAAGTAACCGGTAAAGATATAGTTGAAAGACTTGCAGGATTTGGTATCGAAGTTAAGGGAACAAGTGTTCTGACAGACGAACAGCTTGGTCTTGTTTTTGATATCTATACAACACTTTATGATGTTGGTGACGAACCAATTGAAAAGCCAGCACTTGAAGTGGAAGAACCAAAGCAGGAAGAAGTAAAAGAAGAGCCAAAGGCAGAAGAAGTTAAGAAGGAAGAACCTAAAAAGACAGAACCAAAGAAGGAAGAGCCTAAAAAGGTAGAAAAGCCGGTACCAGAGGCTAAAAAGCCAGAACAGAAGCCACAGGAAAAGCGTGGTAAGGCTCCTGCTAAAAAGAGAAATGAAGAAAGAATTACTCCTACCAACACAGATGGTGAAAAGGAATATGTAATTAAGGCAGACGATGCTAAAAAGGTTCGTTATGTTGATACAAGAACATCTACTTTGGAACTTGAAAAGGTAGATGAAAGAGAACGTTTAGAGCACATGGTTACAGACGATGATGTTTCTAAGTTCGAAAATAAGGGCAAGAAGCATAACAAAAAGCAGCCTCAAAAGGAAAAGGAACAGTTCAATAAGCATAAGGAACAGCCAAAGCCACCGATTCCGGCAGGTCCAACTGAAATTGAAGTGCCTGAATTTATCACAGTTGGTGATTTAGCACTAAAGCTTAGAAAAGGTGCTGCTGAAGTTGTTAAAAAGCTTATGATGCTTGGCGTTATGGCAACAATTACACAGACAATTGACTTTGACACAGCAACACTTATTGCATCAGATTTCGGTGTTGAAGTAAAACCTGAAATAGTTCTTACAAAAGAGGACATACTATTTGCATCACTTGATGAAGAAGATAAGCCGGAAGACTTACAGCCACGTCCACCGGTTGTAGTTGTTATGGGTCACGTTGACCACGGTAAAACTTCACTTCTTGACGCTATCCGTGACACATCAGTTACAGATACAGAAGCAGGTGGTATTACACAGCATATCGGTGCTTACAGTGTTACACTAAACGGCAGAGAAATTACATTCCTTGATACACCTGGTCACGAAGCGTTTACAACAATGCGTGCCCGTGGTGCACAGGTAACAGACGTTGCAATCTTGGTTGTTGCGGCGGATGACGGTATTATGCCACAGACAATTGAAGCTATTAACCACGCAAAGGCTGCAGGTGTTACAGTTGTTGTTGCTATCAACAAGATTGATAAGGACGGCGCTAACCCTGAACGTGTTAAGCAGATGCTTGTTGAACACGAGCTTGTTCCGGAAGAATGGGGTGGTGACACAGTTTGTGTTGAAATTTCAGCTAAGAAGAGAATCAATATTGACGGTCTTTTGGAAATGGTACTTCTTATTGCAGATATGAAGGAGCTTAAGGCTAACCCTGATAAGCCTGCAAAGGGTACTGTTATCGAGTCAAAGGTTGATAAGGGTAGAGGTCCTGTTGCTACAGTATTGGTACAGGAAGGTACACTTCACGTTGGCGATATCGTTTTAGCAGGAACAGCCGTTGGTCACGTTCGTGCAATGGTTAACGATAAGGGCAGACGTATGAAGGTTGCAGGCCCATCAACTCCGGTTGAAATTCAGGGTCTTTCAGAAGCACCTATGGGTGGTGAGCACATCTATGTTGTAAAAGATGAAAAGCTTGCTAAAGACGTTGCTGAGGCAAGACGTCAGGAACAGAAAGAAACTAAATTCAATCAGGCTGTTAAGGTTTCTCTTGATAACCTATTTGACCAGATTGACGAAGGTAACATGAAAGAACTTAACATCATCATCAAAGCCGATGTTCAGGGTTCTGTTGAAGCTGTTCGTCAGTCACTTGAAAAGCTATCAAATGAAGAAGTTAGAGTTCGTGCAATCCACGGCGGTGTTGGTGCAATCAACGAGTCTGACGTAATGCTTGCAAACGCATCAAATGCTATTATCGTAGGCTTTAACGTACGTCCTGACTCAGGTGCTTTAGCTGCTGCAAGTGCACAGGAAGTTGATATAAGACTATACCGCGTAATCTATCAGGCTATCGAAGAAATGGAAGCTGCTATGAAGGGTATGCTTGATCCTAAGTTCCGTGAAGTTGTTACAGGTCACGCTGAAATCAGACAGACATTTAAGGTTTCAGGTGTTGGAACAATTGCAGGTGCATACGTTACAGACGGTAAGATTTCACGTAACGCAGAAGTTCGTGTTGTTCGTGACGGTATTGTAATGCACGAGGGTAAACTTGCCAGCCTTAAGAGATTTAAGGACGATGCGAAGGAAGTTTCTGAAGGATTTGAATGCGGTATGAGCGTAGAAAACTACAACGACCTAAAAGAAGGCGACGTATTCGAATGCTTCGTAATGGAGGAAATCGAAAGATAACCGCAAAAAGGACGGTATAACTATGGCAAAAAACAGAATTGATAAAGTAAATGAAGAAGTACGCCGTGAGCTTGCATCAGTTATTCGTGAACTAAAGGACACAAGAATACCTATGATGACAAGCGTTGTGGCAGTACACGTTACAAATGACTTGAGCTATGCCAAGTGCTATATAAGCGTAATGGGTGATGAAGAAGTACAGAAACAGGCTATTTTGGGCCTTAAATCTGCCGCAGGCTTCATCCGCCGTGAAATTGGCAGACGTATTGATTTAAGACACACACCAGAGTTCCAGTTTGAGCTTGACCATTCAATCGAACACGGTGCTTATATCAATCAGGTTTTAAGTAATATTATGAAGGATCAAGACGATGAATAAAGTTATTGATTTGATAAAACAAGCAAATAGTGTGGTGATTTTATCCCACGACAGTGAAGATGCCGATGCAGTCGGCTCTTCTTTTGCTATGCGCCTTGCACTTTTGGGAATGGGAAAAGAGGCAAGCTGTATCTTTTCCGAAATTCCTGAAGAGCGTATACGATTTTTGGGCGATGACTATATAGTTTTTGACGAAAATGATATACCAAAAGCTGATCTTTGCCTTTGCCTTGACTGTGGAGATGTTCAAAGAATCGGTAAGAGAAAGGCAATATTTGAAGCAGCAGAGAAAACAGCCTGCATTGACCATCATTTTACCAATGTTGGTTTTTGTGATAGCGATTTTATTGACCCAAAAGCTCCTGCAACAGGCGAAATTCTGTATAACTTGTTCACCGAAATGGGAGTTACAATAACACAGGATATTGCAAGACAGTTATATGCCGCAATAAGCTCCGATACAGGAAGTTTCAAGTACTCAAATGTACGTCCTGAAACATTTATTATCGCATCAGAGCTTATAAAACTGGATATTGACCACGCGGAAATTGCAAGAAAGCTCTTTGATACCGAAAGCCTTGGTGTTATCAAGTTTAAGGGTTACCTTATGAACAATATGGAACAATATTTTGATGGTAAGCTTAATATTGTTTGTGCGACAGATAGCCTTTTAAAGGAATACGGAATTGAAGAAAAGGACACAGGGGATATAGTAAACATCCCAAGAGGTGTTAAAGGTTGCGAAATCGCCGTTTCAATCCGTGAAACACCTGAAAAGAAAAAGATAAGCTTCCGCTCAAATGGCAAGTATCATGTATCAAGCCTTGCCGAAAAGTTTGGCGGTGGCGGTCATATTATGGCGGCAGGCGCCGCAGTTCGCAGCAAAACGCTAGAGCAGATAAAAGAAGAAGTAATTAAGTACTGTGAGGAGATTTTTAATGGTTGAGTATGACAAAGACGCCATAGTCTATCCTTATATAACATCATACATCCGTGGCGAAATCCCTGAACGATGCGGGATTTTAAAGGAACTTGAGATTTTCGCAGAAAAGAATTCTGTGCCTATTGTTCAGCCGGAAACAGCAAAGTTTTTGGAAACTATGATGTGTATTAAAAGACCTGCAAGAATTTTGGAAGTGGGTTGTGCAATTGGATACTCTGCAATTTTAATGTCACAGTATCTTGCAGAAGGCGGTAGCATAACAACCCTTGAATGGGATGCAGAAACTGCCGAAATTGCCCGCAAAAACATTGAGAAATCAGGACTTTCAGATAAAATAAAAGTGGTTTTAGGCGACGCAAAGGATATCGTCCCAAGCCTTACAGGTGAGTATGACGTAATTTTCCTTGATGGCCCTAAAGCTCACTACATATATATGTTAAATGACTGCATACGCCTATTAAAAAAAGGCGGTATGCTTATTTCTGACAACATTCTTTATAAGGGAATGATTGCGGACGATGAACACGTTATAAGACGTAAAATAACCATTGTAAAGCGCCTGAGACGCTTTATATCAGCACAAATGCAAAGAGATGAACTTGAAACAGTTATTCTTCCGCTGGGCGATGGAGTAACTGTGGCAGTAAAGAAATAAAAAAGGAGGAAAGACGTTTTGAAAATTCCTGAACTTTTAGCACCCGGTGGAAGCCTTGAAAAGCTTAAAACAGCCATTTTATACGGTGCAGATGCAGTTTATGTTGGCGGAGAATCTTTTAGCCTTAGAACCGCTGCTGAAAATTTTACATTTGAAGAAATGAAAGAGGGTCTTTCCTTTGCACACGAAAGAGGAAAGAAAGTATATTTGACCGCAAATATCATTCCTCATAATAAAGATATTAAAGAGTTTGCAGAGTACATCAAGGAAATTGCACCACTTGGTTTTGATGCAGTTTTGGTAGCAGACCCTGGAATGATGGACGTTATCAAGGAAAATGCACCTGATCTTCCAATCCATATCAGTACACAGGCAAATAATGTTAACTATAAAAGCGCAGAATTCTGGTATAAGCAGGGTGCAAAAAGAGTAGTTTTGGCACGTGAAATGTCTATGGACGAAATTCGTGAAATCCGTGCAAACACACCGGAAGATTTGGAGCTTGAAGCTTTTGTTCACGGTGCCATGTGTGTTTCTTATTCAGGACGATGCTTGCTTTCTAACTACCTAACATCCCGTGATGCAAATCAGGGAGCTTGTTCACATCCTTGCCGTTGGAACTATACTCTTATGGAAGAAACAAGACCAGGCGAATATATGCCTGTTTTTGAGAACGAAAGAGGTACATTTATCTTTAACTCCAAGGATTTATGTATGATTGAGCATATTCCGGAAATTGTTGAAAGCGGTATTACCAGCTTGAAGCTTGAAGGTCGAGTTAAGACTTCATACTATGTTGCCACTGTTGTTAAGGCATATCGTGAAGAACTTGACAGATATATTAAAGACCCTGAAAACTATAAGTTTGACCCAAAACAGCTTGATGAACTATGCAAGGTAAGTCACAGACCATACTCAACAGGTTTTTACTATGGAAAACCAAGTGACAAAGGTCAGGTTTACACATCAAGCTCATACATTCGTGAGTACGACCTTATCGGTATGGTAGAAGATTACGACGAAAAAACAGGAATTGCCACAATAAGTCAGCGAAACAGATTTTTCGTGGGCGATGAAATAGAAGTTTTAGAGCCGGGAAAACCATTTTTCACACAGAAAGTGGAATATATGGAAAACGAAAAAGGTGAGAGCATTGAATCTGCGCCACATGCACAGATGATACTGAAAATGCCAATGAAAGAGCCGGTATCAAACGCTGCAATGCTAAGGAAGAAAAGGGAGGAGTAATTATGGCAGAGAGAAGTGAAGAGCTTTTAAACATAGGAAAGCGCATCCGCCAGATAAGATTACTTCACAAATTAACACAAGAAGAATTTGGGCAGATTATCGGAAAATCAACCGCAACTGTTTACGGATATGAAAGCGGAAAAATAATCCCACCAACAGATGTTATGATGACAATTTCTTCCTTGTTCCACGTATCACTCCGTGAGCTTTTTGGCTTAAAGGCAAGCGAAATGGACGAAGCTACAGCTATTCTTTATTACGAGGCACTGCTTAAGGAATTGGGTGAAGATTATGAGTAAAAAAAGTACAAAATTGCTTCTTTTGGGAGCAGCAGCGCTTGGAGCGTATAATCTTTATAAGGGAAAAGGTGTGTTCAATAAGGTAATGTTCAAAGAACAGCATCAGGCTGTTTCTGACTACCTTGAAAATCATTTCCCGAACAGTACATATTCTGAAATAACCCAGACGGAAGAGGGTTGGTCTTGTATTGTTAATACATATCCGGGAAACTTTGTTTTGTATATGACAAAAACTCCAGAAGGCGTGTATGTTTTCTGGGAAAAAGAAATTTAAAATTCACAAATTCTCCTTTTTAGCGTAATGTATAATATAAGCTAGAAAGGAGGATTTTTATTATGGGACTTTTTGGAGGATGCGGAAATAATAATGATAGTAGCTGGATTTGGATTATAATTATTGTGGTATTTGTTCTTTGCTTCTGCAATGACGGAAATTCATACGGATACGGCGGTAATAACTGTTGTGAAAACAATTGTCATGACCATGATCCATGTTGCTAAATAAAAGCATATAAATGAGCTCAAGGGTTTCCCTTGAGTTCGTTTTATATATTGACATACCCGACTAAAAATGATAGGATATACCATAGGAAAAACGTATTGGAGAGTTCAAATGCTAAGCATAAAAGAAGCAATCATTGTTGAGGGAAAATACGATAAAATCAACCTGTCAGGATTTTTAGACAGTTTTATTTTTGTGGCAGATGGATTTTCTATTTTCAATAACAAAAAGGACCAGCAAACCATAAAAACCCTTGCGGAAAACACGGGAATTGTTATTTTAACCGATTCAGATAGTGCAGGAATAAAAATTCGTAACTTTATAAAACAGCTAGTTCCAAAAGAACAGGTGAAGCACGCCTATATTCCTGAAATTGCAGGAAAGGAAAAACGTAAAACCGCTCCTGGAAAAGAAGGCCTTTTGGGTGTTGAGGGAATAACCGAAGAAATAATAACCGATGCGCTAATCAAAAGCGGTTGCACAGTTTGTGGGGAAAGCGAAAAACCAAAAGCAAAACTAACAAAACTGGACTTTTTCAAGATGGGTTTATCCGGCGGAGAAAATAGTGCAGATTTAAGGCGTGAACTTGCTTTAATGCTAGGACTTCCGTCAAAACTTTCTGCAAATATGCTACTTGATGCAGTAAACAGAATGTCAGATAGAGAAACTGTAGAAAACTTAATTTGTGAGATTAAAAAGGACAGCTAAAAGCTGTTCTTTTTTTGAAAATTTTGTTGATTATCTTTTAGCTTTGTGATATAATTTTTCTGTCGTTTTTTGGAGAAAATAGTTAATAAAAAGAACAGAAGGTGAATTTTTGGATTTCAAATATGTACTTGGTGTTATAAAAAAATACCATTTTATTTTATATTGCATTCTGGCACTTGTTTTGCCACAAATATGTTTAAGCAAGTTACTTGCTCCGGGATTTTTCAGCGAGGGTTATGTTAAGGTAATGCTTAAATTCTTCACAGCCGGATGGGTGTGCTTAATTACAGGATTTTGTGTTTTTGTATTACCAAAAAGAAGCGGAAAAATAACCTTTGGGATACTTTCAGGACTGTTTATAATTCTATCCTTCAGCCAGTATGTTTATTATAAACTTTTTGACCAGTTCTTCTGGCTAAAGAGCATTATGCTAGCAGGCGAAGGTGCAGATTATTTAGACCACGTTTTGAAAATCATTGACAAAAGGATTATAGCTTTTGCCATTTTAGAAGTTTTGTTCCTGGCTTTAGCACTTATTTTCTGGAACAAGCCAAGTATCGCTAAAAAGAAGAGAAAATGGGCAACCATAGTTCCAATTATAGTTCTTGTTTGTTGCCATATTCTGATGCAACCATGGCTATATGGTGATGCGCAGAATCAATGGGACGTATGGAAAAAACCGAGAGTTGTTTATAAAAACTTTAACGACATAAACAAGTGCATGGAAATTACGGGAATCTATCAGTTCACTTTCCGTGATCTTTTCACAACGGTATTCCCGTTTGATGGATACGGCGAAAAGGAATTTAAGCAGGTTGATGAGTTCTTTGAAGAAAAGGGAAAACCTGAAAAGAATAAATATTCCGACCTTTTCAAGGGTAAAAACGTAATTGCAGTTATGATGGAGAGTATGGATACCTGGATGATAGACAAGGAACATACACCAACTCTGTACAATATGATGCAACACGGAATAAACTTCACCAACTATAACGCACCATTTTTTGGCGCAGGATTTACCTTTGGTTCAGAGTTTGCCTTCAATACAGGGTTCTTTACACCGGTATCTGCAATTTCTGCATCAAACTTCAGTACTAACAGTTTCCCGTATGCACTAGCAAGACTTTTTACCCAAGAGGGATATACGGCAAACTCATTTCATTTTAATAGTCCTGATTTCTATAACCGTGGAATTATGCACAAAAGTTTTGGATATGAAAAATATAACAGCGTGCAAGATTTTGGTATTACGGGAACAGATGCAGAACTTGACACAAATATGATTAAGTGCGATGCTATATACGAGAAAATGACGGAAAAAGCACCATTTTTCAACTTTGTGGTAACATATTCTGCTCATCTTCCGTATACAGGAAACAGCAAAAAGCTTGCTCTTGCAAAGGAATATTATCCAGAACTTATAGGTAGGGAAGAAAACGAAGAACTTGACAATATCCGCATATTAACACACGATACTGACGAATTTTTCAGGATTTTGCTTGAGAGATTAGAAGCAGACGGACTTTTAGATGATACAGTAATCGTTGCATACACTGACCATTTTGCATACGGCGTATCTGACGAAGAATTATTGAAAGAATGGAAAGGCGAGACCTTATCTTATACAGTTCCTGCATTTATCTATTCCAAAAATATGAAGTTAACAAAAATAGACAAGCCTATGATGACAATAGACTGGGCACCAACTATTGTAAACCTTTTTGGGCTTGATGCCGTTGGAAAGTATATTGGAAACGATATACTGGCGCCTGACAATGACGGATTTGCTTACTTTGAAACATGGGGCTGGCTTGATGATGCTATGTACTATGTACCTTCAAAGGAAGAGATACAAGAAGCAGATACAGTGCATATACAAAACCAAAACAAACGTGTAAGACAAAGTATTACGGTAAATGATACAATTGTTTTGGGTGACTATTATAAAGACAAAAAATAAGGAGATGTGAAATTCACATCTCCTTTTAATTTATTCAATAAGGGCAATAACTTGCGTGATAAACTTGCTTTTATCTTTGTGTTGTGGTGGTCCTTCAATATAAAGGTTACGGAACACACCTGTTAGCTTTATGTTATTTTCTTCGGCATATTCTATAAGTTTTTTTCGTGCATCAGGAAACCCTTCATACGGCCCGTGATGGAATAAAGAAATTGCCTTGAGTGTTGGGATATGCACGATATATTCGCCTTCACTTTCAGGCGGAACGGCAACACAATAAAAAACTTCCAAAGGCGATTCTAAAGAGATTTCGGTGAAATACATACGTCTTGTTGTATCAGTTCCATATTCTCTCATAGCTTCAAGCGCCGTATCGCGAAGCAGGTTTGTTTTATCTGCGATGGAAGAAGAAGTATATGTACGGCAATAAATTGTTTGCGGGTCAATGGTGATTTCTTTAATTTCACCGCCTTTTGTGCGGGTTCGCTCCTTTAGTTTTTCGATGGTGAGATTAAGCTCATCTCTCATATTTTCAAGACGCTTTATCATAGGTTGTAAATCGGAAGTACCATTAAAGTAATCATAAACTTCGTCAAGGGAAAGCCCTAAGTTCTGAAAAACTCGTATTGTACGAATCTGAGTGAAGGTATCAATGGTGTAGTATCGGTTGCCGGTAGAACCATCTTTTTTATCAGGTTTTATAAGTCCTTTTGTTTCGTAGTTTAATATTGTTTTTCTGGTAATTCCAACGGCTTTTGCAACTTCGCCGATGGAAAATAGGTTTTTATTGTTCATAAAGACATCCTCATTCAAAAAAATTCCAATTTTCTTATAAAAAATCTCAAAAACTGTTGCATCGTCCCTTGGGGTACGATGTATAATTATTATAGCATAATATAAGTAAATTTCAAGAGCAAAATGGTGATATTTTGAAATTTAATAAGTTATGAGGAAAAGAGGTAATGAAGATGAAGAAATTTTTAAGTATTCTTTTGTGTTTGTGCATGGTTATGTCATTTATGCCACTTGGCACTATGGCAGCGGACAGCACAGAAAGTGATGAGCCTACCAGTACAGAAGTTCTGGATATGTTTGGCTTTAAGCCCGACATTGACTCTTATGACACAAATGCCCTAAAACCGGGAACACATCCGATAGAACCAAAATATGACTTCTATCTTGACACAGGAAGTACTGTAAAAAAGGGTGTTACTACTATCAAGAGGTTTATTTTGAATGCTTTAACAAAATCATTTGCCTATAAAAATAGCACTACAGTAACTGATGCTTTTACAGGTAAAGAATCAAAGCCTTACTTTGTTTCAACAGCCTTTTCAGCTTCAGGAACTGGTATTAATAATCTTATCGCAAAAGTTTATTTTGAATATGGTGCATCATGCGGTAATATATTCCTAAGCATTTATGATGCTGAAGGTAACGCACTTGTAAAAGGACACAATACTGGTGGATACGTAGTTACAACCGATCAACTGGAAATGTGGGAATTTGAAGGACTTTTATCAGTAACTGCCGGTGACTTTGATGGTGACGGTATAGATGAACTTGCGGTTTATACACCTAATAATGCAGACGAAACCTCAAGCGGAAGTGCTCATAACCATATTACTGTAGGGATTTTTGAATTTGATCCTAAAACCAATACAGTTTCTACAAAGCAGTATATAGACCTTACATCAAAGGCAAAAGCTGACGAAATATGCGAATGGGAATACAGCTACAATGGAAGTAAAAAGCAGTTTTATTGCATTCCTTATGTTGCGCTAAATGCAAGCGATGTAAATAGTGATGATACAGATGACCTTTTTGCTGTAGTCAGCTTTTCTACTTGGTTCAGAGGTGCAGGCGGAAAAGATAAATATTCAACAGCAATGATGATTGAACACAATAGAAACTTTGCATCAGTTCTTGAAGCATACGAAGGAACAAAAGGCGGAAACCTTAAACAGTCTATTAAACACAGAGTATTGGTAACTGAAGCTTTAAAAGGCGGTTCAAGTAATGCTAATACAGAAAACCGTTTCATACTTCGTAATGCTAACGTCACCTTTGGAGATATTACCGGTGACGGTACTGACGAAATCATCATCGGCGGAAACTATACAAGAGCCAACGTTGCAGATACGAATTCAGGTCTAACTGTTACCTCGAATAGATTTGTGGAAGTAGATGGCGAAGGTGCTCTTTGTCATATTGTTGGTTACACAAGCTATGAAAACCTTAAAAAGAAGAATACATACGATAAAAACACAGACTATCAATGGGTAGTGCAGCGTACTGGTAACGGCTGGACATATTGGTACAACGAAGACAATACTGACTCAGGACCTATAACAGTATCATTAGCTGCATACAAGCATAATGGCGCAGGTCTTCCTGATACAGTATTTATTGGCGGACAGTTATTCGATTATGATAATGAATCAGCAACACTAAAGTTTACAAGCGACTATGACGATAGTAGCTTTAGTGATTCCAGCGGAAGTAGTGTAGTGTGGATTGGTAAAGCAGTTACAGGAAACGTTGCCGACACAATGTATGGTAGAGAAACTCTAATGTTTCCATATTACTACAAAGTAAGTGGTAAAGATAACTATAACTGTATATTAGCTTCCTATAGCCAGGGCATTTCAAGTGGATCAAAAACTGGAAAATATATTGCTTGCACTTCAGGAATACAAGCATTCGCGGATTCAAAAACTCAAAAGGTAGTATCTGTAGCGCTTTTAGACGGTGGCGGAAAATCATCATATATTACTTATGGTGGAAATAATACTGATGTATATTTCAGTAATATAGAAGTTCTTGCAATTATGCAGGCACCACCTTTATATGAAGAGCTTAATGATGATACCTACATTGGTAACTCTGCAACAGGCTTTGCGAAGTCAACAGGATCAAGTGAAGGAATATCACACGGCGGATCACTTACTGCAGGTGTTGTTGCGGGTTTTGAACAGGAAACAAGTTTCCTTGGTCTTTTCAAGGTGGCAGGTGCTGAATATGAGTTAAGTATTACAGGAACAGTATCATATGATCATAGCACAGAAACAACATATGACTATTCTACAGGATTTGAAACAGCAGGTACAACCGATACAGTAGTTGTATTTACAGTACCTTATGTAAGATACAACTGTACAATGTATGTTCCGGAATATAAGTTACCAACAGAAGCTGACTACAATTCTTTATGCAAATTCCGAGATGAACTTACAAATAACCTTGCAAAGTTTACAGAACTTGGAGAGGATCAGGCTGGCCCTAGCTACGGAAGAGGTTGCGAATACTATTTATATAAATACGATTCCTGTGTAGATGAAAATAACTTCCAGGATCAATATGCTGTACTTTATAAAGTAGAGCAGGAAATTGACTTTATCGAAAAAGCTATTGCCCAGTTTGACAAGGGCGGTACAGGTAATTGGGGTGATGTTGTAGAAGGTGCCGTTTTACCATATCATTACAGTGTACCACAGCAACCAATGGTAACTACCGTAGATGTAGCAACTTATGATGCAATAGCAGAAATGACACCAGGACTTGAAAAGATTTACGGCAACGTTTTCCATGAAGATTATCATGCAGGTGACCCTAACTCTTATGCACATTCTGTTGGCGACCTTAATGCAACAGGTACGGTTCTTCAGTCAAAGCAGTCTATCGGTTCTTCAGAAGACGGATTCCTTACAAACAGTAACGTTTCTTCTGCAGGAAGTGTTCAGTCACAGACAATTTCAGTAGAAAAAGCAACTTCTGACACTATCGGCTGGGGTGCTGCAATTGAAAATACATCTGTTGCAAACGTTGGTGGTGCAAAGGTTGGATTTACAGTAACAGCTGAATACAACGGAAGCTCTGTAAAAACTTCAACAGAAGGTAACGAATACTCAGGTGCCGTTGTTGGTCTTCCTGCAGGCACACCGGCAGATTATTCATACGCTTGGAAGTTGGTTTCATATAACGCTAAACTAAATGGCGGAAAAGTCCCTGTTGTAGGATACATCACAAGGATTACAACAACAGCACCTCCATCAATTGCGCAGAATATTTCTGTAGAAGATGTTACAGATAGTAGCGCAACAATAACTTGGGAAGATGGTGCAAGACCTGCTGATTTCTATAAACTTTCAAGAGTTTACATAGTTAACGGGAGTGAGCAGACAACTGTTATAGGAAATAACATTACATCAGAAGACGGAACTTATTCCTACACAATAGATGGCCTAACTTCAGCAAATACATCTTATTATATCCTTGAATCTTATACATCAAATGGTAAAAGCAGTGTTCCTACAGATAAAATTATAATTACAACATTCCCTAAGGACTTCTCAGCAGATATAATAATTAATGGTTTTGACAGTAATGTGATTTACCAAAATGGTAAAACCATTAAAGCTGCAGCAAAGGTTACAGGAAATGATGGTTATGACACATTATATCAGTGGCAAATAAATGATGGCTCAGGTTGGGAAGACATTTCAAATAAAACAACAAGGATATATAGCCAGGAATTATCTCCATTAGATAACGGAAACAGCATCCGTTGTTCAGCTATCATCTTTATCGGCGACTCTTCATCTTGCGTAATTTATTCCGATCCACTAACTATGCGTTGCGGAAAGTCTGACGCAGGATACAATGTTGATTGGGATTCTGATGAAGATTCAGTAACAATTACAAGCGATGAGGATGCAACTCCTGCAAACATTTATTTGAAAGCAGAAAATGCAAACGGAATCACAAAAATTATTAGTAAGCCGGCATCAGAAGATGGAACTACTTTTGATCTATCAGATGCCAAGGATGATACTGTAAGACTTTATATTTGGGATTACGATTTAAAACCTATTACATATCAGTTTGAAAGATAATTGAATTAAATAAGCCTCGAAAATTAGCGGGGCTTATTTTTTTGTACAAAAAAAGACAGCCGTATGAATACGACTGTCTTTATGTAATTTAATTATGCCTGTTTCTTAGTAACAGCTTTAATTACAAATAGTGTTCCAACAGTTAGAATGATACCGATTGGAAGTAGTATGTAAGCACTCTGAACGAATGCAGCGATTACATAAACTACGAATGAAATTGCGGCAACTGTTATAGCGTATGGAAGCTGAGTTGAAACGTGGTTAACGTGGTTAGACTGGCTTCCTGCTGATGACATAATTGTTGTATCTGAGATAGGTGAGCAGTGGTCACCACAAACAGCACCTGCAAGACAAGCTGACATACCGATAATCATAAGTTCGCTTGTTGGGTCAAAGATTGCAGCAACAATTGGAATTAGAATACCGAATGTACCCCATGATGTACCTGTTGAGAATGCAAGTACACAAGCAACTAAGAAGATGATAGCTGGTAGGAAGTTTGCAAGACCTGCTGCAGCTGAATTCATAAGAGCTTCAACGTATTCAGCAGCGCCTAGAAGACCTGTCATGTTCTTTAGAGCTGTTGCAAATGTAAGAATCATGATAGCAGGAACCATTGCCTTAAAGCCCTGTGGGATAGCCTGCATTGCATCCTTGAATGAAATAACTCTTCTTGCAATTAGGTAAACGATTGTAACGATTAGAGCAACTAGAGCACCCCAAGGTAGACCAACTGTTGCGTCTGTGTTACCAAATGCATCAATGAAGTTTGAACCTGCAAAATATCCACCAACATATAGAAGTCCAAGAATTGAGATAACTACAAGAACAACTACAGGAAGAATTAGGTCAATAACCTTACCCTTAGGATTTGCATCAACGTCTTCTGATTTTTCAATATCGTCCTGTCCACTTGTGAATAGGTCACCCTTTGTCATAGCATTAAATTCGTGAATCTTCATTGGACCGTAGTCAAACTTCATAAGAATGATTGAGATTACGAAAACGATCATAAGTAGTGAATAGAAGTTATATGGGATTGCACGGCAGAATAGCTCGATACCAGATAAACCTGTACCTTCAGCGAATTCTGAAACTGCAGCAGCCCATGATGAAACAGGAGCGATCATACAGATTGGAGCAGCTGTTGCATCGATAAGGAATGCAAGCTTTGCACGTGAAACCTTGTGAGCATCTGTTACAGGACGCATAACGCTACCAACTGTTAAACAGTTAAAGTAGTCATCGATGAAGATAAGTACGCCAAGGATGAATGTTGCGAACATTGCGCCAACACGTGACTTGATGTGTGTTTCAGCCCAACGACCAAATGCAGCGCTTCCGCCTGCTTTGTTGATTAGGGCAACTAATGCACCAAGGATTACAAGGAAAATAAATATACCTGCTGTTCCTGAAACTGCAGCGATAAGACCTTCGTTAATAACGTTGTCTAGTGCTGTTACAGGATTCCAGTTAGCTGCTAGTAATCCGCCAAGTGCGATACCGATAAATAGTGAAGAATAAACTTCCTTTGTGATAAGAGCAAGCGCGATAGCAACAAGTGGTGGAACTAGTGCCCAGAATGTTGCGTGGTAATTGCTCACTGCTTCAGCGCCTTCACCTGATGCAAATGCTACTGTTGAAAAACAAATAGCGAACATTGTCATGATGATGGCAAATAGATTCTTTTTGTTTAAAACCTTCATTTTAAAACCTCCTAATATTTTTTTGTGAATATAAAAAAGCACGAAAGCGTGTTGCTATCGTGCTAAAATTACCGTTTCATTATCAGGATAGCGCTCCACGTTACTGTGACAGTGTGAGCCATATTCTGTACACACACCAGCAAGATTTTTCGGGGTATGAAAACTCTTACTTCGGCGAAAATCCCTTTCACATACTCCAAAATACCCTTTATAAAGCATGCTACTGATAATTTCCGCACCTCTACCTATTTAATATTCACAATTTACTACTTTATTGTACTACAGTACCCATATAATGTCAAGCTTTTTCGACAAATTCAGCTTTTTTGCGTTCAGGTAATTGAACAAGCAAAATTGCTCCGAACATCAGCACACAACCAAGGATTTCACGGCCTGTTAATTGTCCGCCTGTTAAGTTCCAGCCAAGTGCAACAAGAATGACTGTTGTAAGGGTTGCAAATACTGATTCAAGGCTCATAAGGATTGATGCAGAAGTTGGGTCGGTGTACTTTTGACCTACAATCTGCAGGGTATATGCGACGCCACAGGAGAAAATCCCTGAATAGCCAATTGAAAGCCAACAATCAAGGATTGGCTCAAGTTGTGGATCTTCAAATAAGAATACGTAGATAAGATTTATTATTCCGCACACGAAAAATTGCATACAAGCAAGCTTAACACCGTCAACTTTTGGTGAGAAGTAGTCTATGGCAAGTATGTGGAATGAGAAAACTACCGCACATAAAAGAGTTAGAACGTCGCCCTGGTTAATGTTAAGCTCTGAATTTATGCACATAAGGTATAGACCGCAAACCGCAATAAGAACTGAAAGCCATATAACAGGGCGGGTCTTTTTGCCTGTGAAAAGTCCGATAATTGGCACGATCACCATATAAAGTGCGGTGATAAACCCTGATTTTCCAGGGCTTGTGTAAACCATACCCATTGTCTGCAGTGTTGATGCCACACACAAACATAATCCGCAGATAAGACCGCCAACAATAAGATTTTTGTCTATCTTTTGAACGGCAATACCTTTCTTTTTCTTGCCTAGGTCTAAAAAGAAAATGACAGGCAATAGTACAACACCACCAAGCACAGACCTTATGCCGTTAAATGCCATTGGTGTGATAAGCTCAACGCCCTTGCTTTGTGCAATAAATGAAATTCCCCAAACAAGGGAAGTAAGTAATAACAATAAGTTTCCTTTAAGTTTTTGTCTGTTCATCGTAAAAATACCTCATAAAATGCAGAATACAACTATTTTATATTGTTTTAATAATAAAGTCAAGGTAATTGCAATTTCTTTTTAAATATGTTATAATCTACATAATAATGTAAAATTGTGAGGTAAATATGAAAAAGGTAATAAACATAATGCTTGGTATAGTTTTATGCATAGTTCTAGTTTCCTGCGGTGCAAATGAAACACCACAGGATATTTGGGAAAGTGCAACCTACACCGAAAACCAAGAATTTGGAACAGGAGAAACAACCATAACAGTTGATGTTATAGCAGAAGATGGGTCTGTGGAGTTTACAGTACATACCGACAAAGAGACCCTTGGCGATGCACTTTTGGAACATGACCTAATTTCAGGAGATGATGGTGCATATGGTCTATATGTAAAGGTGGTAAACGGAATCTATGCCGACTACAACACAACAAAAAGCTATTGGGGAATAAACAAGAACGGTGAATCTTTGATGACTGGTGTTGACACTGAAGAGATTGCCGACGGCGATACATACGAATTTGTTTATACAAAAAACTAAGGAGATAAGATATGAGAAAAAAACTTCAAGACAAAATGTTTGAGGCAAGCTACATTTTTGAGCTTGCAATATCTGTACTTGTTGGGATTGCCATTGCAATTTTTGGGGTACGTATGGTTATCGATATGGTAAACATATCCGTATCTGCAAAAGAAGTGGGTGCTTTGGTAACTATTTTAGACGATGCAATCACTCTTGCAATTGGTGCAGAGCTTATTAAGATGCTTTGTAAGCATACACCTGAAACTATAATTGAAGTTTTGGCTTTTGCTTTGGCTCGTCAGCTTATTGTTGGTCATGCGGAACCTTGGCAAAATCTTATCACAGTTTTGGCGATTGCAGTTTTATTTGGAATAAGAAGATTTTTACTAAAGAGTCACGATATGGTGGAAACTCCTGACGGACTTGTTGAAAATAAAGTTACTGAAGAATAAATTAAACAGGAGACAAAAAATGTTTGATTATCATTTACATACAAAAATTTCTTTTGATTCAGAGGAATCGCCTGAAGCAGTAGTTAAAGAAGCAGAAAAGCTAGGGCTAAAAGAAATTTGCTTTACCGACCACCACGATTTAAACGGCATTCCTGACGGAGTGCACTATCTTTTCACTTTGGAAGATTACAGTAAGGCGTATGACCACTTAACCTCTGATAAAGTGAAAATCCGAAAGGGTGTGGAAATGGGTCTTACTCTTTGGAATAAAGAGATCGCAGAAGAATTTATCAAAGGTCGTGAATTTGATTTCGTTTTGGGTTCTGTGCATTATGCTGGCGGATATGACCCGTATTTTCCTGAATATTGGGAAGGAATTGATTTCAGGCAAGGCGTTGACAAGTATCTAAAAGACACAATTGAATGCGTAAAACTTCACGATAATTTTGACGTTTTGGGGCATCTTACTTATGTTTTTAAATCAACACATAACCCGACTCACAGCACCTTACCATATTCTGAAGTAAAGGATATGGCAGACGAAATTATGAAAATACTTGTTTCAAAAGGCAAGGGTATGGAGATAAACACAAGCGGAGTTGATAAGGCAGGAGATTTTCTTCCGTCTTTGGATTATTTAAAGAGATTCCGTGAACTTGGCGGTGAAATCGTGACAATTGGTTCAGATGCTCATGACATAAGTCGTTTAGGTCAATATTCTAAAGAAGCTACTTCTATGGCAAAGGAAGTTTTCGGTTATGTGTGCACTTTTGAAAAGCGAAAACCAATTTTCCACAAGCTATAATTTAAAGTATTAAGGGGTACTTATGAAAACAGTTTTTGTGATAAATCCTGAAGCAGGACAAGGAAAAAATATTGATAAGCTGATTGAGACTATTAACAATACAATTTCAAAATTAAAGGCTGATGCCCAAGTTTATATCACCAAAAGCATAGGCGATGCGGAAAGGTTCGTTAAGAATTTTTGCGAAAAGTTCGGGCCTGCCCGATTTATTGCCTGTGGCGGTGACGGAACTTTAAGTGAAGTATTAAACGGTGCTATCGAAACAAAAGGCACTGAAATCGGCGTTATTCCTATAGGAACAGGCAACGATTTTTGCCGTAATTTTGATAAAGACAGTGGCTTTGATAATATTGAAGGGCAGATTATGGGTGAAGCCGTAGAATGCGATGCAATAAAGTTTAGTACCAAGGAAAAAGTCGGATATTGCGTTAATATGTTCAATATAGGCTTTGACTGTAACGTGGCTGACCTTACCCAAGATATGAAAAAGAAGCCTTTTGTATCAGGGTCTATGGCGTATTTTCTGTCAATTTTGATAACATTAATAAAGAAAAAAGGCTCCGATCTTAAAATTGAAATAGACGGAAAACTAGCACATAACGGAAAGCTTTTATTAACATCTCTTGCCAACGGATGTTATTGCGGTGGCGGTATAAAAAGTAATCCGCTTGCATCCATTAAGGACGGTCTTATCAGCATCAATATTATAAGAAATGTCACAAGATGCAGATTTATAACACTTTTGCCACTTTATATGAAGGGTACTTTTACAAAGGTTTCGGGAATTGAAAAATACATATCATCCCTAAAGTGCCAAAAAGTAACGGTTACACCGAATAGTGGTAAAATGAGAATTTGCATTGACGGAGAGATAATAGACGCTGAAAAGACACAATTTGAAATTGTGCATAACGCTTTCAACTTCGTTTTGCCGTATAAGAACGCTATTTTGCATTCCGGAGAAAAAATACCGGAGACAGTATAATATGAAAAACGAAATCAGAGAAGAAATGAAACAAAAACGCAAGAATATGACACCTGAAGACGCTTTTGAAAAAAGCCAATCGGCTCAAAAAGTATTTTTGGAAAGTGAGCAGTATAAAAACGCAAAATCTGTGATGCTATACATCCCACTTGGGAAAGAAGTTGACACATCCAGCATCATAACCGATGCTTTTAAAACAGGAAAGAATGTTGTTGTTCCTGTAACAGACAGCGAAACGTATGAAATATCTGCTTATAGGATAACAGAAAACACCGAGTTTGAAAAAGGCACATTTTCTGTCAAAGAGCCAAAGGAAAGGGTAAGCTTTGATAAGAATGAAATAGACGTTGTGCTTGTTCCGGGAATAGCATTTGACAGGCTTGGTGGACGTGTAGGATTTGGAAAAGGCTGTTATGATAAATTTCTTAAAAATACAAATGCAGTTAAAATAGGATTTTGTTATGACTTTCAACTTGTAGACTATATAGAAACTGACGATAACGATATTTCTATGGACTATATAATAACCGAAAAAGGAATTATAAGAGGGAAACTATGAGAAAAAGAGTTTTGGAATGGATATTTAAAAATGGAAAGAAAAGCTTTCCGGCAATAATAATATTGACTGTGTTAAGCATAGCTATGTCCATTACACAAGTACGCTTTGCCACAGCATCAAAGGATGTTATTGATGTGGCAACAAAGGAATCAGACGGCGTATTTATGGCAGTGTTCGGCGTACTGGCGGGGCTTTTAATTTTCAGGCTTATCTTACAGATAATAGCAAATTATGTAGAAGTTCACGCTTCTTCGCGCTTTGAAATTGCACTAAAGCGTCATATTTTCAAAACATTGATAGGAAAGGACTATCTGTCTGTCGCAAAATATCATTCGGGTGAACTTTTAAACCGAATAGAAAGTGATGTGTCAGTTATAGTAAACGGAACGATTGCAATACTTCCTTCCGCAGCACTGCTTCTGACAAGCGTTATTGCAGCGTTTTGCGTACTTTTCAATATTGACAAAACTCTTGCCGTAATAATCTTATGCATCGGACCTTTTGTTGCAATAGGTGCAAGAATCTATTCTGCAAAGTTCAAAGTGCTACACAAAAAGAATCAGGAATATAACGGAAAAACAAAGTCATTTATGCTTGAGATTTTGCAGAATCTTTTGGTTGTAAAATCTTTCGGGAATGAAAAAATGGTTCTTGACAAGAGTCAGGACTTGCAAGAAATGAGCTACAAGCTACGAATCAAGCAAGTAACAGTATCTTTGTTTGCGCAAGTAGGATTATTTATGATATTCAATGCAGGATACTATTTTGCATTGGGTTATGGTGCATATAGGCTTTCCCAGGGTGCACTTACATACGGTGATGTAATGGCAATTCTGGCACTTGTAAATCAGATTCAGATGCCGTTTAAAAACATTTCATCGCTAATTCCGAAAGCCTTTGCAGTTTCAGCATCAGTTGAAAGAATTTTAGAGCTTGAAGACTTAAAGAGTGAATGTGAAACAGGAAAAGAAATTGATACTGAAATTTACAATGATTTAGAAGAGATTGTGTATGAAAATGCAACATTCTCATATAGTGATGATTCTGTTGTATCAGGTATTGATATGAAGATAAAAAAAGGCGAATGCGTTGTTATAGCAGGAGAGTCAGGAGCGGGAAAGAGCACTGCTATAAAGCTTCTTTTGGGAATAATGAACGCTGATAGCGGAAGAATTTACCTAAAAGGCGAATTTGGAGAAATTGAAATTGGTAGGGAAACAAGACCGATTTTTGCTTATGTTCCGCAGGGAAATCTTATTTTGTCTGGCACAATTCGTGAGAATGTGGCATTTGGACACGCCGATGCAAAAGAAGAGGATATTATAAACGCTTGTAAGATTGCGCAGATTTGGGATTTCATTGAAACTCTTGATTTGGGTCTTGATACTGTTTTGGGTGAAAAAGGTCTTGGACTTTCAGAGGGTCAGGCACAGAGAATTTCTATCGCAAGAGCACTTTTACACAATGCACCAATACTTCTTTTAGACGAATCAACATCGGCTCTTGACAGCGTAACAGAAAAAGAACTGTTATCAGCAATTCGCAATATGACGGATAAGACTTGCGTAATCGTAAGCCATAAGCAGGCAGCGTTTGACATAAGCGACAAAGTTATTTACATTGAAAAGAAAAACTTGGGAGAATAAAATGGGCAAATTTGACGGAATGCTTTTATGCACCGACCTTGACGGCACACTACTTTCATCGGAATCAACAGTTTCGGAAGAAAATATAGAAGCCATAAACTACTTTAAAGAACAGGGAGGAAAGTTCACTTTTGTAACGGGCAGAGTTCCAAAAGGTGCAGGCCTTATGCGAAAGTGGGTAGAACCAAATGCGCCTATAGTGGTTTTCAATGGCGCAGGTGTTTATGATTTTTCAAAAGAAGAACTTTTGTGGGGTACATATCTTACAGAGGATGCAAAAAAAGTGGTTGAGTATGTTGAAGAGAGAACCCCTGATTTTGGACTGGTCGTTTGTACCGATGAAAAAGTATATTTTCCTGCAATGAACGATTGGGTTGATGCATATTATAAGCTGGAAAACTTCCCGCTTGATGAAACACCTTGGCGAGAGATAAAAGAAAAGTGGAAGAAAGCACTTTTTGTTATCAATTCAGAGATTATGCCTATAGTTATGGATGCGGTAGAAAAATCGGGTTACAAAGATGACTTCCATTTTGTAAGAAGCTGTGAAAATTATTACGAGATGCTTCCAAAAGGTGAGAATAAGGGCACTGGACTTGAGAAACTTTGCAAAATATTAGGAATCTCAAAAGAAAAAACTATTGCAATCGGCGATAACGAGAACGATATTGAAATGATTGAATATGCAGGCCTTGGAGTGGCTGTTGGAAATGCCACCGATAGCGTTAAAAAAATATCTGACCTTGTTACTGCGACAAATGATGAGAACGCAGTAGCTAAAATTATTTGGGATTTGGATAGCGGAAAAATAAAGATATAAAAAATAAGCAATCATAGTGATTGCTTATTTTTTTATAAAAGATTAAATAAAACACCTGTTGCAGGTTTTGGATAAATACAAATTGAATGTGCAGGTAATTTTTCGCCTGAATTTGTAACCAAGTGCATTTGATATGTCTTAACAGGGTTAATCGCAAAGAAGCAACTGCATTCCGTTTCTTTTACAAACTGTATTCCTTCTGTGATACTCTTTGTATATGTGATGCATTCATCATACTTTTCTTCAGGAATATTCAAAATATCCTCTAAAATCAGCTTGTTAAGAACAGTAACGTCAAGACCTAAGTATGCATCGCTCTTATCGTTAACACGGTCTTTTAAAGAAACTTCGTCTTTTAGAGTAAGCCTGTAAAAATATTCACCGCCACAATAAAGGGCAATCTTATTTTCATTTCTTGTTGTAACGATTTGTTTCTTTATAGTATCAACAAAATCTGCAGTGTCAAGGTCAACGATAATCTTTTCAACCTTGAAATTATCCTGACAAGCAGCTATGAAAAATGACTCGTTAAACTCTTTTTTGAACTTAATCATTCTGTGGAATGGAAGAAGCATCAAGCTTTCGTCATATACGTTTGTTAAAAGGGTCATAATGTAGTTATAAGGCTCATCGCCTGTATGAGATGGGTTATTCTTTTTACATTCTGCTTGATACTTTAGTGCAGTTTCATAGCGATTCTGACCATCTGCGATATATATTGTATGTGGCTTCATTGCGTTCACAATAAAGTTAATTTTGTCTTCGTCGGTAATTCTCCATAAATGCTCTTTAGCTCCGTCAGGAAGAACAAAAGATACGTCAGGGCTTGAGTCCTTCATTTCGGTAATGATATGAGAAAGGTCCTTTTCACTTTCAATATAAAGACCGCTTATCATATTGAAATTAGCTTTCGTTTTTGACAAAAGCTCATATCTGTCCTTTTTGTTAATAGGCGTTGTGTCCTCACAAGTTAAAACGTGATTACCGAAGTCCTCAAGTTTTAATAAAGTAACAAAACCTTTGTTTGTATATATGGAGCCATTAAACTCAACTTCCTGTTCATAAAGGTAAATGGCAGGCTTTTCGTCCTGTACAATAATATCATCTTTAAGCCAGTCTTCAAGATATTTTCTTGAACGGATAAAGGCATTATCATCGTCTGTATCGGTATCAAAACGCTTACCCTTTGATAAACGGATGGCATTATACTCGTGCTGATTATAAAGCTCGTCCTGTTCATCAGGCAAAAGTGCATCATAAGGTGGCGACATAACAAGTCCCAAGTCGTCAATTTTTTCTGTGTTATACATATATCCTTTAAAAGAAGTTATATCAGCCATTTTAAATCACCTCGTATATAGTATAGAAATATTTTATACCATATATATTTACAAGTCAAGGTAATTATCATTACAAAATTTAGTCAATTTTTTGTAAAAATTGTTGTTATTAAATCCATTTATACGGTAAATACTATGAACGAGGAATGAGAGGAGTGATAAAATGAGTTCTCAAGGATTTATTAAAGGAATGGCGGCGGGTATCGTTTTGGGTGCTTGTGCTACAATGTTGGTGGACCCTGTGTCTGATCGTCAGCGAAACAAAATGCGAAGAAGAACAGAAGGAATGTTTAAAAGTCTTGGAAATATTGTAGATACTGCCCTTGATATGTTCAGATAAAAAAGGCGATGTCGCAGGATAAAAAAGCTCTGCGATATCGCTTTTTGTTTGATTGACTAAATGTGCAAAATATGGTAAAATATTATAAAATATGTAGAAAGGTGCAAGGTTATGCAAAGAAAAAATGAACTGTCGTTTTTAAATATAGTTTTCTGCTTACTGGTGATTTTAATTCACGTATTATCCGATCCTGTAACAGTACTTTCAAAAGAAAGCTGGCAATATGGTGTGGTTTTTGTGCCTTGGCGACTATCTGCTTTTGTGGTTCAAGGATTTATATTCTTGAGTGGACTTAAGATGTTCCTAAAAGAAGACAGTCATAAATACCTTGAATATTGTAAGAATAAATTTACTAAAATTGTAGTTCCGTACATTCTGACGGCGGTATTTTTCTATGTGTGTTTTTTGTGGCGAAACTACCTTGGATTCAGTTTAAAAGATTTTTTTGGATATATTATAAAAGGCGATTTGGTATTCCATTTCTATTTTGTCATTATAATAGTTCAATTCTATCTTTTAAGACCTGTCTGGACTTTTATGGTAAAGAAAGTTCCGCCTAAATATGCCATTATCGGTTCAATAATTTTAATGTTCCTGTGTAGATACAGATTTTCATTCTTTCAATATAACGACAGAATATTCACAAGCTATCTGACATACTGGGTGCTGGGATGTTATGCGGGAAAATACTACGAAAGATTGCTTTTACATATCAAGAAATATAAAACAGTATACATATCACAGTTTGTGGTAGTAGCCATTTTGGAAGCAGTGATTTCATATATCCAGTTTGTATATGGCGGAATAGTATTTTTAGCAGAACTGCATTTTATATACTGCATAAGTGCAATACTTGGAACGACAGGCGTTGCAACGCTGGTAGCCAACATAGTAATGGAGAAAAAGCTATTCAGGAAAGTTGACAATGCCAGCTACTATATTTACCTGATTCATCCGCTGTTTATATTTATAACAGACTGGCTAATTTCCAAATACGGAATTAGCAATATTGCGGTAGGATTTGTAATCCGATGCATAATAACATATACGCTATCAATTTTTGTTTCGGTAGCCTATATTGAAATGAAGAAGAGGATTAAAAAATGTCAGAGTTTAAGAAAGCAAGGATAGAGGACAAGAAAGAGATAGACGAAATACTAAAGCATTGTCCTTGTCCAAGCCTTGAATATAATTTCACTACCCTGTTTTTATGGCAGGAAATATTCAATATGGAATATAAAATAGAGGATGGTATCCTTTATATCAGAAGTGGTATGAATAAAAAGTCCTATCTTTTTCCTTGTGGAACGGGAGATATAGATAGTGCGGTAGAAAGCATTTTAAAGGAAAAAAACATCCGATTTTACAGCCTTAGCGAAGAAAACAAGGCGTATCTTGAAGAAAAAGTTCCAGAACGATTTGAGTTTTGTGAGCGTAGAGATGATGGGGATTATGTATATCTTCGAGAGAGTTTAGCAACTCTTGTTGGTAAAAAGCTTAGTGCAAAACGAAACCATATAAACAGGTTTATAGCCGAAAATCCTGATTGGAAATATGAGCCTATAACTAAAGAAAATATAGAAGATGTTAGGGAAATGCACAAAAAATGGTGCGAAATGGTAGATGACGGAAGCAAGCATGGGCTTTCGGAAGAAAGTTGTGCGGTAAGGAAAGCGCTTATGTATTATGATGAGCTTGAGTTGTCAGGCGGACTTATAAGGGCAAAGGGACAAGTTGTGGCGTTTTCTTTGGGAGATAGACTAAACGACAAAACTTTTCTGGTACACATTGAAAAGGCTTTTGCAAATATAACGGGTGCATATCAGATTATAAACCGTGAGTTTGTTCTCCATAACTGTATGGATTATGAGTTTGTAAACAGGGAAGATGACACAGGTGATGAAAGCCTTAGAAAAGCAAAGCTTTCTTACAGACCATACGAAATTGTAAAAAAATACGTAGCAAAGGAAAAGGCAAAATGATTTTACCTGCAAGTGAACGTCATAGGGAGCAGATAATTGCTCTTTGGAGCGGTGCTTTTGGTGATAAAATTGAAGACGTAAAAAGGTATTTGGAAACTCTTTTCAAATACTTTTTGGTGTACGAAGAAGATGGCATTGTAAAGGGAATACTGTCTGTTTTGCCCATTTCTTTTTGCGGTAAAAAAGGCGGATATATTTATGCCGTAACAACACACAAGGATTATAGAGGGCAGGGAATATGCAACAAGCTTATGGAGTATGTTAAAGCAGATAAAACATACGATTTCCTTGTTTTAAAACCGCAAAATGACGGACTTTTTGAGTTCTATGGAAAAATGGGATTTAAAAAGGTGAATTGTCTTTCTAAAGAGGAACTTCTTGTGACCGAAAGAACGGGAAAGGAATATCTATTAAAAGAACTAACCTCACAAGAGTATGAAAAGGCAAAAAACACGTATTTTGATGAAGAAATAATAGAGTGGAATATGGACATGCTTTCCTTTGCAAAGGATATGTATGCAGGCGGTTTTTATGAAGTGGAAAAAGAGGAGAAAAAGGTAGGCGTTGCTTTTTTATACAAGGACAAAAATGTGGCGATAATAAAAGAGTTGTTGACGGAAGAAAATGAAGCTGTTGCAACTTTTATTGCAAATGAACTTGAATGCGAAAAGGCTGAGATTACATTTTACGATGAAAACGGAACAGATGGTTTTATGATATACCCTGAAGAAAAGAAAAAGGCGTATTTTAACATTTATTTAGACTAATTTTAAAAGTAATTATTTAAATAAAACTCTTGAAATCTGGTTTTTTGTGTGATATAATCAACTGCGTCGGATAATTACGGGATGTGGCTCAGTTTGGTAGAGCACTACGTTCGGGACGTAGGGGCCGCAGGTTCAAATCCTGTCATCCCGACCAAAAGGACAGATTTCAAATAGAAGTCTGTCTTTTTTTGCTGGAATTTACTCTTATACGTATCTTAACCGATAAAGTGATATAATTGTATAGGAATATTGTGAAAAGGAGAAACGTATGAAAAAGTTTTATAAAATAGCAAAGGATACTATAGTGACAATAGGTATTCTTAGCGTGTGTTTTTTAATATGTTTTGCTATACATAATATATTTGAAAGTAACACTTTAATACCGTCTGTGCTTACATTAGGCGTGTTTTTGATTTCGGTAGCTACACATGGTTATGTGTACGGAACAATATCTGCAATTATCATTGTACTTGCAGATAACTTTGCATTCACAGCTCCGTTTTTTACTTTCGATTTTACGCTTCCTGAAGATAGAATATCGGTGGTAATACTTTTTGTTGTTACCTTAGTTACTTGTAATATAACAACAAAACTAAAGAAGCAAGAATCAATCAATATAGAAAGTGAACAAGAAAGAATGAGAGCAAATCTTTTAAGATCAGTTTCTCACGATTTAAGAACACCACTAACTACCATCTACAGCTCGAGCTCTGTTTTACTTGATAACTATGACGAATTTTCTGATAAACAACGTAGGCAAATACTAAAAGGAATAAGTGAAGATTCTTTGTGGCTTAGCAGAATGGTAGAGAATTTGCTTTCCATTACAAAGCTTGATACCGCAAACGTTAAGGTCATTAAAACAAATACAGCTCTTGATGAGCTTATTGACTCAGCACTAATAAAATATTCCAAAAGATATCCTTATCAAAAGGTTACTTTAGATATTCCTGATGAATTTTTGTTTATTCCTATGGATTCGATTTTAATCGAACAGGTTATAATTAACATATTAGAAAATGCTGTTCAGCACGCAAAAGGTATGACAAAGTTGTCACTTAAAGTATTTTCTATATCCGATAAGGTTATTTTTGAAATTAAGGATAATGGTTGCGGAATCCCTGAAGAGCGAATGAAGCATATATTTACAGGCTATTATTCACAAGATGCAAATGCATCAGACAGCCGAAAACATAACGCAGGAATCGGACTTTCAGTATGTGCATCCATAATCAAAGCCCATGGCGGAGATATTAAAGCGGAAAATTTAAAATCCGGTGGATGTGTGTTCAGGTTTACATTAAATATGGAGGATAGCGAATATGATAAGCAATAAATATAAAATCCTCGTAATAGAAGATGAAGACAACATAAAAAATCTGTTAAAAGCACTCCTTGAAACAAGCGGGTATCAGGTAATAACGGCAAAAAGTTGCCAAAGTGGACAGACACAATTTACTTCCCATCGTCCGGATTTAGTGATTTTGGATTTGGGACTTCCTGATTTTGACGGAATGACTTTTTTAAAGGAAATCAGAAAGGAATCGCTCACGCCGGTAATAATTGTTTCCGCAAGAAGTGAAGATAAAGACAAGGTTGACGCTTTAGATTTTGGCGCAAATGATTATGTGACAAAACCTTTCAGCTCAGCAGAACTTGTTGCAAGAGTTCGTACTGCACTCAGAAACTCTCGTCATAGTGCAGATGAGGGAAGACTTCCTGGCGGAAAGTTTGAATCAGATGGATTGGTAATTGATTACGATGCAAGACGTGTTTTTATTGATAAAGTAGAAATAAACCTTACCCAGACAGAATACAATATCATCGCACTTTTATCAGAACACTCCGGCATAGTTATGACTTATGCTTCAATAATTAAAGCAATTTGGGGGTATGTGGACTTTAACAGTACTAAAAAATTGCAGGTAAATATGGCAAATATCCGTAAAAAATTCGGTGCAAAACCCGGTGAAAAGAATTACATAGTTAATGAACTTGGCGTTGGCTACCGAATGTGTGAACGAAATGAATAAGCTATCAAAAAAATATTGGCTTTAAAAAATTTACATATTTTTTTAATCTTAACCGCATCTTAACCAATATTATGGTAAGATTAAAAATGTAAAATGGGTAAGTTTGGAACTTATGAAAAAAAGGAGTGTATATATGTTAACATCACAAGATATTATGCAATTAGTACAGAGCCTTATTTGGTTACTTGCCGGCGTTGGCGTTTTTATTGTCGGCATGAACTTTATGGGTGAAGCATTGGAGCGAAGCGCAGGCTCAGGAATGAAGAGATTGCTTGAAAAAATAAGCAACAACCGTTTTTCAGGCGTCGGAATTGGTGCTGGTGTAACAGCGATTATTCAAAGTTCATCTGCAACATCAGTAATGGTTATCGGTCTTGTAAATGCAGGAGTTATGACCTTGATGCAGGCAACACCGATTATTATGGGTGCAAATATCGGTACAACAATTACAGGTGTCTTAGTAGCCCTTAAAAACGACTATTTCGATATGGCAATGTATATTCTTGCATTTGCCGGTGTAATGATGGGATTTGCGAAAAAGGAAAAAGTAAGAATTGCCGGAAGTCTTTGCTCAGGACTTGGTTTAATTTTCGTTGGTCTTAGCATTATGAGTAGTGATCAGGCTTTTGGAAACCCTCTTGTAGAAAATATGTTCACCAATATATTCAAAATGATAAATTTCCCACTTCTTTTGATTTTGGTTGGTGCTATATTTACTGCGCTTATACAAAGCTCATCTGCTTCTACGGGTGTTGTTATCACGATGGTGGGTGCAGGCGTACTTCCGCTTGATCTTGCATTGTTTATAATTCTTGGTGCAAACATTGGTACATGTATAACAGCACTTTTGGCATCAGTTGGTGCAAATGCTAACTCTAAACGAGTTGCACTTATTCACTTCACTTTTAACGTGATAGGAACAATATTGTTTACAGTGATTATCTGGCTATTCAGAGAACCTGTTGTAAACCTACTAGTATCCGCATTCCCGGGTGATGATGCAATGTCACTTCAGATGAGAGTTTCTCTTTTCCACGTAATCTTTAACGTAACAACTACTTGTGCGTTACTTCCGTTTGTAAAACAGCTTGTTGATTATTCTTGTTCAGTAATCAAGGAAAAGAAAGAAATTGAAGATACTTTAGTTTTAAAATATGTGGACGAAAGACTTATAACAACACCGCCTGTTGCTTTAATGCAGGTAAAGAAAGAAATTGATTATATGATTTCTTTGGTAGAGGAAAATTCCCGTCTTTGCTTCACTGCGATGGATTCAGGGTCTTTAGAATATAGCGATGCGATTTGTAAAAACGAAGAGATAATTGACTTTACCAATAGCGCATTAACAGAATTTTTAATCAAGTTATCAGCAGCGGTTGAAGGAAGCGATGAAGAGGTTATCGGTTCATATTTCCACGTTTTGAACGACCTTGAACGTATCGGTGACCATGCAGAGAATTTCCACGAAATTGGTGTTGAAATGATAAAGAAAAACCTTGCATTCTCAGAGCAAGCACTTGAAGGAATTAAGTCAATGCGTGACAATGTTATGAAAATGTTCGCAATTTCTGTAGATTCATTTGAAACCTTGCATAGAGAAAGACTATCTGAACTAGCACAGCTTGAAGAAAGCGTTGATAGCCAGAAGAAAGAACTTATCGCAAATCACTTTGTAAGACTTGCAGAGGGTAACTGCAGTGTGGATGTAAGTCCTTACTATTCATCGGTTATAACAGGACTTGAAAGAATGGCAGACCATCTTGTAAATGTTGGTTACAGTATTGTTAACCCGATAGGTTCCCAGAAATAATAAATTCAAAAAACGGACTACACTTTTTGTGTGGTCCGTATTTTATTTTGATAAAAGGATTTAAACCTTTTTCTTGTTTTTTATGTTTTGGTGTGCTAGAATGTTAGTATAGTATTTTAAGAGAGGAGGCAGACTGTGACTACGGAGTTATCAGCAATTCGCAGATACACAAAAGAGGACTACATAAACTGGGAAAACAATATTTATATCGAAAAAAAGTTTGTGGAAAAGAGTTGCCCAATACATTGGCACGACCATTATGAGATTGAATACATTGTTTCAGGTAGCGGAAAACAGGTTTTAAACGGCATAGAATACCCACTATCTGCAGGGATGATTCATTTTCTAACCCCCACCGATTTTCACGAAATTATAGTAGACAGTAAATTGGAAATTATTAAGTTCAATTTCAGGGAAGAAAATGTGGATTCATTTATTTTAAGCACACTGATTGGCCTTTGTGGAAACACATCCATAAATTTTCAAGGCGAAGAAAAGAAAACAATTGAGTCCTTGATTGAGATGAGCCTGAAGCATACTGGACTATATAAGGATTCTGCCTACTTTTCGCATATGATTAAAAAACTGCTTGAGTGCATACTGCTTGATATTATAGAGCATTTGGGTGCATCAGAGCATCGCATTGAAAATTCTGTTTCAGAAAACAATATTCAAAAAGTACTTTTATATATACACAAACATTTCAAAGAACCACTGGAACTTGGAACTGCCGCCGATATGGTACACTATACACCACAGCATTTAAGCAAGTTATTCCATCGCACAATGGGAATCACTTTTAAGGAGTACATAACCAACCTTAGAATGAATTATGCTTCGCAACTGATACTAAATACGCAAATGGAAATTGTTGAAATCAGCAGAGAATCAGGCTTTGGAACAAGACAGAACTTCACAAAAGAATTTAAGAGATTTTATCTTTGTTCACCATCTGAATACAGAACTAAAAATAAAAAACTTAAAGAAAAAACTTCTGCAAATTAACGGCAGAAGTTTTTTGATGTAAACTTTTTTAATCTCAAAGATTATTTATTTAGCAGTATAACACAAATATATTGCAAAAATAAATAATAAAGGGTAAAATGAAAGTATAATACTACACAAAGGACGTGGGAATATGAAATATTTTGATAACATAGTTTACGGCACACAGTACTACAGAGCACCTACACCAATTGAGCCTGAATGGGAACAGGATATAATCAGAATGGGCGAGCTTGACATTGAAGCTTTCCAGATAAGAGTTCAATGGCGTCAAAATGAACGTGGCGAGGACAACTACTATTTTGATGATGTGGACAAGCTATTTGACCTAGCTGAAAAACACAACAAGAAAGTTGTGTTCAAGTTCCTTTTGGAAAATGCTCCGCAGTATATTTTTGATAAATATGACGGAACAAGACTTAATGCTGATGGAACACCAATTATGCCGTCAAGCCACGGCGCATTTTACATAGGCGGTTGGCTGCCTTGCTTTGATAATGAAAAGGTAGTAGAACGTGCAAGAAAGTTCGTAAAGGTATTTACAGAACGTTACTATAAAAGATCATCTCTTATTCTTTGGAACGTATGGAACGAACCAAGAACTCGTCCTGTTGGCGACTGCTGTTGTGAACACTGTAAGAAGAAATGGCGTGAATACCTAAAAGAAGAATTTAAGACTATTGATAAGTTCAACGAGATGTTTGGTCTTGCAGAAACTGATTTTGAATCTATTCCGTATTCAGGAGTACCACACGGTTACTGGGATTTCTATAACTACAGAAAATGGCGTGCAGGCGAGGCTCTACACGACAAGCTAAAGTTCGTGTATGACGAAATCCGTGAATTTGATAAAGAAAGACCGATTATGAGCCACGTAGGACTTGCTGCAATTTTCCAGAATGGCTTTGACGACAATAGTGATGATTACACTGTTTCAAAAGCAGTTGATTTTTACGGCACTTCATTCTTTATTGCAAGTGCATTCCACACAGATGAGCAGATAAGATTCTACTCACCAATGCTTTGCGACTATCTTCGTGGTATTGACGAGAATTTCTTTGTTCACGAAGTTTATGCAGACTGGGGTTCATGGTACGCTGCTGAAAAGCCTGAAACTTTGAGATATATGTTATGGAGCATTATTTCTCACGGCGCAAAGGGCCTTGTATACTGGCAGATGAGAGCAGAGCGTCTTGGCCTTGAAAACAACCTTGCAGGCTTTGTTAATATGGATGGTACAGATAAGCCTGTAACCAAGGTGGTAGGCGAGGTAGGAAAGATTCTTGCTGATAACAAAGAACTTTTTGCAAGTGCTACTCCTAAAAAGGCTGATGTTGTTTTCGTTTATGACTATGCATCAATGTTGATGTCTGCAGTTGAAGACCACGACAGAGAGCTTTTCGTAATAAGAAAGCATCCAAATCCTGCAAACTACTATAATACAGCAGTTCACGGAATGTACAAGATGCTTATGGAAGAAGGCTATCGTGTAGACTTTGTGGATAGCCGTGACATTGAGAAAATTGCTGACTATAAGATTGCATATGTTCCATATGCGGCAATGCTTGATACAAAAACAGAAGAAACACTAAAGGCTTTTGCTGATAACGGCGGTACACTACTTTTGGACGAAGGTTTCGGTCTAAGACAGAAAAATACTTGGCTTACAAACCGTGTTCTTTTCCCGAACTTAATCGATGCAGTATGGCACAACCGTGTTCGTGATTATAAGCATAAAAACGAAACATTCTCATTAGACGGAGAACGTGTTACTCTAAAGCCTTACAGAACTGATTACGAAGTAGAAAACGCTGAAGTTTTGGCTACTTTCGATGACAAGATGCCTGCTATTTTTAAGGTGAAATCAGGTAAGGGTGAGATATTCCTATTTGGTGCAAGTATCGGTTATAGCTATGCTGAGTTTGGCGAACAGGGTTGGAAGAAGTTTGTTAAGAAAATATTTGCAAACATTCCTTCTATGGAAAACTATGGCGATACTATTATCACAACTGTAAACGAAACACCTGATGGCGAACTTCACTACTTGTTCAATACAGGAAAGAAAGATGCAAAACTTGCTTGCAATTTTGATAAGATAATATTTGGTGCCCAGCAGGTTGGCAAGAAAATTTTGATAAAATCAGGCGATGTTGCTTGTATATTCATTAAAAAGTAATAAAATCAGTACAGATATTTCATCTGTACTGATTTTTTTTGTTGATTTTTGGAATAATATGTGATATAATACCACGTGATTGTTTAAAATTTAACAATATGCACAGGAGGAAAAAAGAAATGGGTTTTTTAAGAGGTAAGACAGCAATTATTACAGGTGCAGGTTTTGCTACACTTTCAGATGGTAAGTGCGGTTCAATTGGTTATGGTATTGCAACTGCTTACGCTAAAGAAGGTGCAAACCTTGTTATCACAGGAAGAAACGTTGAAAAGCTTGAAAAAGCAAAGGAAGAACTTGAGGAACAGTATGGCATCAAGGTTCTGGCAATCCCTGCAGATATTTCAGAGGGTAGCGATAATGAAGCTATCGCACAGGACGTTGTAAATAAGACAATTGAAGCTTTTGGAAGAATAGACGTTCTTATCAATAACGCACAGGCATCTGCATCAGGCGTTCCTATTCAGGACCATACAACAGAGCAGTTTAACCTTGCTATGTATTCAGGTCTATATGCAACATTCTATTATATGAAGGCTTGTTACCCATACCTTAAGGAAACAAGAGGCAGCATCATAAACTTTGCATCAGGTGCAGGTCTTTTCGGAAACTATGGTCAGTGTTCGTATGCTGCAGCAAAGGAAGCTATCCGAGGCCTTAGCCGTGTTGCTGCGACTGAATGGGCAATCGATGGAATTAACACAAATGTTATTTGTCCTCTTGCATGGACAGCACAGCTTGAAGGCTTTGAAAAAGCATATCCAGAAGCATTCAAGGCGAATGTAAAAATGCCACCTGCAGGTCATTTTGGTGACTCAGAACTTGATATCGGAAGAGTTTGCGTACGAATTGTATCACCAGACTTTAAGTATATGAACGGTGAAACTATAACTCTTGAAGGCGGTATGGCTTTAAGACCGTAATAATATTAATTAGTTATCAGTACAGACGTTTGTCTGTACTGATTTTTTTTATTGAAGTCAGAAAGGAAATGTGGTATAATTAGCGCATAAAATGACTAAAGTCAATAAGAGGGACTTAATATGTACAAATATTTATTGTGGGACATAGACGGAACAGTGCTTGACTTTCTTGCATCAGAAGCGTATGCAATACGAGTATTGTTTCAAAAATATAATATAGGTGAATGTAGCGACGAAAAAATAAAGTTATATTCCGAAATAAATACAAAATACTGGAAAAAGCTTGAAAAAAATGAGCTTACAAAACCTGAAATTTTAATAGGAAGATTCAGAGAATTTTTTGAAGTTATAGGTGTAGATACGAAAATTGCAGAAAGTTTTAACAAGGACTATCAACTAACACTTGGTGATCACATAGAATTTGTTGATAAAGCAAAAGAAATACTACTTTCTCAAAAAGGAAAATATACCCTTGTTGCGGTTACTAATGGTACTAAGGTTGCACAGGATAAAAAGCTACACCTTTCAGGGCTTGATAAGGTTTTTGATGCTATTTTTATATCTGAAGATGTTGGTTTTGAAAAGCCTAACAAGGAATATTTTGATTATGTCTTTGAGAAACTTGGAGTAACAGATAAAACTGAAGTTTTAATAATAGGGGATTCGCTTACAAGTGATATAAAGGGCGGTTATATTGCAGGTATTGACACTTGTTGGTTTAATCCGTCGCATAATCAAAACACAACTGATATTCCTATTACGTATGAAATAGATAATCTTGGTAAATTAAAGGAATTTATTGTTTAAATGGAGAAAAAATATGGCATGGTACGATGAAGCAATATTTTATCATATATATCCGCTGGGAATGACAGGAGCACCAAAACAGAATAGTTATGGCGAGGTAGAACATAGGCTCAATACCTTGATTCCGTTCATTTCAAAGATTAAAGAGCTTGGCTTCAATGCCCTTTATATAGGACCGCTTTTTGAATCGGTGGGCCACGGATATGAAACAACAGATTATAAAAAATTAGACACAAGACTTGGTACAAACGAAGACCTTGCAAATTTTGTTAAAGAATGTCATAAACAGGGAATACGTGTGATTTTAGACGGCGTATTCAACCATACAGGACGAGATTTCTTTGCTTTTCGTGATATAAGAGAAAACAGGGAATCTTCTAAATATAAAGATTGGTACTGTAATGTTAATTTCTATGGAAATAATGAATATAACGACGGATTTTCTTATGACAACTGGGGCGGATATAATTTGCTTGCCAAATTAAATCAGCACAATAATGAGGTAAGAGAATATATCTGTGATGTAATTCGTTTTTGGGTAAAGGAATTTGACATTGACGGTATTCGTTTGGATGCTGCGGATGTGTTGGATTTTAGCTATATGCAGATGATGCGTCAGGTGGCAAATGAGATAAAGCCTGATTTTTGGCTAATGGGCGAGGTTATTCACGGCGATTATATCCGTTGGGTGAATGGTGACACTTTGCATTCTGTCACAAACTATCATTTGCATAAAGCACTATACTCCGGCCATAATGACCATAACTATTTTGAAATTGCCCATACAGTTAAGCGCTTATATGGGATGGGTGGAAACAAACCGGATGGACTTAAATTATATAACTTTGTGGATAACCACGATGTTGAGCGAATTTACACAAAACTCAATAACAAAAGCCACTTTGTACCGGTACACATTCTCATGTACACACTGCCAGGTATTCCGTCAATTTATTATGGCTCGGAATTTGGTATTGAAGGACAAAAACAACGCGGTTCTGACGATTCTTTAAGACCGGAAATTTCTTATGAACAGTATGTTGAAATGGTAGATAAAAGCGATTTTGCCAGCCTGATTTCAAGATTAGGTAAAATACGCAAGGAGTCAAAAGCGTTATCCTACGGCGATTATAAGGAACTTGTTCTAACAACAGGACAGTATGCATTTAGCCGAAATTATAATGGTGAGTCTGTGCTTGTGACGGTGAATAATGGTGATAATGACACTGTTATGAATCTTCCTGCTCAAAATGTAAGTGAATATGTAGGCGGAATTTTCGGTGAAACTGTGCAGGTAAAAGATGGATATATAACCATCAATGTAAAGGCAAATTCCGGTGAAATCTGGTTGCCTGTACGTTCAAAGGAAGAACGGGTAGCTCCAATTAAGGTTGAGATTAAGGAAAACGTATCAGAAGTAACTATTCCTGAAGAAAAGACCCCAACTATACCTGAAAAAGAAGAACCCGTTAAGGCAGAAGAATCTGCAGAAGTAAAGGCTAACAAAACCTTTGAAGACATGACAATAGAAGAGCTTCAGGAAGCTATACTTGAGCGTATGAGACGAAACGGACCTGTTACTGAACAGATGAAAAAAGATGTTTTAGAAAATATCTATCACAATTCTTTGGTGACTTGGATTAAAAGTTTTAACTAGATTTAAATAGAAAGGATCAAACTATGAAATACAAAGCAAATGATGCAAGATACGATTCTATCGAATACAGAAAATGCGGAGAAAGCGGACTAAAACTTCCGTCAGTATCCCTAGGACTATGGCACAACTTTGGTGACAATGCAAACTATGATAATATGTGCAAAATGTGCTACACCGCATTTGACAACGGAATAACTCACTTTGATATTGCAAATAACTATGGACCTGCCGAAGGTAGTGCAGAAAGAAATTTTGGTAAGATACTTGGAAAAAATATGAAAAGCTACCGTGACGAAATGGTAATCAGTACAAAGGCGGGATATTATATGTGGCCTGGTCCTTATGGTGATTTTGGAAGCAGAAAGTACCTGATTTCAAGCCTTGACCAAAGCCTTAAGAGATTGAACCTTGACTATGTTGATATTTTTTACCACCACAGAATGGACCCTGATACACCACTTTATGAAACAATGTGGGCACTTGACCAGATTGTAAGAAGCGGTAAGGCTCTTTATGCGGGACTTTCAAACTATGACGGCGAAACTATGGAAAAAGCCACAGAAATATTAAACGAACTTCATTGTCCGTTTGTAATCAATCAGAATTGCTATTCAATTTTAAACAGAACTGTTGAGAAAAACGGAATACTTGAAAAAGCAAAAGAGCATAAAAAGGGTATGATTATTTTTAGCCCACTAGCCCAAGGTTTACTAACTGACCGATATTTAAATGGTATTCCAGAAGATAGCCGTGTAAAAACAGATGGAAGATTCCTAAATGAAGGTTCACTTTCGGAAGAACTTCTTAACAAAATCAGAAAATTAAACGAAATAGCAAAAAGACGTGGTCAGACTTTGGCGCAGATGGCACTTTCTTGGGTGTATGCAAAAGAAGAAGTGACAAGTGTTTTGATTGGTGCATCAAAGCCTGAACAGATTATAGAAAATCTTAAGATGGCAGAGCGTGTAGATTTTACAAAAGAAGAACTTGACGAAATTGATGCAATAGTTTTATAAATTAAAAACTCCTTCAAATGAAGGAGTTTTTTTAGTTTTCATTTTTATGCTTTTGATAGATAAGCCAAAGACCACGAAGTAACAGGTCTTTATCATACACAATCTCGTGCTTGCAGTTTTCTATAATGCATTTTGAAAGTCCGCCTGTTGCAACAACAGTGGCTTTTTCGCCGATTTCTTCTTCGATTTTATCAAGCATACCGTCAAGCATTGAGGCATACCCCAAAATAGCTCCGCTTTGCATTGCATCAATAGTATTTTTACCGATTACACTCTTTGGTGTTTCAAGGCTTATTGATGGAAGCAGGGAAGTGGCTTTAGTTAGTGCATTCTGTGAAACCATAAGACCCGGAATAATTGCACCGCCTATATATGTGCCGGACTTATCTATAACAAATATAGTTGTAGCAGTTCCCATATCAATCATAACAACAGGTGGTGGGAAGTCATTAAGCACAGTAACCGCACCAACAACAAGGTCATCACCGAGCTGTGTTGGATTATCAAGGTCAACTTTAAGCCCTTCGCATCCTGAAATGGTGATAGGTTCTTTGCCTGTAACCAGCTTTACTGCATTTTTTAGTGCCTGATTGATTGGTGGCACAACTGAAGAAATAATAGAGCCCTCAAGGGATTCTATATCTATTTTGTTTAAGGTAAGTATATTTTTTAATAGTACTGCAAGTTCCATATCAGTTTTTGCAGAGTTTGTTGCAAGGCGTCCGTCAAAAACAATGTTGCCATTATCAATGCAACCGATGACAATGTTAGAGTTTCCTACGTCAAGTGCTAAAATCATATTACGCCCTCCTTTTATCGTTTCTTTAGTACATTATACTATTTTTTGTTGAAAAAAGCAATAAAAAAATGCATTAAAAAAGAGCGGTAACAAGTACCGCTCAAATGTCTTTAAAGTTATTCGCATTTACCTCTGTTATCACAACAACCTCTTGTAATTAGAGTTACCAAGAAGATAACGAATAAAATCACAACTGATGCAATAAGAAGTGGAAGAGCTGCAGCTAGTGCTGCTGCAAAGTTTACACCAAGGATAAGGGCTATAACAGCCAAAATTAGAGCTGCAAGGAAAGCAAGAGCCAGGTTATATAGTCTGCAACATCTTGATGTGCATACACAACCTTCTCTTTCAGAATTATTTATTGGACAATACATAAACTCACCTCCTTTTTATGTAAGGAAAACCGCTCCTAACACATAATATGAAAAAGTAAAAAAAATGGGTAAAATATAATGGAAAAACTTGAAAAAAAACATATGCCGTGATATAATTATTTCATATATAAACTATATGGAGATGAGAATATGAAAACTGATATTGAAATAGCTCAGAGTATAGAAATGCAAAAGATTACTAAGATTGCCCAAAAGGCAGGAATTGACGAAAAGTATCTTGAGCAGTACGGAAACTATAAGGCTAAGGTTGACCTTAGCATTATGAAAGAAAACCAGAATAAAGACGGTAAGCTTATTTTGGTTACTGCAATCACACCAACACCTGCAGGTGAGGGTAAAACAACCACTACAATCGGTCTTGCAGACGGTATGCAGAAGATTGGTAAGAACGTAATGGTTGCTCTTCGTGAGCCATCTCTTGGTCCTGTGTTCGGTATTAAGGGCGGTGCTGCCGGTGGTGGATATGCACAGGTTGTTCCTATGGAAGATATCAACCTTCACTTTACAGGAGACTTCCATGCAATTGGTGCTGCAAATAACCTTTTAGCTGCTCTTCTTGATAACCACATTCAGCAGGGAAATGCTCTTGGAATTGACCCAAGAAAGATCACCTGGAAGAGATGCGTTGATATGAATGACAGACAACTTAGATTCGTTGTTGACGGTCTTGGTGGTAAGGTAAACGGTGTTCCTCGTGAAGACGGTTTTGATATCACTGTTGCATCAGAAATTATGGCGGTTCTTTGCCTTGCAAGCTCTATTACAGACTTAAAAGAACGCTTGTCAAGAATTATTGTGGGCTATACATATTCAGATGAGCCTGTAACAGCAGGTCAGCTAAAGGCAGAAGGTGCTATGACAGCACTTTTAAAGGATGCAATAAAGCCTAACCTTGTTCAGACATTAGAGGGTACACCTGCTTTAGTTCACGGTGGCCCATTTGCAAATATTGCACACGGCTGTAACTCTGTTACAGCAACAAAGCTTGCTCTAAAACTTGGCGACTATGCAATCACAGAAGCAGGATTTGGTGCAGACCTTGGTGCAGAAAAGTTCCTTGATATTAAGTGTCGTTTTGCAGGACTTAAGCCATCTTGCGTGGTATTGGTTGCAACTGTTCGTGCTTTAAAGATGCACGGCGGTGTAGCTAAAGCTGACCTTAATAACGAAAATCTTGAAGCACTAGAGGCAGGAATACCAAACCTATTAAAACACCTTGAAAACGTAACAGAAGTTTATAAACTTCCTTGCGTTGTTGCAATTAATAAGTTCCCAACAGATACAGATAAGGAAATTGAACTAATCATCGCTAAATGTAAAGAACTTGGCGTAAACGTTGTTCTTTCTGACGTTTGGGCAAAAGGTGGAGAAGGCGGTATTGAGCTTGCTGAAGAAGTTGTACGTCTTTGCGAAAAGGAAAATGACTTCACATTCTGTTATGAAGATGATGCAAGTATTAAGGATAAAATCGGTGCAATCGTTAAGAAGATTTACGGTGGTGACGGCGTTATCTTCACAAAGAACGCAGATAGCCAGATTAAAAAACTTGAAGATATGGGTTACTCAAATCTTCCTGTTTGTATGGCAAAGACCCAATATAGCTTCTCTGACGATATGACAAAGCTTGGTGCGCCAAAGGGATTTGAAGTAACAGTTCGAAACATAAAAATATCCGCCGGAGCAGGATTTATAGTAGCTTTAACCGGCGATATTATGACAATGCCGGGCTTACCTAAAGTTCCTGCTGCAGAGCGGATTGATGTCGATGAAAATGGAGTTATTACAGGTTTGTTCTAATTTTCAGAATTAAATTCTGTAATTCTTTCAATCAGACACTTATAAATATTAGCTGAAAATGCAATCTGCATTATCAAATCATTGATTCTGTTTGGATCTGCATTTTCGGTTGTCAAAATAGGATTGGCAATTTTGTCTGCCTGTTCTGACACAAAAGAAAAACTGGTTTTCTGGTTTTTTGTAAATGAATTATAGATACACTTGACTTCTTCCTCGGAAATATCTGTAGGAAGAAGTTTTTGTATTGTATTCATATTAAGACTTTGTTTTAAAGTACAGATCACGATTATGTACGCAATGTGCATACGGCTGTACTTCTTTTTTATTGGAGCAGGCATGAGGTTTAATTTTACATAGTTGTTTATCATTGGTCTTGTAATTTCATTGCCACCCGTATAGAAAATTTCAAGATTAGAAAAATATTTATTAACTATTTCAATAACCTGGTCCATATAAAGGTCAATTTCAGGAAGCTCATCCCATAAGGGAAGAAATCCCATATCCAAAAGGCGTTTGCATTCTTCAAGACACTTATTAGCATTTGTTTTTGAGTATTTCATCTTAAAATCTCCTAAATTTCATTTTACTACTACTATTATTATAGCACATTCTCTGTCAAAATCAAGTAATTTAATTTTTAATATAACAAGAAAAGTGCTCAATATTTATTGACAAAATACGGAAAATGTGGTAACATAGTATTAAATACTAGATGTATAAATGTTGCATATCATTTATGGAGGCAGACATTATGAAAAAACTAAAAAAGGTAGCAGAAAGAGCTCAAACTTTAGGCGAGGAAATAGCAAATGCGATTTCTCACGGACTTGGAACAGGACTTTCAATAGCAGGAATGATAATCTTGATTGTCGCGGCAGTTGTGCACGATAAGGGAGCAATTGCTGTAGTTAGTGCATCACTTTACGGTGCAGGACTCATTCTTTTATATACAAATTCATCACTTTATCACTCATTAACAAACAAAAAAGCAAAAAGAGTGTTTAAAATACTAGACCATTGCTCAATTTTTGTTTTGATTTTAAGTTCATATATACCGGTGCTTCTTGTAATAATAGGCGGAGCACTTGGCTGGACTTGGTTTGGTATTTGTACCGCTTGTACAGTGCTTGGTGTGGTTTTAAATTCAATCAATCTTGAGCGTTTTAAAAAGCTTTCAATGATTTTATATGTGGTAGTAGGCTGGTCCGCTCTTGCAATTATGAAACCATTAGTTGAAGCAATCAATATGAAAGAGCTTATCCTTTTGGTCACAGGCGGAGTAGCATACACACTAGGAATTATATTCTATAAAAACAAAACAGTAAAATATATGCACTTTATTTGGCACATTTTTGTGCTTGCAGGTAGCATATTGCAATATTTCTTTATTTTAAGTTATTATACGAGGTGAGAATTATGATGAAACAAGTCGAAAATTTTAATCCAGGAATCTATGGAAAAGAGCCACTTTTTGATGTAAGAGAAATCAGTACATTAAAAGAAATGTTTGAAACAAGTACAGAATTGTATGCTGACAGAACTGGATTTTTAGTAAAGGATGACCCAAAGGGTCCATATTCAGAAATCAGCTATAAAAAGTTCCGTGAAGACGTGTATGCTATGGCGACAGGTCTTATTGATATGGGACTTTCTGGCAAAAAGATTGCAGTTATAGGCGAAAATAGCTATCGTTGGATAGTAACATATATGAGCGTTGTAACAGGCGTTGGAACAATTGTACCGATTGATAAGGAACTTCCTTATGATGAAATCAAGTATCTTCTTGATTTTTCAGAATGTTCTGCAATTGTATCAAGCAAAAAGATACTAAAAAATAAGCCTGAGCTTGCAGATTGCGGTATTCCTTGTATTTCAATGGGTGATGGTGAGCTTACAATGGATAGCGTTATTGAAAAGGGTCAAAGCCTTTTAGATAGTGGTGATACTCGCTATAAAGATGCGGTTGTTAATCCTGAAGATGTAAACATAATTCTTTTCACATCAGGAACAACAGGTGTTTCAAAGGGTGTTATGCTTTCACATAAGAACTTGTGTTCAAACCTTAAGAATATTTGTGCGGTGTTTAAAATTACTCACGAAGACCGAGTATTCTCATTCTTACCGCTACATCATACTTATGAGTGTACATGCGGACATCTTGCTGAAATTTATGTTGGTGCATCTATTGCATATTGTCAGGGACCAAAATACATAGTTAAAAATATGCAGGAAGCACAACCAACAATGTTCTTTGCCGTTCCGCTTGTTCTTCAGTCAATTTACAGAATGCTAAACAAAACATTGGAAAAGAAAGGCAAGACAAAAACTGTAAAAACAGGTATTGCTATTTCAAAATTCCTTTTGAAATTTGGAATTGATATAAGAAGAAAGCTTTTCTCTGAAATTATTGAAAATTTTGGTGGAAAACTAAAGATGTTCCTTGTTGGTGCTGCTCACATTGAGCCAGAAATTCTGCAGTTCTTTACTGATCTTGGTATCACAAGTATCCAGGGCTATGGAATGACAGAATGTTCTCCGCTTATTGCAGCAAACCGTGTTTGCAGACACAGAAACGAATCTGCAGGACTTCCAATACCAGAGCTTTATGTAAAGATTGATAACCCTGATGAAAACGGAGTAGGGGAAATCATCGCAAAGAGTGACAGCGTTATGGTTGGATACTATAACAACCCTGAAGAAACAGCAAAAACCCTTAGAGATGGCTGGCTTTATACAGGTGATATCGGATACCTTAAGGATGGATTCATCTATATCACAGGTAGAAGCAAGAACGTAATTATTACTTCAAACGGAAAGAACGTTTTCCCTGAAGAAATTGAAGGTTATTTGTGCCGTTCAAAGTACATATCAGAGTCCATGGTATATGAAGCAGAAGTGGACGGCAAAAAGGTGATTTCAGCACAGGTTTATCCTGATTTTGAAGAAGTTGAGCTAAAGCTTGGCGTAGGATACAGCGATGAGGCTTTAAATTCGCTAATTGAAGAAGAAGTTAAAGTTATAAATAAGGATATTCCACAGTGGAAGTCGGTGGCAAATCTAATCGTAAGAAAAGAACCATTTATAAAAACCACAACACAAAAAATTAAGCGTTCAGCAAATATTTAAACTTTACTTTTTTAAAAGAATAATGTATAATAAATGTAAGGCATACATTTATTACAAATTTTAGTGCCGTATCCATGCATTTTGTGTGGATGCGGTTCTTCTATAAAGAGAAAAGGAGATAAGAAAAATGCAAAAAAAAATCAGTTTAGCTTTAGCTGTAATCATGTCAGTAACAACCTTGGGAGTAAGTGCTGCACGTAATCCATATAATGAAATGGATTGTATTAACCTATCCAATAAAACTATTGGTGAATATGCATATGAGAGTGACATTATTCTTGAAGAGTTTAAGGAAATGTATGGTCTTCCGGAAGATATGGCGGGGGATACCAACGAAGCAGTTGCCATGGGATATATTCCGCTTAAAAAGTTTGCAGAAATTAGTAAAGTAACACTTGATGAAGTGATTGCTTACTACAAGGACGGTTATATCGGTACCGAAGAAATAACAGGGGATACACTGCTTAAGGAAGTTGACGGTAACGTAAAGCTTGCAAAGGCTTTGGGCGATACTCCAATTGAAGAGTTCAGAGCAACTTTCGGATTTGGTACGGAAATAACAGAAGATACACCATACAAAGACGTTGAAAACGTAATTAAACGTGCAATGATTGCCGAAGCAAAGGCTCTAAGCTATGATGACGGTACTTCAATCCTTGTTATGGTTAAGGGAAAATACATCGATTTTGACACAGCACCTGTTATTGTAGATCAAAGAGTACTTGTTCCAATGAGAAACATTTTTGAAGCACTTGGCGCTGTTGTTTCATGGCAGGGAGATGTTAACACAGTATTAGCAACAAAGGGACAAACAGTTGTAGCACTTCAACCGGGACAGAGCTACTTGTTTAAGAATAGTGAAAAGGTTGAAATGCCGGTTGCGAGCATTGCAAAGGATAACCGTGTTTTAGTACCAATTCGTGCAATTGCAGAAGCATTTGATACAGAAGTTTTCTATAATGCAAATACAAAAACAGTTGTAATTCACTAATAAAAAACCAACACAATTTTGTGTTGGTTTTTTTGTTAAAGAAATTCTTTTAATGCTTTAATGACGAACGAGGCTATACTATTAAAACCAATGTCGCCTGGGTGTATATTGTCTGAAATAGCAACATCTCTAACAGATTCAAACATATCTTTTCCTTTAATAAGTCTGACATTTTTGTCGCCATTTTTTATAGCGTTTTGATATGTTCTTTCAATAATTTCCACACGTTTTTCATCTTCAGAATTCAGATAATATTTTGGTGCTGTCATCATTATGATAGGTAGGTTAGGTTGTGATTTTCTTATAATCTTGAACATTTTTTCATGGGTTTTGTCAAGATGTTCAGGTGTTGGTGCGTTGTAGTCATAGTCATATACAAAGGCTGACATTTCAAGATTCGCAATGTATTTCGCCATAGTTTCTTCACCTAAGGCATTTCCGCCGAATCCGAGATTTAAATAATCACAATCAAGCTCACGGCTTACCATGTTTTCGTAAATATTACCAGGACGTGATGCGCAACCTCCTTGTGTGGTTGATGAACCATAAAATACAATTGGTTTTTTAATTGTATAGTCAGTAGCTTTTTTTAATACGCTTCCATCTTTTACGCCAATGTAAATTTCTTTTATGCTTGAGCAAATAGGGAAGTTTATAGTATATTCAAGTCCTTGTAAATCATCATCTAAATCGATTATACCTTCAAAGGTGTCTTTTGTTCCATGAGGAGGTATATAAGCACCGATATAACGTTTATCAGAATATAGATCAAATCCTGCTGTTGCAGTAAAAGAATAATTTGGTATAAAAAAAGCAGAATCGTACTTTACATAAATTGCGATGTATGGGCTGTTGGTAAAAAAACGAATTCTACCACCTGCTGGATTTTGTGAAATAAGTGCAACTTTTTCACTTACAGTTATAGCATCTTCGGGTTTCATTCTTCTGTATATCCCATCAGTCAACATAACTCCGTGAACGGAAAGTTCTTCAGCGCTATGGTATACCAAGCCGTCTCTTTCTATTTCAGTCGGTATGGTAAAGTTTTTATCTATGTCGGCAATGTTTTTTGTTTTCATATTATTAAATCTCCTTTGATTGAGTAATATAATTATATCATTCAAATTTATAAAAGTCAACAAAAAAGACCTTGTAGAAAATCTACAAGGTCTTAATTATTGCTTATAATCAGGAATTACATTTCCTTAATCTTTGCCTGAGCAGCAGCCAGTCTTGCGATCGGAACTCTGAATGGAGAACATCATACGTAGTCAAGACCGATTCTGTGACAGAATTCTACTGATACAGGGTCTCCGCCGTGCTCACCACAGATACCAACGTGTAGTGATGGACGAACTGGCTTACCAAGTTTGATAGCCATTTCCATAAGCTTACCAACACCTGTCTGGTCAAGTTTTGCAAATGGATCGTTTTCGAAGATCTTTGTATCATAGTAAGCATCTAGGAACTTACCAGCGTCGTCTCTTGAGAAACCGTATGTCATCTGTGTAAGGTCGTTTGTACCGAAGCAGAAGAATTCAGCTTCTGAAGCGATGTCATCAGCTGTTAGACATGCACGAGGGATTTCGATCATTGTACCAACTTCGTATGACATATCAACACCAGCAGCAGCGATTTCAGCGTCAGCTGCAGCAACTACTACGTTCTTAACGAACTTAAGTTCTTTTGTATCACCAACAAGTGGGATCATGATTTCTGGCTTAATGTTCCAGTCAGCGTGAGCCTTCTTAACATTGATAGCAGCACGGATAACAGCTCTTGTCTGCATCTTAGCGATTTCTGGGTATGTTACTGCAAGACGGCAACCACGGTGACCCATCATTGGGTTGAACTCGTGAAGAGATGTGATGATAGCCTTAATGTCTTCAACAGTCTTGCCCTGTGATTTAGCAAGTGCTTCGATATCAGCTTCTTCAGTTGGAACGAACTCGTGTAGAGGAGGATCCAAGAATCTGATTGTAACTGGGTTACCTTCAAGAGCTTCGTAAAGAGCTTCGAAGACGCCCTGCTGATAAGGAAGAATCTTTTCAAGAGCAGCTTCTCTTTCAGCAACTGTATCAGCACAAATCATTTCACGGAATGCTGCGATTCTGTCTTCTTCGAAGAACATATGCTCTGTACGGCAAAGACCGATACCTTCAGCACCAAGTTCAACTGCCTTCTTAGCGTCAGCAGGAGTATCAGCATTTGTACGAACCTTAAGAGTTCTGTATTTGTCAGCCCATTCCATGATTCTGCCGAATTCACCTGCGATTTCAGCGTCAACTGTGGGGATGATGCCGTCGTAGATGTTACCTGTTGAACCATCGATTGAGATGTAGTCGCCTTCGTTGTAAACTTTGCCTGCGAGTTCAAATTTCTTGTTTTCTTCGTCCATTTTGATTTCGCCGCAACCTGATACACAGCAAGTACCCATACCACGAGCAACAACAGCTGCGTGAGATGTCATACCGCCACGAACAGTAAGAATACCCTGAGAAGCCTTCATACCTGTGATGTCTTCGGGAGATGTTTCAAGACGAACAAGAACAACCTTTTCGCCACGAGCGTTCCAAGCTTCTGCGTCTTGAGCAGTGAATACTACCTTA
>JAZOOY010000041.1:0-30202 GCA_045655325.1 Clostridia bacterium
ATAGAACTTAAAAAACCTTGTAAATATGGGGATTATGAGCATATAAAATCATTATTTTATGTGGTCAAGACACCAAAAAGATAATGAGTTACGGAATACGGCAAATTGCCTTTTCACGCTGAGAATGCTTGCCCCGTAACAAAAAAAGCTGACGTTTGTCAGCTTTTCTTTTTTTGAAATGTAACGTTGTGAACGGTAAATTCCTTGCCATTTAAGTATTCAAGGGTACCACCGTCGGTCTTGAATGTAAATTTTAATTTATATGAGTATAGTGCCTGCCCGTAGTATGGGAACTTGCGGTTGATTTCATTTGTGCCATACTTACCATCGCCCAAAAGCGGATGACCGATATGGGCAAATCCGGCACGGATTTGGTGTGTTCTTCCGGTTTCAAGCTCTGCTTCAACTTCGGAGTATTCAGGGTATTCACGAACTACTTTATAAAGCGTAGCATATGATCTTGCACCTTTTTTCGGCTCGTCATAAACATAAACCTGCTTTTTCTTTTCGTCCTTTAGGATGTAGCCTGTTAATCTGCCTGACTTCTTTGGAAGATGGCCATAAACAAGGCAAAGATACTTCTTTTCAAGCTCTCTGTCCTTGATTTTCTGGTTCATAATGCGAAGTGTTTCCGCATTCTTTGCGGTGATAACGATACCGCCTGTATTTCTGTCAATTCGGTTACATAAAGCAGGGCAGAAAGTGTTTTCCTTGTCAGGGTCATATTCGCCTTTTCGCCATAGATAGCTCTTGATATGCTCAATCAAGGTGTCGGTACTGCCCTCGTCATCAGCGTGAACGCACATACCCTGTTTCTTGTCGCAAAGCAGGATATTTTCGTCTTCATAAACGATGGAAAGCTTTGGCTCAATCTTCATAAAAGCGGTATCAGGGTCGGGTGTTTCCAAAAACTCATCCTTTATATAAAGCTTTAAAACATCGCCCTGGGAAACTCTGAATGAACCGTCCTTAATATGCTTGTTATTCACCTTAACGCAATCTTTTCTAAGGCTTTTATACAACATACTTTGAGGAAGCTGTGGAAAAAGTTTGGTTATTAGTTTGTCAATACGTTGTCCTGCATCGTTTTTGTTAATTATAATCTCTTTCAACAGTATTCCTCCTTTTCAAACTTTTTGCAACAAATATATTGTATCACATCTGAAAGTATGATACAATATATTAGATTATAATTTTTTTGAAAGGACTGAAAAAAGTTGGGAATTTTTCCGAACTATGAAAAGGCAGGCGCCGGTATAGATAAAAACGCACCAAAAAAGCGTGGTATTTTTCTTTATTTTGAGCTTTTATGGAGATATTTGTGGAAATTCATAAAGGCAAATATGCTTTATGTTGCAGTGAGCTTACCGATAATTATGATTTACCACTATTTGTTCTTATGCGTATTTGGTACAGTTTATGGGGTAGATGCAGAGCTATCACTTATAAACCACAGCGCCCTTACATTTACGGTTTTACTTGCAATTTTCTGGGGAACAGGACCCGTATCCTGCGGATTTACCCACATTCTTCGTGCAATGGCAAGGGAAGAACACGTTTGGGTATCTCTTGACTTTTTCAAAAGGTCAAAAGAGGGATTTAAACACGGACTTGTGTTCCTGTTAGTGGATATATTAGTTTTTGTAATTAGTATGATGTCCCTTTCGGTTTATTCTACTTATGCTGAAAACAAAAGTGCAGTATTCTTAATCCCTATGGTAGTAATTATTATAGGTTTGGTTATTTACACGGCTATGCACTATTTTATGTATGAGTTCGAGATAACCTTTGAAAACAAGCTAAAGGAAATTTACAAAAACTCATTCCTTATGGCAATTGCCACATTCCCGATGATACTTCTAACAGGCGGTATTATATGTTTGCTATCATATTTTGTATTGGGAATCCTGCCAAGTACAGGTGTTGTTATTGTGGCATTCCTGTTCTGGATTGGTATGATGAGATTTATAATTGACTTTTATTCAGCAAGATTTATTAAAAGATATTTCTTAAAAGAGGCTAAGGAGAGTGAGAAATAATGTCCGCAGAATTTTTGGACAACTTTGACGTGGCGGTAATTGGAGCGGGCCATGCGGGTATTGAAGCGGCGCTGTCAGCGGCGCGACTTGGTATGCGCACAGTTATTTTCTCAATAAGCCTTGATGCAATCGGAAATCTTCCTTGTAACCCAAGTATCGGCGGAACTGCCAAGGGTCACTTGGTTCGTGAAATAGACGCTTTGGGCGGTGAAATGGGCAAGGTGGCAGATGCCACATTCCTGCAGTCAAAAATGCTGAATGTGGGAAAAGGCCCTGCTGTTCATTCTCTAAGATGCCAGATTGACCGAAAAAGCTATCACAGAGAAATGAAAAAGCGCCTTGAAAATCAAAAGAATCTGATGGTTAAACAGGCGGAAATCGTAGACGTTTTATTTGATGATGAAAATAACGTAACAGGCGTTACAACCCACCTTGGCACAAATTACGGTGCAAAGGCGGTTATTATTGCAACAGGAACATACCTTAAGGGTAAAATTATGATAGGCGAGTTTGAACAGGAGGCAGGCCCTGACGGAACTTTCCCTGCAAACGGCTTGTCTGCAAACCTAAAGGCAAAGGGCATCGAACTTCGAAGATTCAAAACAGGTACTCCTGCAAGAATACACGGCGATACTATTTGTTTTGATAAAATGGAAAAAGAGAGTGGCGACGATGAAATAACACCATTCTCATTTGAAACCGAAGATGCAGGCGAAAATACGGAATATTGCTGGCTAACCTATACAAATGAGGAAACCCACAGAATTATCCGTGAAAACCTGCACAGAACACCAACCTATAGCGGTAGAGTTGAGGGTGTTGGTGCAAGATACTGCCCATCTATTGAAGATAAGGTGGTAAAATTCAGCGATAAGCCAAGGCATCAGCTATTTATGGAGCCGATGGGAAGTGACACAAAGGAAATGTACGCACAAGGCATCTCAACAGGTCTTCCTGAAGATATTCAATTAAAGATGCTTAGAACTATTGCAGGTCTTGAAAATGTTGAAATTATGCGTCCTGCTTATGCCATTGAATACGATTGTTGTGACCCGACGTGGCTTTACCCGACCCTTGAATTTAAGGGCTGGCACGGACTTTACGGTGCGGGTCAGTTTAACGGAACTTCAGGCTATGAAGAAGCTGCGGCACAAGGTTTAATTGACGGCATAAATGCGGCAAGAAAACTTGCAGGCAAGGACGAAATCGTTCTTCGTCGTTGTGACGGTTATATCGGCACATTGATTGATGATTTGGTTACAAAGGGAACAAATGAACCATATCGTATGATGACATCCCGAAGTGAGTACAGACTGCTTTTAAGACAGGATAACGCAGACGAAAGATTAACCCCAATCGGTTATGAAGTAGGACTTATTTCGGAAGAGAGATACCAGAAATTCCAAAAGAAAATGGAAATGATAGATGCGGAAATAGAACGTGTTTCTTCAATCGTTTTATCGCCGTCTAAAATAAACCCGATTTTAGAAGAAAACGGAACAACACCGGTTGCAACAGGACTTCGTATGTCAGATGCAATAAGAAGACCACAGCTTAACTATAAAAAACTTGCACCGGTTGACCCTGAAAGACAACCACTTCCAAAGGATATTGCGGAAGAAGTTGAAATCAAGTTAAAATACGATGGATATATTAAGCGTCAGCAGATTCAGGCAGAGCAGTTTAAGAAGATGGAAAACAGACTTTTACCTGAAGATGCGGACTATATGAACATACACGGTCTTAGAATTGAAGCAAGACAGAAACTTGACAAGATAAGACCAAAATCTTTGGGGCAAGCATCACGAATTTCAGGCGTGTCACCAAGTGACGTGTCGGTACTGATAATCTGGCTTGAATCAAGAGGACTATAAAATATAAAGGAGGTATGCAAAGGTGCTTTTTAATTCACTTGAGTTTTTAATATTTTTTCCGATAGTCACCTTGGTGTACTTTCTGATTCCTAAAAAGCACAGATACCTGTGGCTTTTGGGTGCGAGTTATTATTTCTATTCCTGTTGGAATGCCCAGTATGCGCTTTTGATGGCGACATCAACGGTTATAACATATTTAAGCGGATTATTTATTGACAGGGCAAAAACCGATGCAGGACGAAAACTTTCGGTGGCGGTAAGTTTTGTATTAAACCTTGCAATACTGTTCTATTTCAAGTATTTCTACTTCACAATGGATAACATCAATTTAGTGCGTGGAATGCTTGGTTTGTCGGCACTTGAGCCGAAATTTGACGTGATACTGCCGGTTGGAATATCGTTCTACACATTCCAGGCACTTTCCTACACAATGGACGTGTACCGAAAGGAAATTACGCCTGAAAAGAACATTTTAAGATATGCACTGTTCGTATCATTCTTCCCGCAACTTGTGGCGGGACCGATTGAGCGGTCAAAGAACCTTTTAACACAACTTCGTGAAGATCACAAATTTGATTATAACCGAGCAAGATACGGACTTTTGGTTATGCTTTGGGGATTTTTCCTAAAACTTGTAATTGCAGACAGAGCTGCGATTTTGGTAAACACAGTATATGACAAATCGGCGGAATTTGGCGGTGCAATATTATTGTTGGCTACTATCTGCTTTGCTTTGCAGATTTACTGCGATTTTGCTTCATACTCACTGATTGCTAAAGGTGCTGCAAAGGTTATGGGATTTGAATTGATGGACAATTTCCGTCAGCCGTATTTCTCAACATCAATTGCAGAATTCTGGAGAAGATGGCATATTTCTTTGTCAAGCTGGTTTAAGGACTATTTGTATATACCGCTTGGCGGAAACCGAAAGGGAACTGCTCGTAAGTATTTTAACCTTATGGTAGTATTCCTGGTGAGCGGTTTGTGGCACGGTGCAAGTTGGAACTTTGTAATCTGGGGATTTTTGCACGGGTTATACCAGATTTTCGGCGCAATTACATTGAACGCACGAAAGTTCTGTTGCGAGGTTCTTAACGTAGACAGAAAAACAAGCCATTATAAGCTATTCCAAAGGGTTATAACCTTTGCCCTTGTAACATTCGGCTGGATTTTCTTCAGAAGCGAAGGATTAACCCAGGCAGTTACAATTGTGAAACAGATTTTTACAAACTTTGAGCCATGGGCTATATGGACAAACATTACAAGTGTGGGTCTTGACAGCGCAAACCTTATTATGCTTGTTTTATCTTGCGTGCTTTTGATATTTGTAAGCAAAAAAGAGCAGTCAGGCGTAAATCCGTTTGAAAGAGTAGAAAAAATGCATATACTGGCAAGATGGCCGGTGTATTTAGGACTTTTATTTGCAGTATTAATATTCGGTATATACGGACCGGGATTTGAAGCAAGTCAGTTTATATACTTCCAGTTTTAAAGGCAGGTGATATCGGTGAAGAAAAAGACAGGGCTTTATATAAGACGTGGAGCGGGGATAGTAGCTTTCCTGCTTATTTTCCTATGTCTGTTCACTTTTGCCGATAGAATACTTTCCCGTAAGGAAACTGAGGGTTGGTGGAATGTTACCGCTAAAATTGACGGGTTTTATAACAGCACTGAAAACGAATATGATGTTATGTATTTTGGCTCCTCAAACACATATTGTAGCTTTAATCCACTTGTTGTTTGGGAGAAAACTGGCGTGAAGTCTTATGTTTTTGCAACACAGCAACAGCCGGTTTGGGCGACTTATCATTATATGGTGGACGCTTTAAAAACTCAGGACTTGGATCTTGCGGTAGTTGATGTTTTGATGTTTTCTAAAAATGATGAGTATTATGATGACGGCGTTAACTATACGTTCTGCGATAATATGCCACTTTCAAAAAATAAGATAGACCTTATTAAGGCATCAGCACCCGAGGGTGAACGCTTTTCTTTGGCGTGCCGTTTTATGAAGTATCACTCAAGATGGAATGAATTAAAACAAGCGGATTTTGAGTATAATAGAAAAGAAATGTCCGATTATTCAAAGGGATTTTATGTGTTGCCAACAAGCTTTGACGGAGCTGTGGCACAGAATTTGGCAGGGGTTACAGATGAAGCACCGCTAACCGAAAAGAACCTTAATTATTTGAATAAAATAATAGAATTATGCCACGAAAATGAAGTGGAATTGATGCTGGTAAAAACACCATCAAATGCAACTGTGGAGGAAAAGAAGTATTATAACACAGTGGAGAGAATAGCCAGGGAAAATGGCGTCCGCTTTGTGGACTATAATATGCATTATGACGAAATAGGCTTTGATTTCGCAAAGGATTTCTTTGATGATTCGCACTTAAATGTTTATGGTGCAGAAAAGTTTACAGAGTACTTCGTGGAAACTACAGATTATTTTGCCGGAAAGAAACTTAATGACAGCGATTGGCAGTCAGATTGGGAAGAATATATCTCGATAACAAAAGAATAAAAAAAATTTAAAAAAAGTGTTGACAAACGAAAGTTTTTTTGATATAATTCTATCTGTTGTTGAGATAATCTATGGAGAGATGTCTGAGCGGTTGAAAGAGCCGGTCTTGAAAACCGGTGACGTGCGAGCGTCCGTGGGTTCGAATCCCACTCTCTCCTCCACTTTTTTATTTAATATGTGAGTAGGCATACAAATAAATTGTGTCGGAAGCAATTTAGCTCTGTATGCTATTTTTATCTATGGAGAAGTACTCAAGAGGCCGAAGAGGCGCCCCTGCTAAGGGTGTAGGTCGGGAAACCGGCGCGAGGGTTCAAATCCCTCCTTCTCCGCCATTTATGCGCACAATCGCATAGCAAAAAAGAACAGCAAAATCGCTGTTCTTTTTTTGTACCCTTATATACGCTCAACATTATTCTTAAGGGTAAAAACTTCTGCAATGTTAAGTTCTATAACGATTCTGTCTTTGTAAACAGTTACGCACTTAACGTACTTATCAATCAACAGCTTTTTGTTTTTCAAAGTGCCTTCTTCGAGCATTTTCTTTGCCTCTTTGAATAATACTTTCAGTCTTTTCTCATCTATTGATAACGAATCTAATTTTTTCTTAAGTTCATCACTATTAGCTTCCAGTAAAGCTTTTTTTATTTCCAGATCTCTCAATTTTTCTTTCAACGTAGGCGATTGCACATCCATAAGTAAATCGATTATGTGATTTATGTCTCGAACACACTTTTTTACTTCTGCCGAGTTAACTTCAAGTTGGTGTGATGTTTCAACGTTTTTAGTACGCACATATGCATTATATCTATCAACCAGCAATGGCACGGTCTTTTCATCGAAGATTATATCTGATAGCTTTTTAAGCACAATTGATTCAATAAGTTCTCTTCTGACTTCAGGATTCTTACACTTCATATCACGATTTCGTTTGCTACATCGGTATGATACATAAAGCGGATGGGTTTCATTCGCTTTTCTTGAGCACCCATTAAATGTACTTCCACACTCACCGCAGACAATCTTGTTAGACAGGAGATAATCCTGTTTGGCAGTGTAACTACCTGCCTTATTTTTACGGCTCATCAGTTTCTTTTGAACCTCGTCAAAATCTTCTTTAGATACAATTGCAGGTACACCGCCTTCAACCCTTATAATTTCGCTGTCAGGTTTAGTTTTATGTCTGTTAAACTTTCCTTCAAAGTTCTTTGATGCTGATTTATTATATGTATAAACGCCTGTATACTTTTCGTTATGCAAAATCTCGTACAAAGAGTTCTTTCCAAAAGGAAGACCTCTCTTTGTTGTGTAACCCTTGTTATTAAGTTCCTTATTTATAGAAGTGTAACTTTCGCCTTCAAGATAACGCTTGAAGATTATACGGACTGCTTCTGCCTCAAATTCGTTGATTACCAGCTTCATTGTTTGTGGGTCCACATCGTACCCCAAACAAGGTTTTCCACCCGTGTGAAGACATTTTGAAGCATTAACACGTAACCCTTTCATAACCTCTCGAGCTAAGTTCTTCGAATAGTATTCATTCATTCCCAAGATAACGCTTTCAAGAATAATTGACTCCGGGTCATCGGTCAAATGTTCAACCACAGATAAAAGTGTAACCCCAAACTTTTTAAGTGTATTTTTTGCGGTTAAAGAAAGGTTTCTGTCTCTTGCAAACCTGTCAAATTTATGCACAATAACTGCGTCAAATTCTTGATTTCTTGAATCAAACATCATTCTTCTAAACTCAGGTCTGTTATCCGTTGTACCTGTAATTGCCTTATCTATATACGCTCTTATAACAACATAACCATTGCTTTCAGCATAGGCTTTAATTGCTATAAGTTGAGCCTCGATGGATTCTTCTCTCTGCATATCAGACGAAAATCTTGCATACGCCACCGCTTTCTTAAGCCCGCAGTTTTCATCATATCTAGCGTTCATTATCTGTCTGTATATCTCTGTTTCTTCTATTGATGTATTAACTATATTTATTGTATCATCGCTCATAAATTGCACCTCGTAAATTATCATATATTATACTTTCCGCAAGTCTTTAGTGCAGGTGCATTAGTTTTCTTTAGTAGGTATGAGGTTTTATCATTGGTTCATTTATGAGCAATATGTATTATGCAGCTTTTTCTTCTGTATTCTTGTTATCTACGGAGTAGATAGCTTCAAGCAAAGCCTCAATATCATTTGTTGAGATGTTTACGATAAACTCTGTCTCACGCTCTTTCATATTTCAAATCTCCCTTCTTTCTTGGTTAAAAACCAAGCAGTGCTAAAATTACCGTAAGTTCTATATCAAGAACATAGATATCCGTTTCGTATTCCATTGCCAATCTTGAGAGTTCTTCAATATTTTCTAAATCAAGTATCTCGCCTATGGACTTTATAGTCACGGAATTAACCCAACCGCCTTTTATTAAAGTCTTTAAGGACTCAAAAACAGGTCTTTTTTCACTGAAATGTAGTTCGTTTAAAATAACTATGTTATCTACAATATCCTTTCCACTCAAGTATCTTCTGCACATAAGTTCTTGATCTCTTATATCCGAAAAAGAATCTTTTACACCAGGTACGGCTGATGTGTAAATTATGTTTGCTCTGTCCATATTATTTCCTCCGTTTTTCATATTTTATAAATATATTTAGATGTTCCGAGTTTTCTTAAGTGGTTGTAGATTTTATCATATGTTTTATCTACTAAATTTGCACCTCGCTTTCTTTTAAGTATTGAAGAGCTATAAACTCTGCTCGTGCTTAAAATGATGAATATCTATCGAAACTACAGATTTACGTCCAATTGTAATGAATTTGTGATATATAACCTGTCGATACCATGCTATATTTTTAACACAACATTCTAAAATTTTCATCAACAGTAGAACGCTCTCAAAAACTTACTTTTGACAAAATCGCTGTTGCAACATCTTACAGAAATCATATTTGGAGCTTCTTTGACATTACATTTATAACCCTCGATGTTCGAGCGAAACTTACATTATACAACAATCCCTGACAAACTATATTATTAACTATGTATCAACTAATTAAACGCTTTTTATCTAATTTAGAAGCATCTAATTGACCAACCTATTAGGAATTTAGATAGTTTTATTTAGTAACGCCCGTCCCTATTTCTATTATATCCACTCAATAATCATTTTGTGCCACCATTTATTTTTTCTTCAAAACCTTAGGTTTTAACCCCTTTTATCCCCAATTATATATTACTTATTTCAGAAATTGATTATAGGAAGCCCATTTTTATATTACGGAATTTCCCCCTTAGGAAAATCGAACCTTAGGAATCTTAACATAAAAATATCCACAGTTGGCATTAGTGTGTAGTGCTTTGACAGTTTTGCACACCAGTCCGCCAACTGTGGATTTTTATATCGACTAATTATAAATTGAAATCAAGTTTTTCAAATTTTAAGTCATCCCTTCGTTCCACACCAAAAGAATCATCTTTTAATGTATATTCAAATCTTGCAGGCTTTTTACAATCACCAGGTATCTCTTTTTCTGCCAAAATGGTGTTATTATAATAGGATGTTTCATCTACTGTTCTAATTGCTATCGTGTTCACAGCCTTGTTACCAACAGAGTAAAGCATCTCCTCTACAATGTCGTAATCATTATCATATATAAGAATATAAGCATCCTGATTAGCTAAGATTTTATCCCTTATGTAAGACAAATTCTTTTTATTGACAAACAACAGTTGTTGTGGCTCGAGCTCTACATTTTCAAGGGTAACCTGATTTGTAGCAGTTATTTTTAATGTTCCTTTGTCAGCCGATTTCTTCAAATCGCGCATCAATGCCTTTTTCTGGAATGTAGAATCAGCTATAATATTAGTCTTGACAGTTGAAAACCATAAATTATAAGATGTGTTATTCCTGCAAAAGCTGATGTTTGTTTCTGCTGAAAGTCCAAAATCATTAATGCCACTGCTTTCAAAGGCATATTTAAATACAATGTCTCCAAGTATATATATCTGTGGCTCGTCATTTATCTGAACCTCTGTACGAATATCTCGCCAACTTTCTGCAAAAAACTCAAACCGCAAGAACACACTGATATTCAGCTTTTCTGCCAACATTAATGCTTCATTCAATTTCTTACCTGTACGGTCAAGGCAGACAACATAATCAGCGAACATAAAATCGCTTATAAAATTCATTACTATTTTTAGCTTCGTCATAAACGATAGGTCTTTAATTGTAAAGTTTCCATATTTCGTCTCGAGCCTTTCTCCATCAAGTTTCAGCACACCCTTTTCCTCTGCAATCAGTGCTTTGATGTTGTCGTCAAACTCATAAAGTCCTTCTTTTACAGCATTGACGATGTCGATATCATAGAACTGCTCCGGTTCTATCAGTTTCAGATTGTTTAGATGTTTTTTGTGAGTATATATTTTCACACTCATATAAATTACCTCCTTGTACATTTACCTTATACTAGATAAACGCTAAAATATCAGTTCAGTTATCTTTTTGAAAAGCTTTTTACCTATATAACCAGTATCACAAACGCACCCATTCAACAGCCTTGAAATTCGATGCGACTTCCTATACAAACATATCTCTACACCTCGAAACATGAATTTTCAAATTTTATTTTTTATAAAAATTTATACTTTGGAATGTACATGATTCTGTATCGTGATTTTTATGTCTACGGATAGGCGTTTTTTCTTTTGTACATTTTTTTGTTAGGCAGTTGTTGTTAAATATAGATTTAGATAATCAAACAAAATTGAAGTTGAACATTATCTTTATGTTACTCATCATAACAAGAATGTACTAAGTGATTTATTACATTATTTTAACAAAATGCAGTTTTATATTGACTTTTTGGGGTATTTATTGTAATATAGTAAAGTAGTCAGCTTACTTATTTACTTTTGGAGGTGATTGAGTGGCAAAAAAAGAATACGTAGAAGGAAGTTTCGGTGCATATTTTGTAAAGCTTATTAAAGACCACGATTATTCACAAGCGAAATTTGCTTCAGATTTAGGTGTATCAAAGACATATCTATTTGATGTGTTCAACGGACGAGTAAAGCCACCCACTCCCGATATGCAAGAACGCATTGTTGAGCTATTACGCCTGACTGATGAAGAAAAGAATGTTTTTTACAGTAAGGCTGCTGATGGACGGCATGAACTACCCAAAGATATTGTCGAGTATCTTACAAATAACCGAGCTGAGATTGATGGTCTCAGAGAAAGAATGAGGGCGTAAGTGATGAAAATAAGTAAGGATAGTATAAAAGAATTAATAGCAATAATGGGATATATACCCGAAGATGGAACTGACAATATTTTCTATAAGAAGTATTCGCAACACAAAGATTATGTTATTCGGGTTAATTTCAACACTTCAAAAATTGAATATCGCGAGAGTGATATAAAGCCAGAGGATGGCATCCAATGGGGAGATTTAACTACAAGTAATTTTGAAAATTCTGAGAACTTTGTTGTACTTGAGTGCATAGACAGGCTGTTAGAAAAAGGCTATGCTCCCAAAAATTTGTATTTAGAATACAAATTTCCATTAGGAAGAAATGAAAAGGGGAAACTAGATATCCTTGTTTTTGACAATGATGGTAAAGCTTACTTGATGATTGAATGCAAAACCTGGGGTGTTGAATTCGCAAAAGAAGAAAAGAAAATGCTTAAGGATGGTGGTCAACTATTCTCGTATTTTGTTCAAGATAAGGCTACTAAGTATTTATGTCTCTATACTTCTCAAAAGAATGAGACAGATATTGAATATAAAAATAATATCATTAAAGTTGATGAAGCATGGACTGAGTTAACTAACCAAAAAGAGATTCATGATCATTGGAATAAAAACACCAAAGATAATGGAATCTTTGAGGAATGGGCAAATGCTTATGACGTTGAAATAAAGGCGTTAGTTCGTAGCAGATTGTTACCGCTTACTAAAGATGATAGTGGTAGGATTTTTAACCAATTTGCAGAAATTCTCCGACACAATGTTGTTTCTGACAAACCTAATGCTTTTAACAAGATTCTTAATCTATTTATATGCAAAATCATTGACGAAGATAAGAATGATAACGAACAGGTTGAATTTCAATGGTTAGAAGATGATACTGATGAAAGCTTACAAATTAGATTAAATGACCTTTACAAGCAAGGTATGCACAGATTTTTGGATATTGATGTTACTGACTTTTCAGAAAATGATATTGCCAGTACCTTAGCTGATGTTTCTGATAGCAATGCTCAAAAAGTAATTCGAGATATGTTTGTGAAACTTCGTTTGCAGAAAAATCCTGAGTTTGCTTTTATTGAAGTTTATGACGATACATCTTTTAAATTAAATGCAAGAGTTGTTCGCGAGGTTGTCGAATTGCTCCAACCATATCAATTTAGATACGGACATAAGCAACAGTTTTTAGGCGATTTTTTTGAATTGCTGTTAAATACAAGTATCAAGCAAGAAGCTGGACAGTATTTTACACCTGTTCCAATTACAAGATATATTGTATCTTCTTTGCCTATAAAAGAGTTGATTGAGCGCAAATTAAAGGCAAATGAAGCTGAAATGTTGCCGTCGGTAATTGATTTTGCCTGCGGTACAGGACATTTTCTTACCGAGTATATGGATAGAGTTCAATCAATCATAGAAAATGAAATTGATATTAGTAAAGCTAAACCAATAGCCCGAAAAAAATTGCAGGGATGGATTGACTATGATAAATTTGGTTGGGCTGGTGATTATGTATACGGTATTGATGCTGACTATCGACTTGTCAAATCTTCAAAAGTAAGTTCATTTCTTAATGGTGACGGAGAAGCGAACATCATTAGAGCAAATGGCCTTGACAATTTTGAAAATTCAAAGGAATATAAGGGGAAACTGAGACTTACAAGCAACGAGGACCACAAAGATAATGCACAGTTTGATATTTTAATTGCGAATCCACCATATTCTGTAAATTCTTTTAAAGCTACTATAAAAAATGGCGAAGAATCATTTGAATTATTCAACAAGTTCACAGATAAGAGTTCCGAAATAGAATGTTTATTTATTGAACGAATGAAACAATTGCTTAAAGTTGGAGGATATGCTGCAATCATTTTACCAATTACAGTCTTGAGCAATTCAGGAGTATGCATAGCCACAAGAGAACTTTTGCTGAAATATTTTAAAATAGTTGCTATAACTGAATTTGGTACTAAAACATTTATGGCAACAAATTCAAATACAGTTGCACTTTTCTTAGAACGTAGAGCAAATACAGACCACAAACTCATACAAAATGCAGTAAATTCTTTTTTTGACAAACCTAAAGAAAGCACTGTTTTAGGAATTGAAAAGGCATTTAGTAAATATGTTTTAAGTGTATATGAGGATATTTCACTTGAGGATTATATTTCCTTCGTTCAAAGAACTCCAAACGAAGTGTTCAAAGAACAGGAATTATACAAAGACTATAAGAAATGGTTTGAATCTCAGAGCTTTTTAAAGAAATTAAAAACAAGCAAAACCTTTATACAAAAAAGCAAAGACGAGCAAGATGATATTATTACTAATTTGTTCTTCGAAAAAATCTTTGAGCTTGAAAAGGATAGAATGCAATACTTCTTACTTTCGTATGGGCAAAATGTACTTGTTACAAAAGCAAGCAATAAGAAGATAGAAAAACGAATACTCGGCTATGAGTTTTCTACTCGCAGAGGACATGAAGGAATCAAAATGTTAAAATCGGGAACAAAATTATACGATATCAACAATCAATATAGTCCTGATAAACTAAACTATTATGTATACAATGCCTATCTGAAGAATGTTATAGACAGCACAAAAGAATTACATAACATTGTTAGTTCTTCCACTTTAAATGATTTAATTAATTACAAGGCTGTAATTTTAGAAAAAACGATTAATATTAATGCAACCAAGAAGATAGCTTTAATAAGTAAGTATAAATCATTTCCTTTAGATACAATAGCAAAATTTCAGGATGGATTATGGAAGGGCGACAAGGGTGAAATGGTTTTAACCAAAGTGTTAAGAAATACGAATTTTAAATCTAATACTGGTCGTCTTGATTTTTCAGACATTGCTGAAATTGATGTCGAAGTAGGTCAATTAGAAAGCAGAGTTTTAGAAGATGGAGATATTTTATTAGAAAAATCTGGTGGAAGCCCCACTCAACCTGTTGGACGCGTGCGATTTTTTGATGTTGAAGGAGCCGAACAGTATTCATATTCAAATTTCTGCTCTAGAGTACGCGTATTCAACAATGAGTATAATTCAGCTTATGTTTGGGTAATGCTTAACGAATTTTATTTGTTAGGTGGTACAATTCCATTACAAAATGGTGTAAGGCTATTAAATCTGAAAATGCCTGAATATAAAAAAGTTAGAATACCAAAGCCACCGATTGAAATTCAAGAAAAAATCGCGAGTCAAGTATTAGAGATTTATAGTGACGGAAAAAACGATGCTTTAGAACGTGCAAGGACTGTAATAAATAATTACTTGCTCTAGTATTGATGTAAAACAGTAATAATTATATGGAAATAAAGAAAATACCGCCAAAGTGCAATTGCTTTGACGGTATTTTCAATAAGGAGTATTTCCAATAAACTGTCTTAGCTGATTTGCCCGGTTGTGAGCATTTTGTGAAAGTCCTTTGCAGCCTTAGCCGCCTGACCTGTGGTTACGCCCAACCAAAATTCATTGACCACACCTTCAAGCACGACAAGCTTCACTGATTCATTCGCTTTCAGATAGTCAAGAATTCTTAACAACTGTTGAAATTCAGAATAGCAATCCGATAGGTTAGATATGTAGATTGTATCACCCTCAGATACAACAGTTGCAAGAAATTCTTCAAAGCTGTCTCCATTGCTTGCATAAACAGTATCAAGCTCAACGTCTTGGAAAAGTTTATGCTTCTGTTCTCGTTGCTCATCAGTGTTGAACTTAAAATAACCTTTGCGCATATTTTTTTCACCTCCTCATATTCATAACATCCATAACTATATAAATGCTTATAAATTGGTTAACTACGCTGTTTTTCACGCACTCTCTTATACCACGAAGATTTGCTTATCCCCAAAATTGTCCACGCCTGTGTGGCGCTTATGGCTTTACGTTGCACTTGAGAGTACAATTTCTCAAAATCAGGGCACTCTTTTCTCTTACGCCCCTTATAAACCCCATTCGCTTTAGCTATGGCAATACCCTCAGCTTGGCGGGATAAAATATACTCCCGCTCTAGCTCGGAAATAGCCCCGAAAATCGTAAGTATGAATTTTCCTGTCGGGGTAGAAGTATCGATAGCTTCCTTCTGACTTACAAATTCCACTTCTTTCTGGGACAGTATCTCAATAATATGTAGTAAGTCCTTGGTATTTCTTGCTATTCTGCTAATCTCGGAAACAATAACCGTATCCCCCTTTCTCACGAAGTTTAGCATTTCTTTGAGGACAGGGCGTTCTGTATCCTTTCCAGAACATTTCTCAGTAAATAGTCGCTCTACATTCAGGCTTTTTAACGTCGCCTCCTGGCGAGAGCTATTCTGATGGGTGGTAGAAACCCTGCAGTAGCCAATTTTCATAACTTACAACTCCTTTATCTTCAGTATATCAACACAAACTATTGCAATGTCGTTTTATCTGCCGTACATTTGGACTATGAGCCATCCGCACTAAAATTAATCGCAATATGTCGTGCAGTTAGGTTTGCATTTCCAATAACCAAACGTGTTCGCAGAAAAAGCAACCCTAACCGCACGACACACTGCTTCTATATGTAATCTTTATTCAGCTCATCATAAAGTTCTGTAACAGCCTGTTTAAAATCTATTTTTCTTCCGTTCTTGGCAGACCAATATATGTGCAGGTCAATCACATCTCCACCCATACCACAGCCAAAACACTTGAATCTGTTTTTCTGAGCATGATAGTAGAATGAGGGTTCTGTCTCGCTATGAAAAGGACATATAATTGGTGAGTTTTCCTTCAATGGTCTGTTGCTTCCTTTATAATGAACGCATGGCACAATGTGTTTGTTTACATATTTAAGAACGCCATAGTTCTCTTTTACATGGTCTTTCATACCCCAAATTGTCATATCATCACCCCCTTTAAGCCCATATTTTTATAAGTTTCATTTCTTCTCTTATTTCTCATTCTTATAGGTAGATTATAGATATTAAGCCCATAAACACAATCTCTTAAATTCCCATTATACCAACACTTGCCACCATTTTTACACTTCAAAAATTACCACAGACTTTATATTTATTTGCAACAAATCTTAGAAAAATCCATTCATATAGCAATGTAATCTACAACAATCTTTATAACATTACAACAGAAGTGAGGATTTTATAAATATGTCAGAAGTAAAAATCAGAAGCCCATATCTTGAAGAAATGATGATTCATCCCATTTGTTGTTCTGCTTTAAATTGATTCGTTTATCAAGACAACTTGTAGTAACTTTGGGAACCTCAATGTCAAAAGATTGGTGTATAGATGGAAATGAACTTGCACCGTGAATTATTTCTTCCATTGCTTCCAGAGCCCTTTCAATGTAAGTGTTTCTCATATTTGCTGTTCTCAACCCTTCAAGTTTGCTTCTAAACTGTGGCGTACGTTCTATCAAGGTTTTAACACTGATTCCTACATACTTTCGCAGTTCTCCTGCCCACAAAAACGATTGCAACAGTTGTTCCGCTAACAGTTCTCCATAATTATTTCCTTTTGCAAATGCGTGCCCTTTCAGCATCAGGTTGTGAGTGTGCTCCTTAGGTTCTGTATCGTTCATATTTTCAAAGAGATTGCTTTTTAGCCAATTAAAGTATCGTCCTCCGTAAAATATTGTTTTTCTTTCAAGTACATTTTTCATAGGGTAGAACAACTCATTTTCTCCGACTATTGCCACAAGATTTTCATAGCTCTCCAAAATGCTTTTTATTTTCCGCATGTTATTAGCGTATAAGTTTTGATGGAGAAATTCTGCAATGCTTGCTACGCTGACGGAATATTCCTGTTTGCTTAGGTTCTCGCAAGTGGTTTTACCTTGGCAGTGTAACGTGTAAATAACCTTAAGTACCGAAAGATTTATCTTGCTTATATCATCGTCGAAATCCATATCCACCGGATTGCTGTCTTTTTTCAAGAGCCTTAAAGCAGTTTTAGCTTTTGATTTAATTTGCTTATAAGTCGGCTCGTCAACAAGATTCAATGCATAAGAAAATCCTTTCGCTGTTGGCAACATAAGACTCTGTGCTACATACGGCTTGACCTCACGCATTTTTTTAATAATTCGATCGTAAGCACCGTAGATTTTTGCTTCAGAATAAAACTCGTCGTACAGAACTTCGGCATTAGTGCCACCAAAAATTACACCTGATGTTGTTTTGACATTTTTATCAACTCCATATTTTTCTAACAGTTCAAGAAACATAGATTTGATTTCATCGGCTTTGTCCTGATTGGTGATTACATCTTTCAGCACGAAAACAAGCCTAAAACGATTTCTGACCTTGCTACTGCTGAATGTGTCGTATACAATGTTTGGCACCAATCCGCATTTTTTTAAAGCCAACAGGACACTTACCTTTGGAATGTGCTTTTCTCCTGCGTTATCAAAATCAAAGAAAAATGCCTGTATTTGAGCAAAGCCTGTTACAGAACAAGCAGGAAAGATGATTCGCCCTTCTTCGATACGACCCAGTAAACCTCCAATCTGTATTGTTTCTTCTCTTTTGCCAAAGCCCATCTTCATATTATAAATTGTTTCTGCAACCTCTTGATTTGTAGGTTTGCCTGGGAAACGCTTTTCTGATGTCAAAATTGAAATACTCGCCGTGTTCATGATTACTCCTCCTAATATAATAATAAATTTTCTGTACATTTAAATCTGCAAATGCCGTTGCGGAATTTTAATGTATTCAATACATATATCATATGTGGGAGTTCCTGCTCAAACGCTTGGGTAACGTATGCAACATTGTAAAATTTGTATTGCTCATAAATATCGAGCAATTTAATGTCAACATCAGGAGTCATAAGAGCATAAAAAAGCCCTGACAGCACAAAGTCTGTCAAGGCTTCAATATTGAGCATATTATTTTACTTTTTCTTTATCTTACTTTTTTTACTCGGCTTTCCTTCTTTTTCAACCTGTTCCTGGGATGTGGGAATTTCGTTATCCACTTTATCATCTATTTTATCTTCTGCTTGTTCAATCGGTGTAGGTTCGTTATTGATTAACAACTCAAACCCCGAAAAATCCTCTTCATTTTTAACCTGTAAAGGATGTGTCGCACAAATAATTTCCATTTCTTCAATTGTTTCCGAATCGAGTAAACAAACAGCTTTTTCATCTGTTTTCAAGCCTTCGCTTACAACATGTGCAGTTCTTATAAGTTCTTCTACCGTTTTAGAATTCGATGTGTAATTTCCACGACTTTCAACGTTGACCAATTCATCCTTCTTTAAGAAATAAAGTACGAACTGTAACTCCTTTTTCAACACTGTCGTTTTTTTATCACTCAGCACACGAGCCAGTTCCTCTGTGATAATCATACGACTTTCAGCACCTTTAACGATGTCTGCATTTTTCTTTGCGGTATCGGATATTTCCAATAGTACCGCTAACTTCTCTTGTTCTTTTCTTAAGTTTGCCATTGTAATACCTCCTAAAATAGTGATTTCACCATATAATACCATAGAGCCAAAATACAATGAATCCACTAAAATCAAGAGATGTAGGCTGTTGAGAGCATATTCGGCAACGTTCCTTCTCCGCCAAAAATCGACAAGTTTCGACTTGTCGATTTTTTGTTGATCTAAACTGAAATGAGAAATATTGAAAATTGTAAAAAGATGTGATAAAATATAAAAAAATGTCCCACATGTCACTTTGTTATTTGGTATACTTTCATATGAAATAATAAGGAGGTGATGTGTGTGAGTAAAATTAAAAAGCTCATCAAAAATCTTATCATCTTTACGAGCTTTTGATGGGGTATCTGTAGGTAAAATATTTAATACAATTTCAATCCCGTCCTTGTATACATATACCTTTTCTACAAATAAGTCTATTATTTTTTGTCGAATTAAGTGAGCCTGGTTCAAACAAGTTCTTTGCTTTTATGAAAAGCTTTTTAATAATGCGTTCAAATAATATTGACAAATGATGGGAATAGAATATATAATTATAATAGAAATGGGTGTGAATCAAGTGTAGTTTTATTACAATAATCATAAAATTTCGTTATATTGATGATTTTATGTTGACAACTGATGATTAATTGCATATAATAAAAGTATAAGTTAGGTTCGACACGCCTCTTAACAATGCGTACCAGGTCGAGCCGCTTTTTTATACAAGGAGATAAAATGAAAGAAATAAAGAAACCAACTACAGTTACAGAACAAGTTGACAGATTGATTAATCGTGGTCTGCTAATCGAGAACAGAGAATTTGCAGAATCATTTTTCAAATGTGTAAGTTATTATAATTTTTCTGGATATTTGTTTGAGTTCAAAAATGATGACGATACATTTACCAATGTAAAGTTTGATGATGTATATAACATTTACTTATGTGACAAAAGGCTCAAATCAATAATCCTTTATGCAATTGAAATAGTCGAACATAATATCAAAACAAAACTTGCTTATACAATTGCACACCGTTTGGGAGCACTGGGATATAGAAATGTAAATAATTTTTCCAATCCGGAACAACATAATAAAATGATGGAGCTATTTAATTACAGTATCGACAAGAATGATGGCTTAGCTTTTGTAAAACATCACAAAAAACATTATTCTGACTTCCCGATATGGGTAGCAATCGAACTATTCACTTTAGGAAACGTTTCTGTTTGCTACAAAAATATAAATAAAGCAATAAAAAAAGAAATTGCTTATGCCTAATGACAACGAATGGAACAATTACATTTTACCTACTATTGACGGCATACTTGAACAATACTCTCCAAGTATTGATATAAGTAAGTATGGATTCGATAAAGATTGGAAAACACTACTTAAAATATAAGGATTTTAGAGATTGCAAAACGTATTGATATATGGGTGTTTGGAGAAATTGTGCATACGGCACGGTTCCCTCCTTCTCCGCCAAGAAAGCAAGCTATGAAAATGGCTTGCTTTTTTGATGCTTTAATAGATTGGATTGTGCAGTTTTTTAGTGTTAAAACCTATGGATTTATAGGCATATAATTGTGATATAATCCCAAGTTTGGGTGCAAAAGATGTGCAACTTGTTAAAAAAATAACAAATGCCACAAAAGAAATTGTGAAAAAAATGTCAATGTGACGAAATTTGTAGATAACCATTGATTTTTAGCTGTGGTTATGATAGAATATGAAGTACAATTGGGGGTACCTTGGATTTCAATAAAATCACCCCTCCAAATATGAAAGGATTGAATGTATAATGAAAGTAACAGTTTGTATTGGTAGTTCATGTCATATCAAGGGTTCACGCCAGGTTGTTCAGGGGCTTCAAAACCTTATAAATGAAAACAATCTTGGTGATAAGGTGGACCTTGGCGGTACTTTTTGCCTTGGTAAATGTCAGCAAGGTGTATGTGTAACTGTTGACGAAGAATTTCATTCAGTTACACCTGAAAATGTTAATGAATTTTTCCAAAACGAAATAGCTGCGAAAGTGTGATAATATGCTAATTCAAATATGTGTAGGCAGTTCATGCCATATAAAAGGTTCTCCTGAGATAGTTGAGCTATTTACAAAAGCAATTGAAGAGAACAATCTTCAGGACGAAATCACTCTTGCCGGAAGCTTTTGTATCGGAGAATGTAATACTATCGGAGTTACAGTTCAGATAGACGATGTAGTACATACGGGAATTAACCGTGATAATTTTAAAGAATTTTTTGAAGAAAAGGTATTGAATGTGATTAAAAACGAAAGGATGTGACGAATATGCCAAATTGTTTAACCCTAAAAAAATCAAATTGCAAAAACTGTTACAAGTGTATTCGTCATTGCCCTGTTAAGTCAATCCGTTTTTCAGGAAATCAGGCACACATTATCGGAAATGAATGTATTTTATGTGGACAGTGCTTTGTTGTGTGCCCGCAGAATGCAAAGCAGATTGTTGATGAAACCGAAAAGGTAAAGGTATTACTTCAAAGTGGTGATCCTGTTATCGTAAGCTTGGCGCCATCTTTTGTTGCCAATTACAATGGCGTTGGAATTGAGGCTATGCGCGAAGCACTCAAAAAAATCGGTTTTTATGACGTTGAAGAAACAGCAATCGGTGCCACAATTGTAAAAAAAGAATATGAGAGAATGCTAAAAGAGGATGAAAGAGATATTATCATTTCTTCCTGCTGTCATTCTATTAACTTGCTTATACAAAAATATTTTCCAAAAGAGCTTGAATATTTGGCAGATGTTCTTTCTCCAATGCAGGCGCACTGTCAGGATATAAAGAAAAGATATCCTGATGCCAAAACCGTGTTTATCGGACCATGTGTTGCGAAAAAGGACGAAGCTGAACATTACGAAGGCTTTGTTGATGCAGTTTTGACATTTGAAGAATTGTCAAACTGGCTAAAAGAAGAAAATATTGAACTAAAACAGGAAATGGACGCAAGTGACGAAAGTCGTGCAAGATTTTTCCCAACAACCGGCGGAGTCTTAAAAACAATGGAACCGAATATTTCGGGATATACCTATCTGGCTCTTGACGGAATTGAAAACTGTATGCAAGCCTTAAAAGACATTGAAAGCGGAAACATACACAAATGTTTTATCGAAATGTCTGCTTGTGTTGGAAGTTGTATCGGCGGTCCTGTTATGGAAAAGTATCATAAAACAGAAACTGTCAGAGATTATATAACAATTTCCAAGTACGCAGGAAAAGACGATTTCAAAGTGGATACACCAACATTGGTTGAACTTAAAAAACAGTTTGAATATATTGAACACAAAATCCCAATGCCAAGTGAAACAGAAATCTTTACTGTTTTAAGACAGATGGGCAAATTCAAACCATCAGACGAACTTAACTGTGGTTCTTGCGGATATAACACCTGCCGTGAAAAAGCAATTGCAATTTGTCAGGGTAAGGCGGAACCATCAATGTGTTTACCTTTCCTAAAGGACAAGGCAGAAAGTTTTTCTGACACAATCGTTAAGAATACACCAAACGGTCTTATTGCGCTGAATGAAAACCTTGAAGTTCAACAGATAAACGATTCTGCCCGCAGAATGATGAACATCCGTTCAAGTTCTGACGTTCTTGGTGAGAACGTAATAAGAATTTTAGAGCCAACTCTTTTTGCAGAGGTTTTGAGAACAGGAAGAGATATACACGGCGAAAGAGTGTACCTTGCAGAATACAGACGCTATGTTGATATGTCTGTGGTTTATGACAGGGAATCAAGACTTTTAGTCGGAATTATGCGTGATGTTACCAACGAAGAAACAGAACGCGAAAAGAAAGAAAAAATCAGCCAGCAGACTATAGAAGTTGCAGATAAGGTTGTAGATAAGCAGATGCGTATTGTTCAGGAAATCGCATCCCTTCTTGGGGAAACTGCCGCAGAAACCAAAATTGCACTTGCTAAGTTAAAGGAGTCTATACAAGATGAATGATTTATGTGCAGATATCGGCTGGAAAAGTATAAACCACTATGGCGAACAGCTTTGCGGTGACCATGTGGATATAGTTGAACAGAGTGATAACTCAACAGTAATCGTACTTGCCGACGGGCTGGGAAGTGGTGTTAAAGCAAGCATACTTTCAACGCTTACTTCTAAAATCATTTCAACAATGATGGCAGAGGGACTTCCTATTGAAGAATGTGTTGAAACAATTGCTGCCACACTTCCTGTGTGTTCCGTAAGAGGCGTTGCATATTCTACGTTTACCATTATGCAGATTATCAATAACGAAACTATCGAAATAATCCAGTATGATAACCCGCAGGTAATTGTTTTAAGGGATAACAAAAATTACGATTATCCAAAGACCGAAATGAATATTGGCGGAAAAAAGATTTTCAAAAGTGAAATCCGTGTTCAGGAAGATGATATCTTTATCGCAATGAGTGACGGATGTCCACACGCAGGAATCGGTACCGCATACAACTTCGGTTGGAAACGTGAAGATATTATCGAGTTTATGGAAACCATGTCGGTTTCAGGGCTTACAGCTAAAAATTTATCAACTCTTTTAGTTGATGAATGTGATAAGCTTTACGGTCAGAAGCCGGGTGACGATGCAACAGCGTGTATCGTTAAAATCAGAAAAAGAGAGCCGATGAACATTCTGTTCGGGCCACCGTCTAATCGTGATGATTGTGACAGAATGATGTCTCTGTTCTTTTCAAAAGAAGGAAAGCACATCATTTGTGGCGGAACCACTTCATCAATTGCGGCGAAGTATTTAAGAAAACCTCTTCGCGCATCTCTTAATTTTGAAGAATCAGATATTCCGCCTATTGCACAGCTTGAAGGCGTTGACCTTGTTACTGAAGGCGTTATCACTGTAAACAGGGTATTGGAATACGCCAAGGATTATCTGGGCGAAAATGAAAAATACGAACACTGGAACTATAAGCGTGACGGTGCATCACTCATATGTCAGCTACTGTTTGAAGAGGCAACTGACATAAACTTCTATGTTGGTCGTGCCATAAACCCGGCACATCAGAACCCTGACTTGCCTATTAATTTTAGTATTAAAATGAACTTGGTTGAGGAACTTTCAAAGTGCCTTAAGCTAATGGGAAAACGGATAAAAGTAAGTTATTTTTAAGGAGAGAGGAATATGAGAAAATTTGACACTAAAGTGCAACATCTTAAATACAAAGTGCTCAGAGAAGTTGCACGCTATGCGTGGAAAGATGCTCTACTTGAAAATGTATTAAAAATCCCTGAAATAATTATTCCGGGTAAAACTCCAACAATGCGTTGTTGTGTGTATAAGGAAAGAGCAATCCTTGAAGAAAGAATTAAAATTGTTATGGGTGGTGACAAGGAAAACCCTAACGTGATTGAAGTTATTGACATTGCCTGTGACGAATGTCCGTCAGCGGGATATGTCGTAACAGAATCCTGCCGTGGTTGTCTTGCTCACAGATGTGAAGACGTTTGTAAAAAGGGTGCTATCACCTTTGATGCAAACCACGTAGCCCATATTGATAAGTCAAAATGTGTTGAATGCGGTCAGTGTGCAAAGGTTTGCCCATTCTCTGCAATTGTAAATCGCAAGAGACCTTGTCAGAATGCTTGTAAGATAAAAGCTATCTCAATTAACGAGAACAATGCAGCGGCAATTGATAACAGCAAATGTACCGGTTGCGGTGCTTGTGTATATCAATGTCCGTTTGGCGCAATTATGGATAAGTCATATATTCTGGATGCAATTGAGCTTATAAAGAATAGTGACAACAACAAGAACTATAAGGTTTACGTAATGGTAGCGCCATCCATTTCAAGCCAGTTTACCTATGCAAAACTTGGTCAGGTAATAAAGGGACTTAAAGAACTTGGATTCTATACAGTTATCGAAGCAGCACTTGGTGCTGATATGGTAGCGCAGGCAGAATCACAGGAACTTGCGGAGAAGGGATTCTTAACAAGCTCTTGCTGTCCTGCATTTGTAACTTATGTTAAAACAGCATTCCCAGCACTGGTACCATATATTTCACACAACTTGTCACCAATGGCAACTCTTGCGAAATATATAAAGGATACCGATAAGGGTGCCAAGGTTGTGTTTATAGGACCTTGTACTGCAAAGAAAGCAGAGGCACAGCTTGATACTGTTAAGCCTTACGTTGACGCAGTTCTTACCTTTGAAGAGCTTCAGGCTTTATATGACAGTAAGGATCTTGATATTACAACACTTGATGAAGATGTTTTGGATAACGCATCATACTTTGGAAGAATCTTTGCACGATCAGGCGGTCTTTCCGATGCAGTTGCACAAGGACTAAAGGAACAGAACATTGATTTTGACCTAAAGGCAATTCCTTGTGACGGTATTGAAGAGTGCAGAGTGGCACTTTTAAAGAAGAGCAAAAACGTTCTTGACGCCAACTTTATTGAAGGTATGGCTTGTATCGGCGGTTGTATCGGTGGTGCAGGTTGCTTAACTCATGGCGAGAAGAACAAAGCAGAAGTTGATAAATACGGAAGAGAAGCATTCGAGAAAACAATCAGTGATGCAATATCCGTTTTAAAATAAACAAAAGAAATTTTATAAAGTGAGGATTAACTATGAACAAAATTACTGTAATCGGTTCAGGAAACGTAGGTTCTACAATAGCGTATACGCTTACTACTATGGGACTTGCATCCGAAATTGTTATGATTGACGTCAATGAAGAAAAGTCACTTGGGGAAGCGCTTGACATAAGACAGGGTGTTCCATTCTGTAACCCTGCAAACGTTTATGCAGGCTCATACGCAGACGCTAAGGACTCTAACATTGTTATTATTACATCGGGTATGGCAAGAAAGCCAGGCATGTCAAGACTTGACCTTGCACAGACAAATGTTGACATTATTAAGAGCATTGCAGACAAGATTGTCCCTGTAGCTCCTGATGCAACATATGTTATTGTAAGTAACCCTGTTGATATCTTAACATATGTATTCTTAAAGCACACAGGTCTTCCACAGGAGAGAGTTATCGGTTCAGGTACAATTCTTGATACCGCAAGACTTCGTTCAAGAGTTTCAGAATACTATTCTGTAAATCAGAAGAACGTACACGCTTATGTACTTGGTGAACATGGTGACAGTTCATTTGTTCCATGGTCAATTGCGAACATCTCAAACGTACCGATTGAAAGCTACAGAGATGCAGTTAGATCAGGAATTGATTATCCTGATTTTAACAAAGAAGAAGTTGAAGACTATATGCGTAAATCAGGCGCAAGAGTTATTCAGAGAAAGGGTGCGACATTCTACGCTGTATCCGTATCAGTATGTCATATCTGTCAGTGCCTACTTAGCGGAATTGATACAACACTTACAGTATCAACTATGCTAAACGGCGAATACGGCATTGATGACGTATGCCTAAGCCTTTTAAATGTTGTGGGAAGTAAAGGCGCTCACAGTAAGATTATGCTTCCGCTTAATGACGAGGAAGTTAAAGCACTTCATAACAGTGCAAAGGTTTTGAAAGATTTGATTAAAAGTCTTAACATATAATTAAAGAAAAGAGAGGAATAGGGAAAATGGAATATCGTATCGAACATGATTCAATGGGTGAAGTAAAGGTGCCAGCTGATAAGCTATGGGCAGCTCAGACACAGAGAAGTCACGAAAATTTTGAAATCGGTGTAGGCATTGAAACAATGCCGGCTGAAATTATCCACGCATTTGGCGTACTAAAGAAGGCTGCGGCTATTGCAAATAATGCATTGCGTCCTGAAAAGATGACAGCAGAAAAGGTTGAAGCTATCAAGGCTGCTTGTGATGAAATTATGGCAGGAAAACTTAATGATAACTTCCCACTAGTTGTTTGGCAGACAGGTTCAGGTACACAGTCAAACATGAACGCTAACGAAGTTATTGCAAACAGAGGTAATGAAATCCTTGGAAAGAAGCTACTTCATCCAAACGATGACTCAAATATGAGTCAGTCATCAAACGACACATTCCCAACAGCTATGCATATCGCTGCTGTACTTGTTTTGGAAGACAAGCTAATTCCTGCAGTAGAAGAACTAGTTGAAACATTTAAAAGACTTGAAAAAGAAAATGAAGGCATCGTAAAGAGTGGTAGAACTCACCTTCAGGACGCAACTCCAATCACATTCACACAGGAAATCAGCGGTTGGCGTTCAAGTCTTGAAAAAGACATCGAACTTATCAAGCGTTCAATCGAACCACTTTGCGAACTTGCTCTTGGCGGTACAGCCGTTGGAACAGGACTTAACGCTCCAAAGGAATTTGGCGAAGTTGTTGCAAAGGAAGTTAGCAACATTACAGGAAAGCCTTTCGTTACAGCTCCAAACAAGTTCCATGCTTTAACATCAAAGGACGAGCTTGTATTTGCACACGGTGCAATCAAGGCACTAGCAGCTGATATGATGAAGATTGCAAACGACGTTCGTTGGCTTGCATCAGGCCCTAGAGACGGTCTTGGCGAAATCTTTATTCCTGAAAACGAACCAGGTTCATCAATTATGCCTGGTAAGGTAAACCCAACACAGTGCGAAGCTGTAACAATGGTTGCAGTTCAGGTAATGGGTAATGACGTTGCAGTTGGTATGGCAGCATCACAGGGTAACTTCGAACTTAACGTATTTATGCCTGTATGTGTTTATAACTTCCTACAGTCTGCAAGACTTATGGCAGAAGCAATCCGTTCATTCAACAAGAACTGTGCTGTTGGTATTAAGGCAAACAAGGAAAAGATGCACCACAACTTGCACAATTCTTTGATGCTTGTAACTGCTCTAAACCCATATATCGGATACGAAAATGCAGCAAAAACTGCTAAGAAAGCATTTAAGGACAATATATCACTTAAGGAAGCTTGCGTAGAACTTGGATTCCTAACAGCTGAAAAGTTTGACGAAGTATTCCATCCGGAAGCAATGGTTTAATCTGGAGGTAAAAAAATGAAGGTTAGTTATTTTCCGGGTTGTACCCTGAAAAACAAAGCTAAAGACCTTGACCTATACGCATATAAGTCAGCTGAGGCTTTGGGGGTTACTCTCGAAGAAATTGAAAACTGGCAATGCTGTGGCGGTGTGTTTACAACTGCTAAAAACGAAGTAGCAACAAAACTTTCTTCTGTTCGTGCTCTAAAAGAAGCATCTTCAAAAGAACAGCCACTAGTTACAGTATGCTCAGCTTGTCATAATGTTATTAAGCAAACAAACCACGCTATGCAAAATGATAAGGAATTTGCTGATAAGGTAAACCGTTATATGGCAGAAGATGCTTATAATGGTGAAGCAGAAGTTTATCACTATCTTGAAATGCTACGTGATTTGGTTGGTTTTGATAAACTTAAAGAAAAGGTTGTAAATCCTCTTGCAGGTAAGAAAATCGGAGCATATTACGGATGCTTACTTCTAAGACCAAACGGCGTTATGAAGATGGATGACCCTGAAAACCCAAGCATTATGGAAGATTTTCTAAAAGCTTTGGGTGCAGAGCCTATTATCTATGCTATGCGTAACGAATGCTGTGGCGGATACGTAAGCGTTGAAAGCCCAGAACTTGCAAGTAAAAAGAGCAATGCAGTTGTTAATAACGCAAAAGCTCAGGGCGCTGAAATGATTATCACAGCTTGCCCACTTTGCAAGTACAATCTTGAAAAGCACGACAGCGAAATCCCAGTAGTTTACTTTACAGAGCTTCTTGCAGAGGCACTTGGTGTAAAGGAGGCGTGCGATAATGAATAATTCTAACTTGAGAGAGGACGTTATCCGCATCAGCGGTGTAAATCCTAAGAAGTGTATGAAATGCGGTAAGTGCAGCGGAAGCTGTCCTGCATATAACGAGATGGAATATCATCCACACCAGTTTGCTTATATGGTAGACGGTGGCGATATTGAAACTTTAGTAAATTCAGAGTCAATCTATAAGTGTCTTTCTTGCTTTGCGTGTGTTGAAAGATGCCCAAGAGGTGTTGAACCAGCAAAGCTTGTAGAAGCAATCAGACTTGTTGCAGTAAGAAAGCAGGGAAATAATCACTTAAAGAGTGATGCACTTCCAAGCCTTTTGGACGACGAAATGCCACAACAGGCATTAGTCAGCGCAATGCGTAAATACAGTAAGTAGAAAGGAGAAAATAATGCAAAGAATAGGTGTATTCGTATGTTGGTGCGGAAGCAACATTGCAGCTACAGTTGATGTAAAGGCTGTGGCAGAGGCTTTAAAGAGCGAGCAAGGCGTTGTTTTCTCTACCGAATATCAGTATATGTGTTCCCAAGCGGGACAAGAAATGATTAAGGATGCCATCAAGGAGTATAAGCTAACTGGTATTGTAGTTTGTTCTTGTTCTCCTCGTATGCACGAGGCAACCTTCAGAAAAACTGCAGAAGCTGCAGGAATCAACCCATATATGGTTGAAATTGCAAACATCCGTGAGCAGTGCTCATGGGTACACAAGGACATCCCAACAGGTACAGAAAAGGCTATCATTCTAGCAAGAGCCGCTGTTGCCAAGGTATGTCTTAACGCTCCACTAACTCCAGGCGAAAGCCCGGTTGTTAAGAGAGCACTTGTAATCGGCGGCGGTATCGCAGGTATCCAGACTGCGCTTGATATTGCAGATGCTGGTTTCCCTGTAGACATCGTTGAAACAAAGCCAACCATTGGCGGAAAGATGGCACAGATTGACAAGACATTCCCAACACTTGACTGTGCTGCTTGTATCCTGACACCAAAGATGGTGGACGTTGCCCAAAACGACAAAATCAGAATTTTCTCATATAGTGAAGTTGATTCTGTATCAGGTTTCGTAGGCAACTTTGATGTTAAAATTAAGAAAAAAGCTCGTTTCGTTGATGAAGTTAAGTGTACTGGTTGTGGACTTTGTACTGAAAAGTGTCCACAAAAGAAGGTTCCAAACGACTTCAACCTTGGTATGGATATGAAGCGTGCTATCTATATTCCGTTTGCTCAGGCAGTTCCAAAGGTTGCAACAATTGATGCAGACTATTGTAATATGCTTAAAAATGGTAAGTGTGGTGTTTGTGCAAAGGTTTGTGC
>JAZOOY010000042.1:0-2993 GCA_045655325.1 Clostridia bacterium
CCAAGAACGGTAACAAACATTCCTCTTGTCATTGTACCGTTTGGAGCAAAGGTTGTTTCTGAGGTTCCGTTAAAGAACCCATTGATGCGTGCATACTGAACAGCATCGTAGAACCAATCGCCTTCCTTTACATCTGTAAAGAGATTTGTTATTTCTAATGCTTCACTTGTGGTCGGCGCTGCAAATACTGTTGTCGGAACAAGGGTAAGTATTATGCTGAACGCCAACAAAAGACTTAATAATCTTTTCATTTTCTAATTCCTCACTTATCCCTTAATTTCATTTGGATCCTCTTTAGCAGGAGTCATTGTGCTTATTTCTATCTGCTGTGTTCTCTCGTTCCATTCTACGCGACAATCAAGAGCGTCGGTAATATCACGGAGTTTAAAGTAGTTGTTGCCGTCTATGTTATAACAAGCAGCATCTATTATTAAACCGTCATAAGTGAGCATTACATCTGAAGCAACGGCTGTCTTTTGCGAACCGTCACCTTTTGCAAGCTCTCCGCCTGCCGGTGTATAATCAAATGCGCTCTTCATATTGATACATCCTGCACCTGCGTCCCATTCCACTTCAAAGCTCTTTGCTGAACCTGATAACAGCATTGCAATATCACGAATCTTGAAGTAGTTATTATCCTTTATATTGCAAGCAAGAATATCGTGTTTTTCACCATCTATAATGATTGTCTGCGTCTTCGCTGTTGTCTGGAAAGTATTTAAAAATCCCTCATAGTATGTAAAACACAATCTGTCTTTTCTTCCATCAGCCAAAATATAGCCCGGATAACCCTTATATATAACCTTGAACTTTGCATTTAACCCGGAACCTTCATCGTATTCTTCGTAATGATCTACACCATATACATATACTTCAGTATTTCTTCCAAGCACGCCAACCATTTCAAGTTCACCGTTGGCTGCAGTCATATAGAATCCTGTTCCGTAATCTGCCCATGGAGTATCCGTTACTATCTTACCGATAGGTTTTACATAACCCATAGCTTGCATATTACCTGCTGTTGGCATTGCGTTTTTGATGTATGATTTCTTTATATAACATTCTTTACTTGAGAACCATATCTTCGCATATTCGGAGGAAGCATTTGTATCAAGTATTTCAAGTGCCATACCAGTTTTACCTTTACCGATAAGGTTGCCTGTTTCGTTTGGCTGGTCATAAATGGATATGGATTTTTCCGATGTTTCAAGTTTGCCGGTATAGTTTATTAAAGGTTTTTCAACACCCTTTTTCTTCAGATTAACCCAAGTTGCATTTACATAGTAAAGACCTCCGGCATAATATACCTGATAATGACCGTTAATAGGTTCTTCGTTTGTCACCTGAAAAGACTGATTTGTTTTATATACACCACTCTTTATATAATTTTCCGATTCGGGAGCAGTTTTGATTGCAAGAAGACAAGTCGCTGTACCAACTGTGGATGATGTAGGCTTAGGACTGTTGTTTTTTGCATCAAGAATATACACATTGTCTCTTGGGTAATAATAAACACCGGGTTTTATATATCTTCCGTGATAAAGATAATTACATCCACCTGATGCAAATATATAATCTGTCCACGCGCCTTCATCCCATACCGCTACCCAATCATCGTTATATGCAATAATGTCAACAGGTGAGTCGGTATAATAATAGGATGCCACGTTATTTACGAAAGAATCATCAGAACCATTAGGTTCAGGTCCATTATAATATAAACCAATCTGCACCAGTTCATTGATAAGATGTCCTCTGCCATTACCGCCTCTCGTAGGAGAAAAGTAGGCTTTAACCACACCTTGTTTACCTTCATCGCCAATATGGAGCATACCACGACCAATCAAAGGCAGCTCGGCAGGTCTTTTCTTTGTTTGAAATTCCGGGGGAGCCGGCATATAATCCGCTATTGATTCTCTTCTGCGCATCGGTTCAATAGGTACGGTCACACGATCAGAATATGGCGTATATTTTGCATATTTTGCAAATTCGCCATAGATGCTTCTTACGTTTTGAGGAATGTTTTCCGATGTAAAATCTTCATCAGGCTTTGAACCTCCGGAAACGGATGTTTCCGAACCTGAATTTGTGAATGACTGTTCCGTCGCGCCCTCACCAATGGTTATAGATTTGCTTGTAACTTCCGATTTTGACAGGAAAAATCCTGCACCTTGCTCATTGTACAAATCACATAAAAACAGAGCCTGACCTTTTGCTTCATCAACACAGAGTACAACACCATAACCTACGAGTTTTCCATTACCATTTGTCAACTTGTGGATAACAACACTACTTACATCTGCTATCCCGCAGTTTTGAGCAACTGTTTTTACTATAGAATTAAGATAGATTGTGGGTTGCGGCGACACTTTGTCTATGCTTGTGTAATTTCCAACCTCTGTAAGCTTCCAGTCACCCTTGCTGTCTTCATATTGCATCACGCTACCGCTATCGCTTGAGCCGTATTTCAAAGGCTTCTGAAATCCGGAAACTGTAACCTTGCCTCCTATTTCTGTCGGAATAGCAGGGCTTCTCTGAACATCATAGGCATAGCTGAATGTCATTTCTTCAGGAACATCAGCATACACAAACATTGCCGGGAATATGCTTAAAATCATACATAAGCATAAAATTATACTTAATAACTTTTTCATACTAAACACTTCTTTCTTTATAATTGTTTTATGTCAAATCATCGAGAGAGTTATTACAAACATACGATGATATAAAAATGGTGTGATAATACACGCAGTTTTCATTTACGGTGTTTTCAGATTCATAGCAAACTGTTTTACCTGCAACTCTCTTTTTTTAGCCAATTCCTCTTCAAGACATTTAGGGCATCTTGTGAGCGTTTTTGATCGGCTCCTGAGCTGTGTTTGCCACGAATGACCGTTTTTACATTTCCACCACACGGGAACAGAACTGCTTGCACTTACAGTATCAGGTGTGAAGGGCAGATTTTTTTCATCATCCCATTCGTCTAACAAATA
>JAZOOY010000043.1:0-27305 GCA_045655325.1 Clostridia bacterium
CTTGACGACATAATGAGCGAGCTTGATATTTCAAGAAGACAGTTTTTAACCGAAAAAATACGTGGCAAGCAGGTAATCATAACCTGCACCGACATAGAGGATGAAACTCCGGAGGGAACCAAATTTTTTGAGGTCAAGTCCGGAAAAATTATAAAAGGAATGAACGAGATATGATGTATCTTCATCTGGGAAATGATGTTGTGGTGGATATGAGCACTGTTATCGGGATTTTCGATATGGATAATACAACGGTATCCCACCAGACACGAAATTTCCTCCAAAAAGCACAGAAAGACGGAATAGTGATTGACGTGGCGGAAGACCTGCCGAAATCATTTATCGTAACCGAATCAGGCGGAAAAACCTGTGTATATATATCATCACTGGCATCCAGAACACTTTACGGAAGAGCAAAATCTGATAATTATTTGAATTAGGAGTTATAGTAATGGAAAAAGTTGAAACAAGATACGACGAAAACCAAATACAAGTCTTAGAAGGTCTTGAAGCAGTAAGAAAGCGTCCGGGTATGTATATCGGTTCAACCTCATCTGCGGGTCTGCACCATCTTGTGTACGAGATTGTGGACAACTCAATTGACGAGGCACTAGCCGGATACTGTACCGAAATCAAAGTTGACATAAATGCGGATAACTCAGTTACCGTTATAGATAACGGCCGTGGTATCCCTGTTGGTATTCACCCGACAGAGGGTATCCCAACCGTTCAGGTGGTACTTACAATCCTACACGCAGGCGGTAAGTTCGGCGGTGGCGGATATAAGGTATCAGGCGGTCTTCACGGCGTTGGTTCATCTGTTGTTAACGCACTTTCTGAAAAACTTGAAGTTGAAGTTTCAGACGGTAAGCATATCCACTACCAGAGCTATGAACGTGGTAAGCCTACCTGCGAGCTTAAGGTAATCGGCGATACAGACAAGACAGGTACAAAAATCACATTCAAGCCGGATGGCGAAGTTTTTGAAACTCTTATATTTGATGCTGATGTACTTCACAGACGTCTTCAGGAACAGGCATACCTAAACCGTGGTATTAAGATTATCTTTACAGATAAGCGTGTTGCAGAGCCTGAAAGCATAGAGCTTTATGCAGAAGGCGGTATTAAGGAATTCGTTCTTGACTCTAACAAGAATAAAGACCCGCTTCACGATGACGTTATCTACTTTGAAGCAACAAGAGGCGATATGATTGTTGAAGTTGCTATGCAGTACACAGACGCATACAGCGAGGCTATCATGAGCTTTGCCAACAACATCCGTACTATTGACGGCGGTATGCACGAAACAGGCTTTAAGTCAGGCTTAACACGTGTTATTAACGATTATGCAAGAAGCCATAATATGCTGAAAGAAAAGGAAGCGAACCTATCCGGTGAAGATACCCGTGAAGGTCTTACAGCTATTATCAGCGTTAAGGTGACAGAAGCACAGTTTGAGGGTCAGACAAAGACAAAGCTTGGTAACTCCGAAGCAAGAACTTTGGTTGAAAATGCGCTAAATGACAAGTTCTCTGCATTCTTGGAAGAAAACCCAAGAGTTGCAAAGGCTATTATTGATAAGACACTAACCGCATCCCGTGCAAGAGAAGCAGCAAGAAAGGCAAGAGAGGCAACTCGTAAGAGTGCACAGGGCTCAAATGCTTCACTTCTTGGTAAACTTGCAAGATGTGCTGATGAAGGCGCAGATTACGCTGAAATCTATATCGTCGAGGGAGATTCAGCGGGTGGCTCTGCAAAGCAGGGCAGAAACCGTCGCTTCCAGGCTATTTTGCCACTTTGGGGTAAAATGCTAAACGTTGAAAAGTCACGTATTGATAAGGTTTATTCAAACGAAAAGCTACTTCCTATTATTCAGGCACTAGGTGCGGGAATTGGCGAAGAATTTGATATTACAAAGCTGAAGTATGGTAAGATCATCATCATGGCCGATGCCGACGTTGACGGATCACACATCAGAACACTTCTTTTGACATTCTTCTTCAGATATATGCGTCCGCTAATCGAAAACGGAAACGTATATCTTGCACAGCCACCGCTATATAAGGTGTTTAAGGGTAAGAATCAGAACCTTGTTGAGAAGTTTGCATACACAGACGATGAACGAAATGCACTACTTGCCGAAATGGGACCTGGTGCAAAGGTTCAGAGATATAAGGGTCTTGGTGAAATGGACCCACCTGAACTTTGGGAAACAACTATGAACCCTGAAACAAGAACAATGCTTCGTGTTGAGCTTGAAGATGCCATTGCAGCTGACCAGATTTTCACAATCCTGATGGGTGATAAGGTTGAGCCAAGACGTGAGTTCATAGAAAAACACGCGAAGTATGTGTCTAATTTGGATATATAAGTAGGGATGTAAAAAAAGTCCAGACCGAAAACCGCAAAGATTTTCTTTGCGGTTTTTCTATGAACAAAACGAGCCACTCGGCGTACAACAGTACGCCATCGGGTGACCTGTAGCAGGCTACAGCTCGTTTCGTCCATTCTGGAGCATTTTTTCCTATCCCTTGGCAAAGTGTGGCGAGAAAGGTTACAATGCGTTTGGTATGCTCTAAATCAAATTCATCCGGTCTTGGAAAGAAAAATGCAAAAAAACTTTTTTCGGATATTGACAACCTTAAAAAAATGTGTTATACTAATCAAGACTTATGCGGGAGTGGCTCAGTGGTAGAGCGTCACCTTGCCAAGGTGAACGTCGCGAGTTCGAATCTCGTCTTCCGCTCCAATTGAGAACACCTGCTTATAAAAGCAGGTGTTTTTTTGCCCAAAAATTTAAGTGAGGTACACGTATGAAACCGATACTTGAGTCGGTATTGCCAGTTGCAAAGGGAACACCAATTGCGGGATACCACGTCGAAAACATTAAAGTATCAAAGCATTTACGAAAGATGCAGGTTATTGTGGAAGAAGAACTAACAGATGCCCAAAAAGAATGGGCGGAAAAGTTCCTGAAAGAATCCTTGCGTCTTTTTGGCGTGTCTGTTATCTCAAAATCAGAAATTGTTGAAGAAGTGGTTGAAGTAAGCTCTGACGAAACTTTGGGCGAAGAAAAAAAGCAGGTAGTAGTTCGTCCAAAACGAATTGTCCGTGACCTTGGAAATGCAAAGCCTGGTGACGTTATTTATGGAAACACAATCAAGGCCCCACTTGTGCCGATTTCATCTATTGACGAAAATTCAACTGTTGTCTGCTTTGAGGGAACAGTTTTTGGCTATGAAACAAAGGAAATCAAGAGCAAAAAGAGTGGCAAGGAATTTACCCTTGTTATGCTTGACGTGACCGACTTTGAGGACTCTATTTCCGTTCAGTTCTTTATTGAAACAAAAGAGGGCAGTGAAGAAGTTGTGGCATCGGTTAACAAGGCCTTTGGAAAGGTCAATAAATCCGTTGAAAAGGGCGGACTTAAAGCCGGTGTTTATGTAACAATTCGCGGTAAAGCACAGTATAACGAGTATGCAAAAGAAGTGGTTGTTATGGCGAATGCTGTTTGCTATGGTCAGCCACCGGAAGCACGAATGGATCTAGCTGAGAAAAAGCGTGTAGAGCTTCATCTTCATACGCAGATGTCACAGATGGACGCCGTTTCATCAGCAGGTGCTTTAATTGACCGCGCTGCATCTTGGGGTCACACTGCTATTGCCATAACCGACCACGGTGTTGTGCAGTCCTATCCTGATGCCTTAAAAGCTTCAGGCAACAACGAAAAAATCAAGGTTATCTATGGTGTTGAGGGTTATCTGGTTGACGACAGCGCAAGAATAACCGAAGACGTTAACGAGAATAATGACAGATTTGTGGTATTTGATATTGAAACCACAGGTCTTGATAAATATAATGAAGAAATCACCGAAATTGGTGCAGTTTTGGTGGAAAACGGACAGGTAACAAAAAGATGGGGAACATTTGTAAACCCTGAAAAGCCAATCCCTGCAAAAATCACCGAACTTACATCAATTACCGACGATATGGTGGCGGATGCACCGAAAATCGGCGAAGCATTGCCTGAATTTTTTGAGTTTGCAAAAGGTGCAGTTTTGGTGGCACACAATGCCAAGTTTGACACAGGATTCATTAAGGAAAAGGCAAAAAAGTGTGGTCTTAAGTATAATTTTGGGCATTTAGACACCCTTATGCTTGCAAAATGTTTGTATCCTGACCTTGCAAACTACAGACTAAACACCCTGACAAAGCATCTTAACGTGGTTTTGGAAAATCACCATCGTGCGGTTGATGATGCCAAGGCCACTGCTGACATTTTTGTTAAGATGTTGGAAGAAATAAAGCTTCAGGGGAATGAAGATATAACGCTACTAAACGAAAAGTATGATATGCGTGGTGCATCAAAGCGAAATCGTGCAAACCATATCATACTTCTTGCGAAAAACCTAAAGGGAATACGCCATATTTATGAAATGGTGTCAAAATCCCACCTTGAATATTTTTATAGAACCCCAAGACTTCCAAGAAGTCTTATTGAAGAAAAGCGAGAGGGTCTTATTATCGGTTCTGCCTGTGAAGCAGGTGAGCTTTTCAGCGCAGTTGTAAATAATGAGCCTGACGATGTTATAGAAAAAATCGTAAGTTTTTATGATTATCTTGAAATTCAGCCTATCGGCAACAACGAATATATGATCAGGTCGGATGAATTCCCGCACATCAACACTGATGAAGATTTGCAGGAATTAAACCGCAAGATTGTGGCACTTGGCGAAAAGTATAATAAGCCGGTTGTCGCCACTTGTGACGTGCATTTTATGGACCCTGAAGGTGCGGACTACCGACGCATATTGATGCACTATAAGGGATTTTCCGATGCTGACAATCAGGCACCATTATATTTTAGAACAACCGAAGAAATGCTTGAAGAATTTGCATATCTTGGCAAAGAAAAGGCATACGAAGTGGTTGTTACCAACACCAACTTAATTGCGGATATGGTAGAGCCTGTCCGTCCGATTCCAACGGAAAAATGCCCTCCGGTTATTGACGGAGCAAAAGAGGGAATCGTAAACGATTCCATGACAAAGGCAAAGGCGATTTATGGTGACCCGCTTCCTGAAGTTGTGCAAAAACGACTTGATAAGGAGCTATATTCCATCACAACTTACGGTTTTTCTGTGATGTATAAAATTGCACAGGAGCTTGTTAGAAAGTCGCTTTCTGACGGATATTTGGTGGGCTCACGAGGTTCGGTTGGTTCGTCATTCGTTGCGTTTTTGTCGGATATTACAGAAGTTAACTCACTGCCTGCCCACTATATCTGCCCGAACTGTAAGAATTTTGAGCTTGTGGGAAGTGACACGGGTATTTCCGGTTGCGACTTGCCTGATAAGGTTTGCCCGAAGTGTGGAACAGAGTATAAAAAAGACGGACACGATATCCCGTTTGAAACATTCTTGGGATTTAAGGGCGACAAAGAACCGGATATTGACCTTAACTTCTCCGGCGAATATCAGCCGACTATACACAAATACACCGAAACATACTTTGGTGAAGGCTACGTTTTCCGTGCAGGTACAATCGGGACTGTGGCGGAAAAGACCGCTTTTGGATACGTTAAAAAGTATGCGGAAGAAAAGGGAATAAGCATAAGAAACGCTGAAATGAAGCGTTTGGCAACAGGTTGTGTTGGTGTTAAGCGTACGTCAGGACAGCACCCTGGTGGAATTATCGTTGTGCCTTATACCAACGATATTCACGAGTTCTGCCCTGTTCAGCACCCTGCAGACGACGTTAAGTCAAGCATTATAACAACCCATTTTGATTACCACTCAATCGACCAGAATCTTTTAAAGCTGGACGAACTTGGTCACGATGACCCGACGGTAATCAGGATGCTTGAGGACTTAACCGGCGTTGATGCAAAGACAATTCCTTTGGGTGATAAAAAGACACTATCCCTATTTACGTCCATTGATGCACTTAACGTACAGGATGGCGAAGACATAGGAACAGAGCTTGGAACATACGGCATACCTGAATTTGGTACAAAGTTTGTTCGCCAGATGCTTGAAGATACAAAGCCGGAAAAGTTCTCCGAACTTGTTAGAATTTCCGGACTTTCTCACGGTACTGACGTGTGGCTTGGAAATGCACAGGATCTTATCCAGCAGGGACTTTGTGACCTGTCACATTCAATCTGTGCCCGTGACGATATTATGATTTACCTGATTGCTTGCGGAGTTGAAGCAGGTCACGCATTTAAGATAATGGAAAACGTGCGAAAGGGTAAAGGTCTATCGCCTGATGACGAAGCGGCCATGACAGCGGCGGGAGTGCCGGAGTGGTACATGGATTCCTGTAAGAAAATCAAGTACATGTTCCCAAAAGCACACGCAGTTGCGTATGTTACTATGGCGTTCAGAATTGCTTGGTTTAAGGTGTACTACCCTGAAGCGTTCTACATCGCATATTTCTCGGTTCGTGCCGATGACTTTGATGCATCTATCATGACAAAGGGAATCGGTGTTGCCCGTAATGCATTAAATGAGCTTAAAGAGAAAAAGAATAACGGCACAATTTCTCCTAAAGAAGAGAACCTTATGCCGATACTTGAAATTTGTATTGAAATGTATGCCCGAGGCGTGGGATTTATCCCAATCGACCTTTATAAGTCAGAGGCTACCAACTTTGTACCGACGGAAAACGGCATATTGCCACCGCTTAATGCACTTCCTGGAATGGGTGACAATGCGGCAAGGGCTATCGTTGAGGCACGAGCTGACGGCGAGTTCAGGACTATTGAAGAGTTCAGATTAAGAACAGGCGTAACCAAAACCATCATCGAAATGCTGGTGGAAGAGGGTTGCCTTGACATTCCGGAAACTGATCAGGTATCCTTATTCGATTAAAAAACGGCTATAAAAAAGTCCAGAACGAAAAACCGCAAAGTCGACCTTTGCGGTTTTTTTCTATGAACAAAATGAGCCACTTGGCGTACACACGTACGCCGTCGGGTGGCCTGTAGCACGCTACAGCTCATTTCGTCCATTCTGATTCTTTTTTCTACCCCTTATAAATTTAGGAGTTGTTTTTACATATTTCTTGCATCTAATAAATAGGTATCGCCGTCTTGGGTGGTTACTTTCCAGACAGGGATAAGGGTTGATGATTTGTGATAAGATGCCTTATCAAAAATGTTATAGCCAAGCTCAATTTCGGTGATTTTGGCAGGTGTTTTTGCATCTGGAATAAAATCAATCAAAGCGGAAGTTATGCTCTTTATGTTGTTATTTCCGTTTTGAGATTCGGTTTCGTTGAACCAGATTCCCGAAACAGATGTTATACCGCTTTTTGAAAGTTCCACAACCACTTGTGAATTGAAAATTGGTAGGGAATTGGCCTTATTTTCAAGGGTCACAGTGAAACCTGTGTCAGATTTTTCTGTAATAATTTCAGCATTTTCAAGGTCAAAACCAAGCTGTTGAAGGCTTGAAACTGTAACGTCTTTCGCTATTTTTTCATCGGTTACAGGGATCACGTCAATGATTGCGTCAATCATAGTGTTCTTAACAAAATTGAACCTGTCGCCGTAGAAAGTGACCTTTCCTGCCACGCTTTCATAACCGAAATCAATTGTTTCAATTTCGCTTCCCAAAATCTTTTGGGAGAAGGTTTCGTAATCGGAAATAACGTTTTCCGCATCAAGAGAAACAACGCTTGGTATCTTCTGCGGAATTATGGCAGGGTCAACGGTTATGTTGTTGTTTTTAAGGACTTCCACAGTAGACTCAATCACTTCAGGTGAAACTGTAGAAGATGCATATTTAGATGTCAGATAAGTTGCAAGGAGAAAAATGTCCGTGCAAAGAAACAGAATTATAAGAACGGTTTTTACTCTGCTCCAGTTCATAACATTCCTCCTTTATTATTCTGCCACAATGTTATCAATTTCAATGTACCAATCAGGCAACTTTTCTCCGCCTGTAAGGTCATCAATATAGGCAGGGAACATCTTTTTAATGTTAATCTGGTTCATAGAAGATTGATATTTTGCGATTATGTTATCAAGCGCTTCGATATAAAGCGGTGTGAATCCTGTATTGCCTTGTGGGTTATAACGTCTTAAAATCTGTGAATACTCTGTGATATATCCGTTTCGGGCAGTAACCTTTACTGCGCTTGTACCTTGATATTTAACAGGTATACCACCCACGTTATAGTCAAATGTGAAGTTTTGAGCGTTGTCTTCGGTAAGGGCTGAAGTTACGTTCATTTCCGCGTTCTGGTTTATTGAAAGGTTAACGGTATCAATAAATTCAGCAACCTGCGACACATTTTCGTAGGTGTTGGATGCCCCTGATGAAAGCTTGATACCTGTATCGCTTGCAGTAAAGGTAAGAATACCGTCGGTAGAAATTTTCAAGATACCTGTGTTTTCAACAAAAACCAAAGTGCCGTCAGCTTCTGTATATCGCCACATTGAGTTTGGGTTTATAGAAAAGGCTGACAAAATCTGGTTTACTGTTCTTTGGTTTATTTCATCGTCTTTCATTACAGGGTTTTCAGCGTACACCACTTCTGCCGAAACAGCGTCGGAATAAATAGGAATCATCGGCGCAAGGATGGTTTTTTGGCTACCGAATTCCTTGTCAAAATTAAGGTCAAAAGAATAGTTGATAACGGACTGGTTTTCGATGTCCGTCTCAAGAACATTCTCAATTATTGCCGAAATTTCCTGTGCACCTGTTTCAATCTTATAAAATGTGCCGTTGTCATTCACATAAACATTGCCGTTTTCTTCAATAACTATATCCGAAAAGTTTTTGAATGTGGCTTCGGTTCTGCCTACTGCTAAAAGGCCTGAAAAATTCTTTGCAGAATATGATGTTGGATAGGAAAGATAGATTGATTTTCCTGTTAGGGCAGAGTACCAGTTTTCGCTTGAAACTTGTGTGATATTTCGGGCAGGCTCCTGAAAGGCATTTTTCAAAACATTGCTTGCTACATCATAAATCCCTTTAAATTCCGGTGATTTTCTAAGGTATTCAAATCGGCTGGACTGATAGCCTGTGTTCACGATGATACGTTCCGGTGCAGTAAGGTTATCGGTAACGCTGTGGTCCGCTCTTTTCAGATTTGTTCGTATACTAAAAAAGTTATAGCCCGTAGGCCATAACTTTTCGTCAACTAATATTTTTTCGGCCAAAACGAGTGAAAAAGCAACAAGTATAACAAGTATGAAACTTTTAAGTCGCTCTTTCATCATAGTAAGACCTCATTATCTCAAGAAATTCAAAATGTTTATTGTAACGCTCTTTAGTCTTTCAACGGTACTCTTCTTAACTTTTGAAATTTCGATATCAACAACCTGATTTGTAGTTCCGTTTTCTGCATACACGATAAATGTGTTAGAATCATTTGGCAAATCCACAACAGTAGAATAAAGACCTGATGCACCGATCTCTTGTGCTGACTTTATAATCATACAATCTTCTGTTCCAGGAACCTGACGGTAAATACGAATTGTTGTACCCTGTGGTCCTACTGCAGAAATTGTATAAGTTCTGTCAGATGTTGATGCAGAAAGTGTCTGCGGACGCTTAATATATATTAAGTCTGTTGAGTTTCCCTGAGCGGTAACAGGAATCTGTGTTTCGTATGCCGCAAAGGATACAGCGTTTATTGAGAACAGCATTAGTGCTGCAATCAACAACGAAATAATCTTCTTTTTCATTTTATATAACAACCTTTCATCCAAGCGAAAACCAAACGATGCGTCGGTATTTTCGTACATAATCCTTATCTTACAATACACATTATACCACAACTGTATTACAAAGCAATTACATACGGTTTAAAATAAGATAACAATTATAGCGGTACAGAAATAATAACTTCTGTGCCTTCGCCAACGTCACTTGCGATGGAAATATTACCGCCAAGCTGGTTCATAATCTGCTTTGCGATGGCAAGACCAAGACCTGTTCCGCCTGTTTCACGGGAACGTGCCTTATCAACGCGGTAGAATCTTTCAAAGATTCTTGGCAGGTTTTCTTTCGGGATGCCGATACCATTATCACGTACCTTTATATAAGCATCCTTATAAAGGGTACCGAAATAAACGTCAATCTGTCCGCCTTCTGGTGTGTATTTGATTGCGTTTGAAATTATGTTTATAACCACCTGCTCTAATTTATCACGGTCACTTAAAACCACAGAGTTCTGGTTTGGTGCATGAAGATGCAGGGCCTGATGCTTTTCTTTTGCGGAGAAGAACATACGCTCAACAACGCTTGTCAGGAAGTCAGCAAGATCAATTTGCTCAAATGGTCTGACTTCATATTGACCTTCGTCAAGTCTTGATAAAGTAAGAAGGTCTTTTACGATTCGTGTCATTCTGTCCGCTTCGTTTGCGATAGTGCCCAAGAATCTTGTATGCATTTCTTCGTCATAAGGCATATCCATAAGGGTTTCAGCGTATGACTTTACGGTTGTAAGCGGTGTTCGAAGCTCGTGAGATACGTTTGCCACGAACTCACGACGTGAAAATTCAAGCTTTTGCTGGCTTGTAACGTCGTGCATAACAACCAGGATGCCACCGATTTTGTTTTCAATTTTAAACGGCGCAAAAGTGAAGCGGATAATCTTGTCATTAATAGTTGCCTGACGCTCTGATCTTTCTTCGTCATTTATATATATGAGACTACCCATTGAAATATCAGCGTCAATTTCCTTAAAGAAATTATCGAACTTGATATCGTCATAAAACTGTCTGCCAATCATTTTCTTGGCTTTCGGGTTTATGTGGATAAGCTCGCCTTTGGTGTTAAAGGCAAGGATTCCGTCAGTCATATTATTAAGGATAGTTTCAACCTTATTTTTTTCGGAGTTCACTTCTTCCATGGTACTTGAAAGTGCCGTTGACATGTATGCAAAAGTGTTGCTCAAAATTCCAAGCTCGTCCTTTGCGTCGGTTGGCTGAACCGAAGTAAATTCACCGGATGCGATTTTTTCTGCAACGCCGGTTAAACTGCGGATTGGCTTTGTAATAGTACGGCTGAAGAAGAAACTCAATATAATTGCAATACATACAGAAACCAAAAGCGCTTCAATCAAAATAAAAAGCACGTTACGGGTAACAGATGTTACTTCGTTTTTTGTGTCTTTAATATAAGCAATATATCGGGCACTGCCATTTGCGTTTATAGGAATGGCATAGTCCATATATGTTTTTTCGGTATCGGAAAGATTACCGTTTTTGCCTGCCATAGCGGTGATTATGTTATCGCTTTTCTCAAGATTTGCACTCTTTGCAGGGTCAGATGAGTGAATAACAGCACCTGTTTTTGCATCTAAAATGGCATAAAAACGGTAGGTGTCAATGCCCAAAGGTCCGGCATAAGAGCTGACAATGTCACGAACACCTTCGCTACCCGATATGCCGGCACTGTTTTCAAGCTCGGAAACAAGGCCAGTTGTGAAAACTTTTTCCATCATAACGTAGAATTCATCGTTATAAAGTTTCACAATATTGGCAGTAAGAAAAGAGCCGATAACAACCACTACCGACAAAATAGTAAGTATGAAAATAGATATAATTTTGGTTTGTATGCTTTTAAACATGTTTACTGTGCCTTATTAAAGTAATAACCAACGCCACGTTTTGTTATGATATAGCGTGGCATACCAGGGTCGTCCTCAATCTTTTCACGAAGACGTCTTACAGTAACGTCAACTGTACGAACATCGCCGTAATATTCATAGCCCCAAACATTCTCAAGTAGATTTTCACGTGAGAAAATACGTTCAGGCTGAGTTGCCAGGAACTTCAAAAGCTCAAACTCACGAAGAGTTATATCAATAACCTTGCCGTACTTTGAAACTTCATAGCGTTCCACGTTGATTGTAAGGTCGCCTGATGTTATTAGTGAAGCATTATCCTGACCAACTGATGCTCTGTCAATTGAAGTACGTCTTAAATTAGCTTTAACACGTGCGGTAAGTTCACGGATAGAAAATGGTTTTGTCATATAATCGTCTGCACCAAGCTCAAGACCCAAAACCTTATCAACTTCCTCTTCACGTGCTGTCAACATAATTACAGGAACAGATGATTTTTCACGTATTTTTTTGCATACTTCAAAACCGTCCATCCTAGGAAGCATTACGTCCAAAAGAATAAGGTCAGGATTTTCAGAAAGCGCAAGTTCAAGGCCGGTAGCACCGTCCATAGCTTCAAGCACCTTATATCCTTCTTTTTGGAAATTAAATTTGAGTATGTCTACAATGGCTTGCTCGTCTTCGATTATAAGAACGCATCTTTCGTCCATATTATCACACCTTTCAACAAATATGTATATAGATATACAATATAATTGTAACAGAAAATGCGGAAATCTTCAATAGTTATTTGAAAATAATTTATTTTTTTAGAACATATAAAATGCCTTGGCAGAACACTTTTTTTAGGCGTACATAATATGTAAAAGAGGGAGGTATGGATGGTGAAAAATACAGTTTGTATAATTGGTGGAGATTTAAGGCAGAGAAGGCTTTCAGAGCTTCTTAAAAAGGATGGATATGTCGTCAGCACTATCGGACTTTTTGAGGATGATTGCGATTTTTCGCTACTTGAGTCGGCGGATATTGTAGTGTTTCCTATGCCTATGAGCTTTGATAATGTTTATATAAATGCACCTTTTTCAAAAAAGCAGATTGCACTTTCTTCGGCGCTTGACCAGCTTTCGGGGAATTGCTTTGTTCTTGGCGGACGAATTTCAAAAGAAACGGAAGATATCCTGACGGGAAAAGGACTTAAATTTGCGGATTACTATAAGCGGGAAGAACTGATTGTAAAAAACGCCATTCCAACGGCAGAGGGTGCTTTGGAAATTGCGTTTTCTGAGATGCCTATAACTATTTTCGGGTCAAAAAGCCTTGTTATAGGATATGGCAGAGTTGGAAAGGTTATGGCGAAAAAATTAAAGGCTCTTGAATCCTGCGTTACGGTTTCGGCACGAAAATGCTCGGATTTTGCGTGGATAGAAGAGGGCGGAATGAAGGCGATACATACCGAAGACCTGCCTATATTTGCAGGAGATTTTGACCTTATTATAAACACAGTGCCGGCTATGGTTTTAACCGAAGAAGTCTTAAAAAGAGTTCGGGAAGATGCCCTTATTATCGACCTTGCATCAAAGCCTGGCGGTGTTGATTTTAGTAGCGCAAAACGGCTTTCAAGAAATGTTATCTGGGCATTGTCACTTCCGGGAAAAACCGCACCTGTTACATCGGGAGAAATTATAAAAGAGGCAATAACGAACATTTTGGCAGAAACGGAGGTGTTGGATGAATGAATTTAGCTGAAAAGACAGTGGGTTTTGCGTTAACAGGCTCATTTTGTACCTTTTCGAAAGTTTTAAAAGAGCTTGAAAAGGTGGCAGAAACGGGAGCTAATGTAATACCTATTATGAGCGAGATTGCATATAGTACCGATACAAGATTTGGCACGGCGGAGGATTTTAGAAACCGCATTGAAACCATTTGCCAGAACCCTATAATCAAGACGGTAAAGGAAGCAGAGCCAATTGGCCCGAAAGGGTATCTTGACATTTTGGTGATAGCACCTTGCACCGGAAACACCCTCGCCAAGCTGGCATCAGGTATTGCCGATTCGTCAGTTACTATGGCGGCAAAGGCACACCTTCGCAATCAAAAGCCTGTGGTTATTGCACCGTCCACTAATGACGGTCTGGGAAACGCTGCAAAGAATATCGGTGTGCTGTTAAACAACAAAAACCTGTACTTTGTGCCGTTTGGTCAGGATGACCACGTGAAAAAACCGAACTCATTGGTTGCGGATATGACAAAAATTTTGCCAGCCCTTGAGTTGGCGCTGGATGGTGAACAACTCCAGCCAATATTGTGCTGATTATATATATTTTCAAAAGAAAAAAAGCTTCGCTTACAAGCGGAGCTTTTTAATTTCTTGAAAGACTGTTCCTTTGGCTTCGGAACTTAAGTGGTGTTGTGCCTGTCTGCTTCTTGAATGCACGGATAAAGTAGTTGGTATCATAAATTCCAACCGTTTCTGCGATTTGTGTAATCGACATATCGGTATCCAAAAGCAGTTTTTTCGCTTTCGTTAAACGCTGGTAGCGGATGTAGTCAGAAATTCCCATTCCAAGATTGGTTTTTGCAAGTTTATAAAGCTTTGACTGTGAGATATAAAATTGTTTGCAGATTGCCTCAATGGACAAGCTCTGGTCAAGGTTTTCCTTTAAGTATTCCTTTAACTGATAAACTAAAATGTTAGGGTTGTTTTTGATTATTTCATTGGTGTAAAGATAGCTTGCGCACATTGTCATCATATTTACAGCAGATGCAATATACTTTTCGTCTGCTGTAGTTATTTTTGAAATCATATCTTCGGTAATATCAATATCGTAAAGCTCACAGGCCTTTCTGGCACAAGCTCGTATCTTATCCTTGTTTTCCAGGGCAATCTGTCCGAACATTAAATAGCCAATGTTCATTTCACCGGAGCGGATTGGTGCGATGGCTTCGATAACCGACATATGACATTCATAGATGTACGGCTTTCGAGTGGCGTCACAAATGTCAAACCCATGGTTGTCGCACTCAATGCACTTTTCGTAAAGTTCGGGACTTTCCCGTACACACCTACAAAATTCACACATATTTTTGGGATATGAAAAAAGAGCTTTTCTGTCCGAATCGTAAAGAACTATCATAAACTTTGTCAGGTTATAAAAATCTTCAAAGACTTTTTCTAAATCCTCTAGTGCCACTTCAAACATATAATCACACCCTTTTAACTTTAAAATGCTATTTTTATAACTTTTAACACCTTTAATGATAACATATACCCGTGCTATAATCAAGGTATAATAAAGGTTTTTTTAGTAAACTGAAAATGCTATAAAAGGGAGTGTATAATTATGTCACTTGCAAAGAAATTATTGGAAGAAGGCAAAGGCGTTTATCGTTTAGCACCAGCTTGGGTACCAAGAGCATTCTGCCGTCCGGCAAAGAGAATAAAGCTTCACCCTGATGATTATTACGTGCTTGGTCAGGAACGTGGCGGTATTGACGAGAGATGGTTTGCGTCAACAACACCTGCTGATAACGGGCCTTTAACACCTGCCGATGAAGGCCTTTCCTACATTGTATCAAAGGACGGAAGTGAAAAGATTCTGTTAAGAGATGCCGTAGATGAACTGAAGGGCGAAGTTATCGGCGAAGACCTTTGGAATAAATATAAAAAATGGCCTATGTTCTCAAAGTTTTTTGATAACTTAGGACCACTTCCACATCACATTCACCACCGTGATCACCACGCTAGCCGAGTTGGCGAAGCAGGTAAGCCTGAAATGTATTTCTTCCCGTCACAGGTAAACAACTATGAGGGCGAATTTGGATACACATTCTTTGGTCTTCGCCCTGAAACAACAAAGGAAGAAGTTAAGAAGAGCCTTATGGACTTCACAAAGGGTGATAACCACCTTTTAGACTTGTCGCAGGCTTACAAAATCACACTAGATACCGGTTGGGACGTGCCTCCGGGAGTGTTGCATGCGCCTGCTAGTATGTGTACATACGAGCCGCAGTTTGCAAGCGATGTTTATGCAATGTACCAGTCCGTTCTTCACGGCGGCCACTGCGTATCAGAGGACCTTTTGTGGAAAAACTGTCCTAGCGAAGAAAAGGGGAATTATGACTACTTAGTAGACGTAATTGACTGGGAAAAGAACGTTGACCCTAATTTTTCAAAGAACAGATTTATGAAGCCAAAGACAATCGTTTCAAATGAGCAGTATACAGAAGAGTGGATTTGCTATAAATGTAAGGAAGTTTCTGCGAAGCGCTTAACGGTAAATCCTGGTCAGACAGTGGTAATTAAAGACGCTGCAGCGTACGGATTTATCCTTTTACAAGGAAGAGGTAAGTTTGGTGTATGGGACATTGAAACACCAACACTTATCCGATATGGCGAGCTTACAAACGACGAGTTCTTTGTAACAGAAAGGGCAGCAAAAGAGGGTATTACAATCACAAACACATCTCAGGCAGAACCAATCGTAATGTTAAAGCATTTTGCGGAAAACCCTGAACTTGTTATCGAATAAGAACTAATCCCGTACCAAAAGGTGCGGGATTTTTTAAAATTTAATTTAAAAAGTGGGTTTACATTTTGACTATTTTGTGGTATTATAGTACGGGTATAAAACACAAAGAGGAAAAGTAGGGTGAAACTATGAGTAAATTAAGAGTAGGAGTAATTGGTTGCGGACGAATTTCCGTAATGCATTTCGGTTCTATTATCAACATTGACGGTTTGGAGCTTGTGGCTTGTTGCGATATTAAGCCTGAGCGTGCTGAAAAGGTGGCAAAAGACCTTAACATCAATGCATACACCGACTATGTTGAAATGTTTGAAAAGGAAAATCTTGATGCGGTACATATTTGTCTTCCGCACTATATCCATACAGATGTTGCCAAGGTTGCATTTAATTACGGCATTCACGTGCTTTCTGAAAAGCCAATGGACGTAAGCTATGAAAAGGCAGAAAATGCGGTGAAAATGGCAAAAGAAAAGGGCGTTTTATACGGAATTATCTTCCAGTGTCGTTACAATAATTCTGCAAGACTTGTAAAGAATGCAGTGGCATCCGGCAAACTTGGAAAGGTGCTTTCAGCAAATTCAATTCTTACATGGTTACGCTCTGACGGATACTACTCAAACAGTGACTGGAAAGGTACTTGGGATAAGGAAGGTGGCGGTGTTATCATCGACCAGGCTATCCACTCAATTGACCTTGTGAACTGGGTTATTGACTCACCGATTAAGGAAGTTTCTGTTTCTATGGCAAACCGTGGCCACGATATTGTGGAAGTTGAAGATAGTGCAGACGGACTTATCGTTTACGAAAATGGTGCAAAATACGGTTTTTACTGTATGAATAACTACGCAATTGACGAGCCTATCCAAATTAAGCTTCAATGCGAAAAGGGCAAGGTTGTGTTCGGTTATGACGATGCGTATATCTACTATAATGATGGTACAGTTGAAGAAGCACACCAGGATGAGAATATCGATAAGGGAATGGGCGGAAAGGACTATTGGGGATTCCAGCACATTCGCCAGATTGAACAGTTCTATAAGGCTGTTCGCGGAGAAGAACCACTTGAAATAAGCGGTGAAGAAGCACTTAAAACTCACAAACTTATAATGAAACTTTATGACGAAGGTAAAATGAGACCATAAATTAAAAAGATGCAGACTATTCTGCATCTTTTTTTGTTATGAATCAATTAGCACATTTAGAACAAGGAGTAAGACCTGCGTTTTTTGCTTCGTCTAATAAGACCTCAAAACTATTTTTTCCGCCACATTCAGCATCAAAATGATATTTTTTGCCTGATGGTGTGCGATAGACTTCTGAAATTGCAATGTCATCATTGTCGTCTATACTTGGTGTAGTAGGAACTTCTATTGTAGGCGTTGTTGTCGGTGTTCCGACAACAGAACTTGCGCCTGTTGTATAATCAATATCAATTTCAGGCTGAACATTGTAACAATATACACAGAAAGAAATTCCCTTTCCATTATCTTCAACAGAATATGCTTCTAAAAGAACACCATCAGCAACAAGATTGTTTCCTGTAAATACAGGAGTAGAACGATACATAACTCTATTTCCGGTTGAATCTATGTAATCAGCTACTTTATTCTCAAAAGGAAGCATGCCATCAACATTCAGGTATCTTGTTCCAGTGATAAGATTTCTTTCGTTGGCATTTTCGCCTGTAAGCTGAAAACCTATTAAATGACATCTGTTATAAAGATAACCGCCGTCAACATTATCGTAAGTAGCATTTATCCAGCCAGTTGGAGTTACAGAACTGATACTTTCTCTTTCTTCGGTAGGCATCAAATCTGTTGCTATGGAAGCAAGACAAACATCACATCTGCCAAGTTCGTCAAGAGTGCTGTAATATTCAAAAGAACCACTTATGATTTCATAGTCTTTAAAGAATGGTACATTATTATTGATTTGTGTATATGCTTGACCTGAATATTCAGGCAAAATGCTCATCAAAAAGGAGTATTCGTTATCATCAAAGGAATTTCTTATGATAGATATGGTTTGCGTGTCATTGTTCCATGCAACCCCAAGGTTAAATCCTTCTGCTACAAAACGAATAGGTAGCATTGTACGGTTATTTATAACAGTAGGAGCAACATCAAGGGTTTCAGCGTTATTGTTTAAATATGCTATATTGCTGTCAATTCCTAATTTAATTGTATCATCTTCTAAGGTTAGCAAAACAGCTTGTGTTTCTGCATCCCAACCAACAATGCCATCAAAAGCTTCAATTATTGCTCTAATAGGAACTAAAGTGCGTCCATTTATTGCTACTGGTGTTGTGCCTCTACCCTCATCAATTTCTGTTTCTGTGCCATTTACTTCCATAATGGGATTGTTGAGTTGCATACTTACAACCACATCAGATAGGTTATTTGCATAGATAGTTGAAGAATAGGTAAAAACGCAGATTAGCAAAGCTGCAAAAAGTGAAAGTACAGATTTCTTCATATAATCACCTCGTATTATTTTTTTATAAATTATACCATATTTGTTCACTAAAGTCCACAATTTTGGAAAATTACTTGATTAAGCAATAAAAAAGCACCCAACATAGTTGAGTGCTTTTGATTTCGATAATAAAATTATCTCTTTGAGAACTGGGGTGCACGACGAGCGCCCTTCAATCCGTACTTCTTTCTTTCCTTCATTCTTGAGTCACGTGTTAGGTAACCTGCAGCCTTAAGATCTGCACGGAAAGCGTCTGTATCAACTTCAAGAAGTGCTCTTGCGATACCGTGACGGATAGCACCAGCCTGACCTGTAAATCCGCCGCCTTCAACGTTTACGAAAACGTCAAACTTAGCTTCTGTCTTTGTTAGAGCTAGTGGCTGACGAACGATAAGCTTTAGTGTTTCAAGACCAAAGTATTCGTCAATATCTCTTTTATTGATTGTAATTTTACCGTTACCAGGTACAAGTCTTACTCTTGCAACAGAAGACTTTCTTCTACCTGTTCCTGAGTACTGTTCTTTAGCCATTTCAAAAATCCTCCTTACTTAATTTCCTGTGTCCAAGCTTCAGGCTTCTGAGCTGCGTGCTCATGTTCTGCGCCCTTGTATACACGAAGTCTTGTAAGAGCTGTTCTTCCGATTGTGTTGTTTGGAAGCATACCCTTAACTGCGTACATAACAGCCTTTTCAGGATTTTCTGCCATAAGCTTATTGTAGTGGATTTCCTTAATTCCGCCTACCCAGCCTGTGTGATAGTAACGAACCTTCTGGTTTAGCTTGTTACCTGTCAATACAACCTGTTCTGCGTTTAGGATAATTACGTGATCGCCACAGTCAACGTGTGGTGTGAATGTAGGTAAGTGCTTACCTCTTAAGATACTTGCTGCAGTTGCTGCCACTCTACCTAGTGACTTACCTGCTGCATCAATGATATACCATTTTCTTTCAACCTGTTCTGGTTTCTGCATATAGCTGCTCATTGAATTTACCTCCTTAATATAACGATTAAACTCCTGTCCGAACCATAGGGCACGGACCAACATTTGCTATTGTACTACAAGCACTAAATAAAGTCAACACTTTTTTTAAACTTTTTTAAAATACAATTTTAATGCTTTAAAATGCTCTGTTTTTCTTCGTTTTTCTTCGTTTTTCTAAATCTCTATTTCAAAATTATATCTAAAATTTTTGACGCCTTGTCCACGATATGGTCTGCTCCTGCGCCTTTTAGCTCGGCTTCATCGCGGAATCCCCATAGCACGCCGATGGACTCAATGCCTGCATTTTTGCCGGTTGAAATGTCAACATAAGTGTCGCCGATAAAGAAACTTTCTTCCGCTGTGATGCCAAGTTCTTCCAAAATCAAAAAAACACCGGCAGGGTCAGGCTTTACTGGAACTCCTGGCTTTTGGCCTGCGATAACGTCAAATCGGTCGCCGAAGAACAGGCGAACTACGTCCTGTGTCACGTTATCAGGCTTATTTGATAAAACTGCAAGGGTTATACCTTTTTCCTTTAGTGTATCAAGCAAGTCTAAAATGCCGTCATAAGGTGCGGTTTTATAAAGAGGGTCTGCTTCGTATCCTTCATCATAAGCTTTACCAACGTTTTCAAAGTTTTCCTCGGTATCGCTGTCTGTTTCTGCAAGCATTCTATGGATTAAAAGGTCACGGCCGTTGCCAACCAAAATTTTATATCTATCCGGTGTAATTTCAGGGAACCCGAACTTGGCAAGTGCTGTGTTGCCGAAATGAGATATTGCCGGAATAGTGTTCATAAGTGTTCCGTCTAAATCAAAAATACATAGTTTTGACATATCATATCAATCCTTTTCCTTGGTTTTCTTCATATATTATAATCAAACATCTGCTATTTGTCAAAAAAAATTATGGAGTACTTGAAATTTTATAAAAATTATTGTATAATGTGTATAAATATACATTAAAGGAGCAATATGCTGTGAAAAAAATTGCGGTTATTCCAAACTATACAAAGGATACAGAATATATCTATACAAAGCGCCTGCTTGCTTATCTTGACGGCAAGGCGCAGGTTTTTATGAAAGAAAAAGACCGCATTGACGATGTTTCGGCGGAATTTGTGACCGGAGACGTTTTTGAAGGATGCGATGCAGCAATCGTTCTTGGCGGTGACGGAACAATGATAAGGGTTGCAGGGCCTTGCTCGGAAAAGGGAATCCCTGTAATGGGAATTAACCTTGGTAAGGTAGGATTCTTGACAGAGGTTGAAACCGACGATATGGAAACTGCATGCGAAAGACTTTTGGCAGATGACTATAAGCTGGAAGAACGAATGATGATGGAAATAATTCTTGAATCAGGGAAAACGTATTTTGCATTAAATGACCTTGTTATTTATAAAGACGATGCAGCTATGATTGAAACTGAACTTTATGCAAACGGAAGTGAAGTCAGCGAATATAAGTCAGACGGAATTATTATCTCAACACCGACAGGCTCTACGGGATATTCGTTATCAGCAGGCGGACCTGTTGCAGACCCTGCGATGAAGTTGTTTATTGCAACGCCTATTTGTGCACATACCTTGTCCGCAAGACCTATGCTTATGTCACAGTTCAAGGACATAACATTAAAGCTTAACGAAAGAGGCGGAAAATGTGCAAAACTTGCGGTGGACGGAATAAACAAATGTACCATAAATTCAGGCGAAACCGTACTTGTCAGACGTGCTGAATGCACATTTAAAGCTATAAAGCTTGGAAAACAGTCATTCTACTATACAATGATGGCAAAACTTTGATGCTAGGAGAAACTTAAATGAAACAGAAAAGACATTCAAAAATTTTAAGTATAATCACTGAAAAGGACGTTAAAACACAAGAACAGCTTACCCAGGCGTTAAAGGATGCCGGATTTATGGTGACTCAGGCCACTGTATCCCGTGATATTAAGGAGCTTGGACTTATAAAGATTCCGCTATCTGACGGTGCGTACAAGTATGCCGTGACCAAAAAGGAAAAGCACGACAACCGTGAGAATTTGTCTATATTCTCAAGAAGCGTTCTGGATATTCAGGTGGCTATGCACACCATTGTGGTAAAAACTCATTCAGGTATGGCAAGTGCCGTTGCAGCGTCACTTGATATGTTTTTGGCTAACGATATGCTTGGCACAATTGCAGGTGACGATACCATTCTGGTTATTGCCCAGAATCCTGAAAAGGCAGAGCAAATGGTGATTAAATTAAGACAGATATTCTTCGGAAAAGAGTAATTTAAACTTTTTTAGAAAGGAACAGTTATGTTATTAGGACTTGACATTAAAAACATAGCCTTAATAGAAAAGCTTAATATAGAAGTAAAAGAGGGAATGACGGTGCTGACCGGTGAAACCGGAGCGGGTAAGTCTATTATTATAGACGCTGTCAATCTTCTTTTGGGTGCTCGTGGTGGCAAAAACCTTGTGCGTTATGGCGAAGAAAAGGCCAGCGTTCAGGGTCTGTTTTCCGTGGGAAATAGCCTGGATGCCCTTTTGGAAGAAAACGGCATTGAGGTTTGTGATGACCTTGTTGTGTCCCGAAGCCTTACTGCAGACGGAAAAAGCGTGTGCAGAATAAATGGGTCAATGGTATCACAGAATGTGCTTCGTGAAATTGGAGCGGAGCTTATAAATATACACGGGCAACAGGATAATCAGGCGCTTTTAACACCACAAAAGCACATCGATTTTCTTGACGGATATGCGAAAATTGATTTGACCGAGTATTCTGAGTTGTTTGCAAAGCGCAAAGAGATTTTGAAAAAAATTGAGGCGCTTTCTAAAAATGAAGAAGAGCGTCTTTCACGAATTGACCTTTTAAGGTATCAGGTTTCGGAACTTTCTGCCGCAGAACTTAAAGCGGGAGAAAAGGAGGAAATCCAAAGCGAAAAGGTTATAATAGAGAATGCGGAGAAGATTGTCGGCGCAATAGGTGAAGCGTACAATGTGCTTTATGAAGAAAACTCCGCTTATGACAGCGTTAGCGTTGCGTCAAACAGTCTTTCTAAAATTTCCGGAATTGACGGAAAAATAGACGAAATTTCGGCGAAAATCACCGATATTCAGTATGAAATTGAAGATTTGGTGCATGAGCTTAAAGGTATTTTAGATGGCGTTGAATATGATGAACAGGTTTTAAATGATATGGAACAGCGCCTTGATACCATCACAAAACTTGAGCGAAAATACGGCGGAAGTGAAAGTTCTGCAATTGAGTATTTGAAAAATGCACAAGAAGAGCTTGAAACTTTGGAGAATGCCGATGAGGCGGTATCGGGACTTTCAATAGAGCTTGATGCTATAAACAAAAAGCTTGAAAAAGCGGCAAAGGAATTGACTGCCCAAAGACAGGCCGGTGCAAAGAAGCTTCAAAGCGAGATTAAAACTGCGCTTTCCAGCCTTGATATGCCAAAGGTGAAATTTGAGATTTTTATAAACGAATGTGAGTTTGATAAAAAGGGTGCAGATAATGTGGAATTTATGATTTCGCCAAACCCGGGTGAACCGCTAAAACCACTTGTGCAGATTGCATCAGGCGGTGAACTTTCACGAGTAATGCTGGCAATTAAGTCCATAATAAATGATGGAATTGACACCATGATATTTGACGAAATTGACACAGGCGTTTCAGGAAGTGCGGCGCAGAAAATTGCGAAAAAGCTTTCCGCTATTTCAAAAGGACGTCAGGTTATCTGCGTTTCCCATCAGGCGCAGCTTGCGGCAACTGCTGACAATCATTACGTGATTAAAAAGCAGGAAGAAGGAGACAGAACGGTTACAAAGATAAAAGAGCTTTCAATGGAAGAACGTGTAACCGAACTTGCAAGAATAATTGACGGCGACAACATAACCGAAACTGCAATTTGTCACGCAAAGGAGATGCTTGGCGTATGAGAGAAACAGGAATTGTTAAATCAGTAGAAGGCGAACTTTGCACTTGTACGGTTATGCGAAAGTCTGCCTGTGGTGAAAATTGTGCCACCTGTAAGGCTACCTGCTCATCTCGTGAGCATACCTTTGTTGCCAAGAATCTTGCTGGCGCAAAAGCAGGGGACAGCGTTATAATTGAAATGGGTACAAAAAAGGTGCTTGCATCAGCGTTTTTGGTATATATTCTGCCACTTGTGGCATTTTTGCTTGGTTTTTCCTATATTGAAGAACTTGGGAAAGGCGAGATTGAATCCGCCTTTTGGGGTTTGGTTTTAGGTGGTGCAATGTGGCTTTTGGTAAGCTTTTACGGGAAGTATAAAAAGGAAGAGCTTGTGCCATGTGTTACCGAAATAGTTGAAAAAAACACTTGAAAAAAAGGCAAAAGTGTGATAAAATAAATTATTCGTAATTATAATGTTTGGAAAAGGAGGATAATTATGGCAGCGGCAAAGAAAGCAAAAGTATTGACATATAAAGATAAGCCTGTTTACAGACAGGGTAATAAAATTTACTACGGCGACCTTTCAAAGAGACTTATTCTTATGCTTGAAATTGTTGAAAGCGAAGAAAAGAACGGAATTCAGGTTGCAAAGAAAGTTAAGTTCCATATTCAGGACAACACAGGTGAGCTTGGTAAGGGAATGAACTATCGTTCAGGTGAAAGAGAAAACCTTTACAAGGCATTCGACATCGGAGCTTGGTGGCTTCAGGATGCATTAGAGAGTTAATGAAAAAAGCAGAGTTTAAAACTCTGCTTTTTTGTTGCAAAAAAAGGCAACCGAAAGGTTGCCTTAAATTATTTAATTGCTGCTTTTAGTTCATCAACCTTATCGGTGATTTCCCATTTAACGCCCAAGTCTTCTCTACCCATATGGCCGTATGCTGAAAGCTGTTTATAGATTGGCTTTCGAAGGTCAAGGGTGTTGATGATTGCATGTGGACGAAGGTCAAACACCTTGCTTACTGCTTCTTCGATTTTTTCTTCAGCAACTGTAGCAGTACCGAAAGTATCAATCATAACAGATACAGGACGTGCAACGCCGATTGCGTAAGCAAGCTGAACTTCACACTTTTTAGCAAGACCTGCAGCCACAATATTCTTTGCAACCCAACGGCTTGCATAAGCTGCGCTTCGGTCAACCTTTGTAGGGTCTTTTCCAGAGAAAGCACCGCCGCCGTGACGAGCATATCCGCCGTAAGTATCAACGATAATCTTTCTTCCTGTAAGTCCTGAGTCGCCCTGAGGTCCGCCTACAACGAAGCTACCTGTTGGGTTAACATAGTACTTTGTATTTTCTGATAAAAGATTTTCAGGGATAATTGTCTTAACAACTTCACGGATTAAATCTTCTCTGATTTGTTCAAGTGTAACGTCAGGTGAGTGCTGTGTTGAAATAACAACAGTGTCAATGCTGTGTGGAACGCCGTCAATATATTCAACAGTAACCTGTGTCTTTCCGTCTGGTCGGAGATATGGAAGAAGACCTGATTTTCTTACATCAGTAAGCTTCTTTGCAAGCTTATGTGCAAGTGAAATAGGAAGTGGCATAAGTTCAGGTGTTTCGTCACAAGCGTAACCAAACATCATACCCTGGTCGCCTGCACCAACTGAGTTACCTTCGTCATCTTCGCCTGTTTTGTTTTCAAGACCCTTATTTACACCAAGGGCAATATCAGGTGACTGTTCGTCAATTGATGTGATAACGCCACAAGTGTTTCCGTCAAAGCCGTACTTCGCTCTGTCATAGCCGATTTCCAAAACGGCGTCTCTTGCAACCTTTGCAAAGTCAACATAACATTCTGTTGTGATTTCACCCATAATTGAAACAAGACCTGTTGTACAAGTTGTTTCGCAGGCAACACGTGCCATTGGGTCCTGTCTTAGAATTTCGTCAAGGATTGAATCGGAAATGCAGTCGCAGATTTTATCAGGATGTCCTTCTGTAACTGATTCAGATGTAAAAAGCATTCTTTTCATTGTAATTCTCCTCTTTATATAAGCGGTTTTTCACCAATTTTATTCATCATACAATATAATACCACATTTTTTACAAATTTTCAAGATTAAATGCAAATTAAAAAATCTTTTATATATTATAATAGGAAGAAACTCCGACAAGGGAAAATATTTCAGAAAAAGCATAAAAAATTAGTTCAAAAAATACCCCCCAAAAGCATTGTGCAAATTATACAAAAATGATTTTTAAATTTCGTAAAAGTTTGTAGAAAAATTTGCAAAAGAATTTTACCAAAAAGCTTGAAAAAAGCCTTTATTTGTTATATAATAGTAGCGTTGTGACACTTGACAAACGATGAAGCGGGAGGTTGCAGGCCGATAGAGCTTGGTTTTTCCGTGGAGAATGTCCGATTCATGAAACCGGGCGACAGGTCACGCTGCATAAAGTATAAGGCGAATTACGGGATAACTATGTCCGGTAATAAGCTTGAGTTGTGTACTTTTGCGGCTACGATGCCCCGGATACCTAGTAAAAACAAGGTAGTTCGGGTTTTATTTTGGGCGAATATAGAAACGCCCGGCGACGTTGTTAAAATCGTCGCAGCTGTCGTGCAAGTGTTGAGCGTGCAAAACACGCCCACAAGCCAATTAAAAACTATAGGAGGGAAAAAACATGGCAGCAACTCAGAAAATCAGAATCAAGTTAAAGGCTTATGATCACGCTGTACTTGACCAGTCAGCTGAAAAGATCGTTGAGATTGCGAAGAAGACAGGTGCTAAGGTATCAGGTCCTATTCCGCTACCAACTGACAAGGAAGTTATCACAATCCTTCGTGCGGTTCATAAGTACAAAGATTCTCGTGAGCAGTTCGAAAGAAGAACTCACAAAAGACTAATTGACATAGTTGTTCCAGGCGCTAAGACAATGGAAGCACTATTCAAAATCGACCTACCTGCTGGCGTAGAATTCGACGTAATTCAGAAATAAGCAGGAAACCAAAAAGTGCAGTAGCCCACGGGCTATGATGCAGGTCACGTTCCCGCGTTGCTTTTTAAGGGAACCAATAACTGAAAAGAAAGGATGAACAAAATGAAAAAAGCGATTTTAGGCACAAAGTTGGGCATGACTCAAATTTTTGCTGAAGACGGAAAAGTAATTCCTGTTACAGTTGTTAAAGCTGGTCCTTGTACAGTAGTACAGACTAAGACAGTTGAAACAGACGGTTACGAATCAGTTGTAGTTGGCTTCGGTGATGTTAAAGAAAAGTCACTTAACAAGCCAATGAAGGGCATCTTTGCAAAGGCAAACGTTGCACCAAAGAAGTATCTAAGAGAATTTAGATTTGAAGAAGCTACACTTGCTGTAGGCGACGAAATCAAGGCTGAAGTTTTTGAAGCAGGCGAAAAGGTTGACGTTTCAGGAATTTCAAAGGGTAAAGGTTTCGCAGGTCCAATGAAGAGATGGGGACTACACAGAGGTCCTATGTCTCACGGTTCAGGTTACCACAGAGGTTCAGGTTCAATGGGCGCTTGTTCAAACCCTGGACGTGTAATGAAGGGCAAGAAGCTTCCTGGACATATGGGTGTTGTAAAAGTTACAATCCAGAACTTGGAAATCGTTAAGGTTGATGCTGAAAACGAACTAATCCTAGTTAAGGGTGCTATCCCAGGTAATAAGGGTGGACTTGTTACAATCAGAAATAGCGTAAAGGCGTAATGGAGATCGGAAAGGAGGAATAAAATATGGCTAAAGTTGCTTTATATAACATGGAAGGCGTTAAGACAGGCTCTATGGAAGTTTCCGACAGCATCT
>JAZOOY010000044.1:0-2101 GCA_045655325.1 Clostridia bacterium
ACCATTTTCTTTCTTTTGCAAGTTACCCAAGTAGTGCAACAAGTCACCTTTTTGTTCAGCACCAAGCACCACATCCACGCCCTCGATTTGAGCAACGGTTTCGGGTTTCAGTTGAGCATAGCAACCTGTCACTATCACAAAAGCTCCGGGGTGTTGCTTCACCAAGCGATGAATGGCTTGTCGGCACTTCTTGTCGGCCACTTCGGTTACCGAGCAGGTGTTTACCACACAAATATCGGCCTTCTCCCCCTTTCGTGCGGTACGTATGCCCAATTCACTCAGTGCACGCCCAATGGTCGAAGTCTCCGAGAAGTTAAGTTTACACCCCAACGTGTAGTAAACCGCCTTTTTATCTTGAAATACTTGCGTATCTATCATATTCCGAAGAATCTGTTTTGAATTTTATTTCTGAATTATTTAAGCAATCTTTTCGAGAGGATTTTTCTTTTCTTTTAAGGAGCATAGCGGGCTATGTGACGATAAAGAAGAGAAAAATAAACCGAAAAGAGACTTAAAGAATCTGCTAAATCACTCTTTGAAAGAAAAGAAAAACAGATTCTTAGCTTAATTGGTTGCAAAGTTATTAAAAAGATAGCAGATTTGATAAGAAACAGAAAACAATATGCACAATGGGATGTTATATAATGGCAACGTTAAACTAATAAAGGATAGAAATTTATGAAGAAATTAGTATTTTTTGCAGCTAGTATTGCGCTTATCAGTCTTGCCTCATGCGGTAACAGCAATAACCAACAGATGACACCAGTTGCCGAGATTGATGAAGTAACCGTAGCAGTTATAGCCGACACCGTAGCTCCCGATTCGGTAGTAATGGATACTATCGTTGGTATATCCGGTACCATTATTGGCGAATGAGCCAACGTACAAAAAGAAAGAAGCCCGACTCTCTTACGAGAATCGGGCTTCTGCTTATTTAATCAAATATGATTCGTGTGTGATTAAGCTTCTGCTTCAGCTACCACTTCGAAAGGAATCTCTACAGATACTTCCTTGTGCAACTTAACAACAGCCTTGTATTGACCAACTTCCTTCACAGCATCCTTAACAACGATAATCTTGCGATCGATGTTGTGACCCAACTTAGCCAATTCTTCAGCGATTTGAATATTGCCTACTGAACCAAAGATAGTACCAGTTGCGCTAACCTTAGTAGCGATAGTCAATGATACACCTTCGAGCTTAGCAGCCAATTCTTCAGCATCTTTCTTAATCTTTTCCAACTTGTGAGCGCGTTGCTTCAATTCTTCAGCCAACATTTTCTTTGCAGAAGGAGAAGCGATAACAGCTTTACCAGTAGGAATAAGGTAGTTACGACCATAACCAGACTTTACAGTCACGATATCGTTCTTATAACCCAAATTGATTACGTCTTCTTTCAAAATAATTTCCATACTATCTCCTCCTCTTATTATTTCATCATGTCAGTTACATAAGGAAGCAAAGCCAAGTGGCGTGCTCTCTTCACAGCTTGAGCTACACGACGTTGGAACTTCAATGAAGTACCAGTGATGCGACGTGGCAAAATCTTACCTTGTTCGTTCAAGAACTTCTTCAAGAATTCGGGATCTTTGTAGTCAATATACTTGATACCGCTCTTTTTGAAGCGACAATACTTTTTCTTCTTTACGTCCACAGTCGGTGGAGTTAAATATCTGATTTCTGATTGAACTTGTGCCATGATTAATCCTCCTTTTTAGTTGATTTAACACCTCTTCTCTTAGCAGCATATTCTGCAGCATACTTCTCTTGCTTGAAAGTCAAGAAACGAATAACGCGCTCGTCGCGACGGAAGTTCACTTCCAACTTTTCAATTACAGTTGGTTCTGCATCGAACTCAATCAGTTGATAGAAACCAGTTGACTTCTTTTGGATTGGATAAGCCAATTTCTTAAGTCCCCAGTTTTCTTCATTTACAATCTCAGCACCTTCCTTAACAAGGATGCCTTTGAATTTTTCTACCGCTTCCTTCATCTGAGCATCAGACAAAACGGGAGTCAAAATGAAAACGGTTTCGTAATGATTCATACTTACTTTTGTTAATTAATAAATTGATTTGTTTAAAATGCGGGTGCAAAGGTAG
>JAZOOY010000045.1:0-20402 GCA_045655325.1 Clostridia bacterium
TATCTGGGATTCATCAAACCCTGAAGTTTGCTACGTAAACGAAAACGGTGAGCTTGTTGGTGTAGCAGACGGTATTGCAACACTTAAGGCAACTATTGAAAATACTGAACTTTCTGCATACATAACAGTTTGCGTATCAGAAGATATATCAGCATCCGCAGTTGTGGATATGGATTATTATAGTTATAGTAATTCAAAATTACGTTATGCAGTAACCGAAGACGGAAAGCTTTGGTATTGGGGAACAGATCAGGATAATTTAATAATCAGAAACCCAAAAATTCTTGATGTAGCCTGTGATGGCGAATCAATCGATGTAGCGGAATTTGCTATTGCAGAAACAGGCAGTAGCTATTACACATATTTAGTCCTTGACAAGGATGGAAATCTGTATGCATCAAAGGCAATGAACTATGATAGAAATTTACATTATACGTTTAATGCAGGTAGTTATTATGAGCCTGAATATAAGTGTTACAAAGATACCTTTACACTAATCAAGGAAAATATTAAAAAACTTGTTTCATATTCTTACAATTATTGCTTTGCTATAACAGAGGACGGAACAGCATGGGCTTTGGGATATAACAGTAATGGCCGAATGGGTATAGGTGGTTCAGGTCAGTATATTTCAACACCTGTTTCTGTTGCTCTTGACGGTGAAAATATTGTTGACGGATATGCATACAGCAACTATAGCTATCTTCTTACAGACAAAGGAAACTTGTATATGGCATCTACATATAGTAACAACACCTTTGAATATCACACAAAGGTTTGCGAAGGCGTAGAGTATATTCAGGATGAAATTGCAGTTTTGGGAGATAAATTTATTTATCTTCACGCAAGTGTTGACCAATCTTTAGAGAACCTTGGAAAAATGCAGGGTTATGCAAATAACAAGTCATACTATATTGAAGATGGTAAAGCCTATATAGGCGGTGCTAAAATACCAAAGCTTACAAATGTAGTAAAAATTATGTATAATAGCGGTTGGTATTTGCTTACAGAAAATGATGAGCTTTATAAGACTACAGTATCTTCATTGGTAGCACCTGAACTTATTCCATTTGGTGCAGTTAATATTGAAACAGCACCAACACTTCGTGAAGGTGACACTAACCTTACAGAGTATACCTATGAAGACGGAACAGTTACTGGCATTTTAACAGAAGATACGCTTCAACTAGGCTTTGACGGAAGAATTTATAACAGTAATCAGTATCACTATATAACATTAACAGCAGACGGTGATTCTGTTGCAGTTATTAAGTCTTATGACCTTAACGATATGTACTTTAAGGCAAGTGGCGGATTTAAGGAAGGCGTAGAATACATTCTAACAATTCCTGCAAATTCAGTAACAAATGACATTTCTTTAGGAAATGAAGCTATTACAGTAACATTTACATACGAGCCTGACGAAATTGAAGAAGAACCTGAAATTGAGGTTCCTGAAATTCCAGAAGATGAAGTGGAAGACGAGCCTGGCGAAGAAGTACACGTTCACGTATTTGAAACTGTGGCTTCAATGCCAACTCTAACCGAAGAAGGAAAGATTACAAATACTTGTGAATGTGGTGTTGTTACCGAAACAGTTCTTCCTGCATTAACTGAGCGTATTGGTTATACAGAAGAAGATTACAACAAAGCTTACGGCGAGTTTGTTGAAAAAGGCTTTAACACAAACGTTTCAGGAAGTGCTATCCTAAACCGCTTGAATGATGATGACGTTACAAAGTGGCTAAGAATTATGGCACCACAGGGTGAAGCTAAGTACGGCTTTGGCGGAAACTACTGGGGAACAACAAACCAGGAACTTATCAACCACCAGATTGTTGACTATAACGACTTTATTACCCTTGGTGATATTAACGAGGGTGAAATCCTAACAACAGCACCTGAAAACACATTCCCATTCGTTACAGAGGCATATATCCTTGACGAATCAGGCGAAGCACAGAGCGTTGTTTCAGGCGGTAAGGTTAAGTTCGTTGTTGAATTTAACCGTGATATGGATACAGAGTTTGGCCTTGATGTATTCTTCGGAAGCTCGTATCCTTATGCGGAATATGAAATCGAAGGTGCATTTGAAAGCCCAAGAAAATGGGTCGGCGAAACAGTTCTTAAGACTGTTATCGAAAACGGTTACCAGTTCATAAGAGTTGCAAACGGTAGAACTAAAGCTGACGAAAACGGAAATCACTTAAAACTTTACACAGACTGGGCAAGATTCGGTTTTGAAATTGACACAACAGCTGCAATGGCTATGATGATGCAGGGTTATGCGGATAACGATGGTATCCACCTAGAATGGCATCAGGATGACTATGATACTTTGGCAGGTTACAACGTTTACCGTGCAACAACAGAAGACGGAAACTATGTAAGACTTAACAAGACAGTTATTCCGTTTGAAGAAAACACATTCACAGATACTGAAGTTGAACCTGGCGTTAAGTATTACTACACATTCACAGTTGTTCTAACTGACGTATCAAGCGAATCAAAGCCTGCAGGTAAGATTTCAATCACAGCGAAAGATACAATGGCACCAAGCGTGTACCATTCACCTGTTTATACTGCAACAACAGGAAACAAGGTTATTGTTTCTGCTACAGTAAGCGATAATATCGGTATCCAGAATGCTAAACTTTACTACAGAGTAAAGGGAACTGATGAGTGGAAAACTCTTGATATGACTAAGTCAAATAGCAAGTACACAGCTTCTATCCCTGCAAACTTCGTAACACTTGACGGAGTAGAGTACTACATCGCAGCATTTGACGGCGTGAACTATACTTATGCAGGCGGTCATACAAGCGAAAACCCTTACGAAATCACTGTTTATCAGGCAGTTGAAAACAACGCAAAGGGTGACGTTGACGGCGATGGCAACATTACAGTTCTTGACGCATTAAAGCTACTAAAGGCTATTTATGATGAAAGCCTTCTTACACAGGAAGAATTCCTTCGTGCAGATATTAACGATGACGGAACACTTTCTGCAGTTGAAGCACTTCGTATTTTGCAATACGCTAACAAAACAATCAGCAGTGTATTGTGGTAATACGGAGGTTAGGAAATGAAAATACTTAAAAAATTATTATGCCTTGTTTGTACTATGGCACTGCTTTTCGGAGCAGTGCCATCCGTACTTGCAGAAGGCTCACCATCGCTGTATTTTTATACACCAACTTTGGAAGTTGGCGGTTCGCAAAGTTATTGCTATTTGCAAATGAGCGGTGCTGAAAATATTTCCGCAATGGATTATATGATTACCTATGATGCGGAAAATATTGAGTTGGTATCCGTTAGTAACACAGGGTTTACCAGCAGAAGTGATGTGACGGTTTCGGTAAACAGCGAAGAGCCTGGAATTATCCATGTGACATTGCTTTCGCAAAATGGATTAAATGGTTATGATTACCTTAATTTGATGTATTTTAAGGCAAAGGAAACCGCAAAAGTGGGAACTTATCCGATAGAGGTCCTAGTAAATGATATTTATGATTCAAACCTTGAATCGGTTGAGGCAACCACCACCGCAGGAACTATTACAGTACGTGAAAAGACTACTGTTGTTAAAAATATCAGTTTTACAAGCTGGCTTTCAAAATCTACAATAACTGTGGGTGAAAGCGTTGATTTTACGCTGTATTCATACAGCATAGACGGACTTTCAGCAGGAGCTTTTGAGTTTTCATATGACGAAACAAAGCTTAAGTTTGAAGAATTAACTCTTGCTTCTGCAATGCAAAACATTATATATGATGTGAACAGCGAAAGAGATGGACTTGTAAAACTATCTTTTGTATCGGAAAATGCGATTGGTTCATACAGAGATCTTGCATATCTAAAGTTTTCGGCAATCGGTTCGGGAAGTGCAAGAATAAGCTTTAAAGGAAAAGATTTATACGATTCCGAGTTCGGACCAATGGTAGGAAACGAGCCGTATAGCAATATTACAATTAATGAGCCTGTCATCGCTGTTGATTATCCGGATTTTGAGTTTTTGGTACCTGAAACCATCCTGTCAGATAAGGAATTTTCCGTTCAGGCAGTTTTAGAAGGTGGAAGCAAAGTCCGTGCAGGCGATTTTGTTATAAATTATGACAGCAATAAGCTGGAATGCCTTGGCGTTAGTGGTGAAACCATAAGCGGTGCATGGCTATCTATTGACAAGAATTACGCAGAGGGCAAGGTGAGATTTTCGCTTATGTCAAGCGTTGACTTGGCAGAGGATACAAAGCTTGTAACCATAAATTTCAAGGCGAAAGAAAATATAGAGTCAACATCAATGGTGACCGCCACAGGAACAGGCACTTATGATGTGGAATTTAACCCGATTACTTTGGAATATGTAAATTCCGAAATTGTGGTAATTCGCCCTGAATATACTGTTAATTTTTACGATTCAGACGGCACAACACTTATTGATACGCAGAAGGTGCTTTCCGGAAACGATGCAATTCCGCCGGAAGTGGAAGAAATAAGACAACTTGATGGCGAAAACCATCTTAAGTTCTCTGGTTGGGACAAGGATTATTCCGCTATAGGCGAGGATTCGGATTTTGTTGCCGTATATGAAAACGAAGCGCATACAGGCGTGGCAGTGAATGCGGTTGATCCGACTTGTACCGAAACAGGATTGACCCAAGGTGAATGTTGCGTTGTTTGCGACGAAATTTTGTTAGCCCAGGAAACTATCCCTTCCAAGGGCCATACGGAAGTTGCAGACGAAGCTGTTGAGCAAACCTGTACCGAAACGGGATTGACAGATGGAAGCCATTGCTCCGTTTGTAATACTGTATTAGTGGCACAGGAAATAATCCCTGCAAACGGCCATACAGAGGTCGCAGACAAAGCAGTTGTACCAACCTGTACCGAAACAGGTCTAACAAAAGGAAGTCATTGCTCTGTTTGCGGAGAAATATTAGTAAAGCAGAATGTTGTTCCGGCAAAAGGTCATACAATTGTTATAGAACAAGCAGTTGAACCAACTTGCACAGAAACGGGACTAACAAAAGGAAGCCGTTGCCTTGTATGTGGAGAAATTTTGGTAGCACAGGAAGTTGTTCCTGCCAAGGGCCATACTGAAAGTGTATTAAGACGGGTAGAACCTACTTGCACCAAAACAGGCTTGACCGAAGGTAAAAAGTGTGCAGTATGTAACGTAACACTGGTAGCCCAGGAAGAAATCCCTGCAAAAGGCCATACAGTGTCAGTAATAAGCGGATGGGAACCGACCTGTACTAACACGGGACGTACTGATTACAAATACTGTACAGTTTGTTGGAACATATTAGCATATCAGGAAACAATCCCAGCAACAGGCCATACCGAAGCGGTTATTGCGGGAAAAGAGCCGACCTGTACTGAAACAGGATTAACCGAAGGTAAAAAGTGTGCAGTATGTAACGTAACACTGGTAGCCCAGGAAACAATCCCTGCAAAAGGTCATACATACGGTGATTGGGTAGCATATGGAAATAACCACAAAAAGACGTGTATTTGCGGTAATCAAATTGCAAAACCACATACCTGGGATGAAGGTAAGGTAACAATTGAACCGACCTATACAACCGAAGGCGAAAGAACATACACTTGTATATGTGGAGCTACAAAGACAGAAGTCATTGATAAGCTTGAATATGAATATATGCCTGGTGACCCTACAGGTGATGGCGCAATAGACACCAGAGATATTATTAGTATAAGACGATATATCGCAGGCGGTTACGGGATAGAGATAATATTTGCGGCAGCAGACGTGGATAAGGACGGAGTGATTGACACAAGAGATATTATCTTGTTGAGAAGATATCTTGCCGGCGGTTATAACGTTGAACTAAAGTAAGAAACAAGATTTTGCATACATAAAATAATAGCATTTATTAAGAAAAAAAGTGCTCTATTTACAGGGCACTTTTTTTTGTAAAAATATTGCGTTTATTTGATATTTATGATAAAATGTTCTAAAAGGGGATTTATGCAAAAAGGAGGGCTTTACTTTGAAGAAAAATATTAGACAAATTTTGTCATCTATATTAGTTGGTGTTATGACCTTTGGTATGTTACCGACAACGGCACCTACGGAGGTTAGTGCGGAAACTACCGCCACTACAGACCTTTTTAATGGAAACGCTACATATCTTCTTCAGGACAGATTTAACGGAGCTATGAGTAATGAATTTGGCGAAGGTACGTCGCGAGCTGTTTTGTCAGGCTGGGACGTAGACTACCGTGGCGGAAATGTTTATAAATCAGGTGATGATTTAATGGTTGTTGATACAAGCAACTCTGAAAGTATCACTATGGATCATAAACTTATGAAACATACTGGTGATAACCTTGTTTTAGAAACAGCGTTTAAGTATGTCAATTCCGTTGCTGATGGATTTTACTACGAAGTTTTTGGCGAAGGCGATACAAGCTTAAAGCTGGTTGTTGAAGGCGGATATATTTGCATACAAAGGGCAGATGGTAGAAAAACTAAGGCAATAAGATGTAATGCTAACACTTTTTATCACATAAAGGCTGAGTTTTCTACTTCAATAAACAAGGTAAACCTTTGGATAAATGGACAGGTTGTAGGCGAGTTTGATTATATTGAAAGGGCTACCTCAATTGATGAGATAAAAATCGGAACCGGAAAAGAACAAATGGCAGAACTTGTTCTTAAGTATGTGTATGTTTATGTTAACTACCTAGTTAATGAAACATTTATGTCAGCACCTACAGGTTATGTACCTGATTGGTGGACAACTTCAAGCGGGTCTATTGTGGCAGCACCTGGTGCACCATACCCTGCAGACCCTAACGGTTTCTCTCTTTCATCAAAAAATTTAAGCAGGAGATTTAGTCCTGCAAACGGCAAGGTTTCTCTTGGATGGAGTATGTTTATCCCGTCTTCAGGCGCTTCAGGTTTTGCATTTACTACAAAGAGCTCGGACTTCAGAAGCCCTGTATCATTTGAAGTTGATGGGAATGGTAATTTCGTAATCAATGGACAGGATATAGACTTTTCATATAAAAATAACGTATGGTATAAAATCGAACTTCAGGTTGATACCGAAACACATCTTACAGATGTATATATTAACAATGTTTTAAGAAAAGAGAATGTTCCGTTTCTTAGCAATGAAGCAGATATTTTCTATATAGACTTTATTAATAATGGCTCAAGCCAGATTATATTAGATAACGTTTTAGTACATAAAACATTTGAGGCATCAGATTTTGAAGATTATCCAACAGTAGATGAAACACCGAAGAGTGACATCAATATCGGTATGGTAATCTATCCTATGTGGAGAGAGGGCGTTCACTATGGTTGGGATCTTATCACACCTTATGAAGAAAGAACACCATATCTTGGTTACTACACAGGCGGTAGCCGTGAAGTTGCGGACTGGGATAACAAGTGGCTTTTGGAACACGGTTTTGACCACGCAATCTTCCCGTTTGCAAGACCGGATATAACGGCAGGCGGTCAGCCAAGCTTTTCAGTTCGTGGTGAAGCACTTCACGATGGTTACTTGAATTCTGAATATAAAGACCAGCTTGATTTTGCAATAATGCTTACAAATCCATTGGATGACAGCTATGATGACGCTTCGGACTTTACATCTAACGTAACACCATATCTTGTTGAACATTATTTAAAAAATCCATCATACAAGTCAGTAGATAACAGACTTTTGGTATATTGCTACAATCCAAAGGGATTTTCAGATTATCTTGGCGGCGATAGTGCACTTGTCACTGCTTTGGAAAGCATCAATGAAGAGGCTAAAAAGATTGAAAACCAAAATGGCGGAAAGTATGACGGTATAACATTTATATGTGACATTTCTTCAGGAGGTGGACTTGACAAGGCTGAAATGCTTGCTTCAAGTTGCAGCTTTGGCTCATATGTTTACAAGTGGCGTTACACATGGGGATCAGACCAATACACAAACATCGTAAACGGAATTAAGACAGACTATAATGCAGACAACACTACTGTTGCATCAATCCCAATGGGATTTGATAATACACCTTGGAAGTATAACGAAGTTGGTATAATTGACCCTGCTGGCGTACAGCAAATATGTGATGCAGTAGTGGAAAATAAGAAATCAAACGACCCTAATATCATTGTACTGACTTGTTGGGATGAATGGGGTGAAGGTCACTTCTTTGCTCCGTCAAATATTCACGGTTTTGACTACCTGAATGTTGTAAGAAAGACATTTACATCAAGCGGTGAAAAGACAGATGAAGACAGACCGACAGAAGATGCAATCAGACGAATGGGCGTTTTGCATCCTGAAGACAGACAGATTTTGAAAATTAAAAAGGACAGAGTGACAACTGCTGCAGAAGAATTGAAAAATCTTAAAAATTTAGGAACAGTATCAGTCAAAAATATATGGGGAAGTGCCTCAGGCTGTGACAGATCACGGTCTTATCCATATACATATACCATTACAGGAAGCCCTGCAACAGTAACATATAGCGGTTTATCAAGTTATAACATAGATGCATCAAAGATTACAGCAGTGCGAATTAAGGGTTATGCCCAGAACAGTTCAACAATGGTACTGTATTTAAGAACTTCTTCAAAAAATTATGATGATGCACCGTTAATGCGACTAGAGGGTAAGTGCGATGGCGGAACAACAACTGTTGATACAATCCTTTTCCCAAGTGATATTGAAAACTTCAAAGGTACAGTAACAGGAATGAGATTCAACCCTGCTGCAAATACTTCAAATGGTAGTAAGTTCTATCTTGAAGAAGTTGAGTTCTATACTGGAAAAATGAGAACCACACTGACCATTGACGATAAGGAAGTTGATTTGGTATCTCCTGTAGAAACCAGCGATACTACATATATTCCTGCGTACAAGTTATTACTGGACCTTAATGCGTATGTTTTATGGGACAAAAATACCCAGACACTAACCGCTGAACAGGGTGGCGTAACTTTAAAGCTTAAAGCAGGAAGCAAAACTATGCAGGTAAATGGTGAAAGCAAGACTTTGAGTTATGCACCATACTATAAGGAAGGAAATCTATTCATTCCATATCAGGGAGTTCTTGAGGAACTGGGATATAGGGTAAGATATAATACCTCAAAGGATAATATTGGTATTTATACCGATAATTATGAAACCTTAAAGGGTAATGAATACATAAAGAACTCTGTAAATAACGGTCTTTCCTGGGACTTTAACATAGACGGTGATGCGGAGAAATGGGCAGGATCCGGCGTTCTCAAACCGATGGTGGTACGAGATGGTATGCTAGAGCTTGACTCAATCACAACAGACCCTATAATTACTATTGACAACCTTAACATACCAACCAGCAAGGCACGTTATGCAATTGTGAGAATCAAGAAAACGGACAAAAGAGAAGCGGGAATGTTAAGGCTTTATGAAAGTGGAGTCACAAATGGCAGTGGTGTTGTTTATAACTTCACACTTTCTCCATCTGATGAAATACAGGAATTTGTTTTTGATTTAGCAACAGGATATAATAAATCCTTTACCGACAAGTATGAAAATCTTAGCAAAATTACAAATTTAAGATTAGACCCAATGGATAATACCGGAAAAATTTACATTGACCAGATAAGAATTACCGATACACTTCCAACTGAAGATTTCAACTTGAAAGCATATGCTTTTGAAGGTACAAATATGCTGCAGCTTGATACAGAGAAAACAGGCTTTACCTATACAAATGCAATGAATTCAGAAGGCAACTCAACAAAGAATATCCTGCCTGCAACAGAAACAGTAGACGGGTACAGTAACGTTATCAAGGTTATTCCAATGAGCGGAGCTAATACAGGTTTGTTATCATTAGAAGAGGTTTACTACAAGGGAAACAAACAAAAGGTTGATACTGTATGTAACGACAACAGAGTCGTAAAGGTAAGCTTCTGGTATAAGGGTATCGGAGATTGTAAATCATTAAGATTTGAAAACCGACAAGGCGATAAGCGTGACGGAGAAGAATTTTTCATAAATGATATTTCAAACAGTGAGTGGAAATACTTTGAAGACTATATTGATATGTCAAATGAAGAGGCTGCGAAAAGATGGTTCAGCTTACGAGTTATAACCGGCGGGGATACCGCAAAGGACGGAGTTTATTTGAGAGATTACAAGCTTGTTTGTCTTGATGAAACAACTCCAGTAACATCAGCAGGTAATGACACTGTTGCAATCAAGGTAGAACAACTGGATACAAATATCAGAATTGACAGAAATAAGGTAAAGATTTACTTTGCAGAATATGATGCAAAAGGAAAAATGATTGGAACATCTATGAAATTCTATCCAAATATCATAGAAGTATCAACCGGTGATGATACGGAAGCTGAGGTTTCGAAGCACTATTACTTAAAACCAACAGCAGATACTAAAAAAATAAACTGCATCCTTTGGAATGGCTTTGCTCCAATGAGCAAACAGCTTACATTAACCAAAAACTAATAAATTTAAGAAAAAAGGAAACATGATTTAAATTGTGTTTCCTTTTTCTCTTGTAATTTTAAAAATAGTGTGGTAGAATGTAGGCTGAGAATATATGTTGCGTGCAAAAAACGCATACAATTCCACATAAAGGAGAAAATGGAAATGGAAAAGAAAAGAATTGGTATCATAGGTTTTGGACTTCGTATGGGTAACGTTATTCAAAGAGAATTTGAATTTTTTCCTGAACTTGAAGTTGTTGCCATAACAGATATTAATCAGGAGCCTGTAAAGGAAAGAATTAAAAGAGAACTTCACACAGTAGATCTTGACAAAGTTCATTTCTACACAGATGCAGTAGAAATGCTTGACAATGAAGAGCTTGATGGTGTTTTCGTTGCTACAAGATGTGATCTACATAAGCAGTTTGCAGTGGAAGTTCTAAAGAGAAACATTCCACTATTCTTGGAAAAGCCGGTTGTTACCGATTTGAACGACTACTACGAACTAAAAGAAGCTGTTGAAAAGAATACAGCAGGTGGTATCACATCATTTCCATTAAGAATTACAGCTTTGGTTGATAAGATTAAGGAAATCTATGAAAGTGGCGTACTTGGTAGGCTATCACAGATTCAGGCTTATAACAACGTAAACTACGGTAGAGTATATTACAAGAGCTGGTACCGTGATGACAGCATCACAGGTGGTTTGTTCTTGCAGAAGTCTACTCACGATATCGATTACATAGACTATATATTAGGAAAGAATCCTGTCGAAGTATGTGCTATGGAATCAAAAATGATATACAAAGGTGACAAGCCTGCTAACCTGAAGTGTGAAGATTGTCCTGAATATGAAACATGCTACGAAAGCACAAAGGTTATAAAAGAACAGGCACACGATGACCCGATGGGCGAGTACTGTTCATACGGTTGTGATGTTGGTAACCACGACAGTGCAACAATCATTATGAGATATGATGATGGAATGCACGCAGTTTACACACAGAACTTCGTTGCAAGACACGATGCGGGACGCCGTGGTATGAGAATGATTGGTCAGGAAGCAACTGTTGAATTTGACTGGAACAAGGATGAAGTATTACTATTCAGCCACACAGAAAAGAAAGTTGAAAGATTTACAGTTAAGCCTGCATCAGGTGGTGGACACTCAGGCGGTGACTTTGCTCTTTTAAAGGATTTCGTTGCACTAATGAACGGCGATCAGTCAGTTAACAGCTTAAAGGATGGACTAAACAGCGCATACATCTGTATGAAGGTTCGTGAATCTGCTCAGGAACATAAGTTTGTTACTCTATAATAAGAACGTAAACCAAGAGGTGGGAAAATCCCACCTCTTTTTTGATTGACAGAATGCACAAAAAGTGTCATTTGCAAAGGATGAATTTTTGTTGATATTTTACAAAAAAACAGTTGCTTTTTATTATAGTTTGTGATAAAATTCTACGCGTATAGGTCTGGCATAAAATGCCTGACTATATGCAATTTTAGCAAGACAACAAGGGAGAAATTTTAAGAGAGGGGTTTTTATTTTGAACAAAATCAAAAGAATTCTATCAATGGTGCTAGTATGTATTATGACGCTAGCTCTTTTTCCAGTGGTATCACCAGTGGAAGTAAGTGCAGCAGAAGCTACAGGCACAACAGCGTTATTCAATGAAAACGCTACATATTTATTACAGGAAAGGTTTAATGAACCTAAAACGGTTAATCAGGATAACTCAACTGGAAGCGAGGTTTTTTCAGGTTGGGATATTGACTACCGTGGAGGAAAAGTAGATGCCAGAACTAAAGGTGGATATGGTATAGCAACGCTTACCGACTCAGACGGTTTTGAAAAAATCTCAATGAGCCGTAAGCTTATGAGCCATGCAGGTGCTGGACTTGTACTTGAAGCTGATTTTAAGTATACAAGTGCAGTTGATAGCGGTTTCTATTATGAAATGTCAGGTGGCGGAAACACGGCGTTAAAGATTTCGGTTGATAGAGTAGATGCTACAACACCTGAAAACTGTGCTATTACAGTGAACGGTCAATCTACAGGAGTGGCTTGTGTTAAGAATACGGTATACCACATTAAAGCCGAATTTTCAGGCTCAAAAGTAGCTGTTTGGATTAATGGTAAATCTGTAGCAAATGTTGACTATGTGTCACCTACATCTGTAATTGATGAAATTGAAGTAGGAACATTAGAAGAGACCGTAGCTACAATAGATATAAGTTACATATACGTATATGTTAACTACACAGTTAATGAATCATTCCTTAGCTCTTCTATTAAGGATTGGTGGGACATAGCAAACGGAAGCGTAACAAAAGCTCCTGGATCACCTTATACTGCAGACCCTAACGGTTTTGCGCTTAATTCTGTAGAAGAATTAGAACCTTCATATGCGGTTGATGCACCACGTGTGTTTATAAAGGCTGATACAGCAAGCGACTTTACTATGGTAGGCGCTAACGTTGATGTTGACGACGTAAGCGATACAATCGGCGGCAGAAAAGACATTGTTAAGGCTGTAGGCGTAAAGGCCGCTAACGACTACCAGGTAGGTGTTAAGCTGCCTGACGGATTCTCATTTGAGGAAGACGACGTTCTTACATATAGCTTTGATATTTACTCAGATGCGGAAGTTATAAAACCTGACGTCTATATAAGAGATCACTCTGATTACGACCCAATGCGTGTAGAGTATAACGTAGCAATTTCGCAAAGTACTTGGACAACAATTACAAAAACACTTACATATGCTGAAATGATGAATGGAGTAAGTAGCGGTAAATTTTCCGAAGCTGGTAACTATGCAGTTTACCTTCGACCAAGAACTGATAACGATCAGAAAGCTGATAACGACCCAACAGCAACAATCTATCTTGATAACTTCACAGTAAAGGTAGCAAAGGCTGACGACAAATATTACTCTAATGCTGTAACAGGTGAAAGATTAAACTATGAAATGGCATTGAACGAATGGGATAAGAATGTAGTTTATGCAAAAAATATGGATCAAATCCAGTATGTTACTGACCCTGACCCTAAACAGGAAAAAGGCGGTAAAGTATTAATGACAGGACATAATACTACTTCACTTGATCATTCATCCGTTATTGCAATTAAATTGACGAACAATTTTGGGGAAGCTCTTGGTGGCCTCAAAATGGGCGATATTATTGACATAAGCTTGGATGTTTTTTCACCTACTGAAATAGCAGATGCATCAACTGCATCAAACAGAGGTGTAATGGTGAGACAGTCCAGTACAGCCATAACAAACGGCGCTACCGGACCTGCCGGATATGAATGTAAGGTTGCGCCTTCAATAAAGATTCCGGCAAACGACTGGACTACTTTGAAAGGTACAGGTGTTGTTACAGAAAGTGCCGTTAACGGTAGAACCCTTTCAGATTATATCTATGTTACTGTACGTCTTCCATATGCAGATGTACTTTACCTTTCTGACCTTAAGGTGACTATAAGAAATCCAAGAGATTCTGTTATAACTGTTCCATTTAGTGCAAAGGCAGAGTCTGCTGCTGACATTACTTGGAAGGGTGCAGGTACAGCAGATCAGGTAGCTAAAGTAGTTGATGATAAAGACCCAAGTACAGAAGGCAGAGGCAATGTAATTAAGGCAACTGTTGAAGGCTATTCTAATAACAATAACGTAGGTTTTTCACTTGGTAGTTCCTTTCAATTTAGACCAGGAGATGTTATTTCGTGGAGTGCAGATGTTTACTCTTCGACAGTTAATCCTGATATATGGATTCGAAATGGTTCGGCGCAATTTAAATATAGTCAGAACAATATAACCACAAATACATGGAAGACTATAAGCGGAAGCTTTACATATGAAGAACTTTATGCTTCAGACGCAAGGTTTGCGGAAGCAGGAAACTATGCCATCTATATCCGACCAAGAGACCCTGGAACCTACACTATTTACATTGACAACTTTGCTGTATCGGTTAGAAATTCAGGCACAGAATATATTTCAGATTTAAATACTGGTGCAAAATTCAGCCGCTATTATCCACTTGATGATTGGGATAGCGATATATTATATGCGAGTGGTATGTCAAAGCCGGATTACACAGACAAAGTTTTAAAGACAACATTTAGTAGTGCAGGTTATTCTTCCGTTATTGGGTTTATGTTGAGAGACTCTTTTGGTTTACCTGTAAAAAATCTTAAAGCAGGAGACATTATTAATATCAGCTTAGACCTTAAATCTGATGTAAACCAAAAGACAACAGGTGTGTCTAATGCAGGTATAATGTTGAGAAATGGTACATTTTACAGTGGTGGCAACGGACCTTCTGAAACTGAAATTAAACTTGGAGAGGCAGACGTTTTAGGCGGTAATTGGAAGACTCTAGATATTTCATACACTGTACCAGAGGATAAATCAATATCAGATTTATGGTACATTACTGTAAGACTTCCAAGCCCAGCAACTATTTACCTCGATAATATTTCAGTGTCTGTTGTGAAGCCTGAGTACGCATTAGAACAAGTGTCAAATGCTGTACTACAAAAGAGCTTTGATGAGCTATCAGGCAAGCAGTCATTCTCATTTAACGTACTTGTACCAAATGTAGATAATGGTGCAGATGGATTTGGCGCAACATTTGGTGGAGTGGATTTTAAGGCTGATGGTGGCAAGTTCAAGGTTGGCAATACAGAAGTATATTCTTATAGAAAGAACGTATGGTATAAGATTGAAATACAGACAGACGGAAGAACTGCCGATATATATGTGAATGGAGTTAAAAAAGCAACAGGCATATCAGCGGTAGGTGATATGAACTCAATCGCGTTTGAAAATACTTCAGGCAGACAGATTATTGTTGACGATATTCAGGTTTGCAAGGCTTTTGATTTTGCCGACTATGATTCTGATAATGGTGCATACCCTAGTACACCAAATACGGTAAAAACAAGCTATAACCTTGGTATGGTCAGCTACCCAATGTGGCGTGAAGGTATCCAGTATGGTTGGGACTTCATCTCATCATTTGAGGAAAGAACACCTGCTCTTGGTTATTACACAGGTGGTAGTCCTGAAGTTGCTGACTGGAACAATAAGTGGCTTTTGGAACATGGTATTGACCATATGATTTTCCCAATGCCAAGACCTGACGGAACAAACAATCCTATAAAGATGGCTGTTCGTGGTGAAGAACTTCACGATGGTTTCTTGAATTCTAAATACAAAAAGACTGCAGAAAATCCTGATGGACTTGGCTTTGCAATTATGATTACACAGCCAACAAATGAAAGATATGATAGTCCTGCTGAATTTAAAGAATATGTTCAACCATACTTGATTGAGCATTACTTCAAGAATCCTGCCTATAAGAAGATAACAATAGGCGGAAAAACACGACTTGTAGTATATAACTATGATTTCGCGAGTTTTGCAAAGTATCTTGGAGATACATCAACATATAATAACGTTAACCAAGTTCTTGTAAACTTGGATGAAGAGGTTAGAAATCTTGGTCTTGCTGACGGAATTATGTTTGTAACAGACCTTAGAAGTAGTAAAGATGAAGTAAAAGCTTATCTTGCAGGTAGCTACAGTTTTAAGAGCAATGTTTATAAGTGGCGTTATACCTATGGTACAGACGATATTGGTGGTATTAAGGAGGAAATTACAGGGGAGAATGACAGTAATGAAAACGGATACGCAAAAGATAATAATACTGTAGCATCAATCCCTATGGGATTCAACACAACACCTTGGTATGCTAACTGGGTAGGTACTATTTCACCTGAAGATGTACAGACTCTATGCACTGATGTAAAAAATGCATATAATAGTTATGGCTCTGAGCCAAACCTATTCTTATTCACATGTTGGGATGAATGGGGTGAAGGACACCACTTTGCACCAACAGAAAAGAATGGAGTGGTTGACTTCAGTTACTTAAACGCTATTAAAAAAGCATTTGCAGGTGGTAATGATGTTAACAGTGAAGCACCTTCTGATAAGGCTAAAAAGAGAATAGGTGTTCTGTATCCTGAGGGAAGACAGATGCTTAAGCTTCGTGATAGAGTGGTTTATAATGCCACAGATTTCAAATCTGCTAATGAGCTGGGATATCTTGATTTGACAGATGGTAGTAGCTCATGGAGTGGTGTGAAATCTAATAAAGGTGAAACTAATGGTGTTACACCTACTGAAAAAATAACGGGTAGTTTCCTTAACTATATCTATAACTACACCTATAAAGGCAGTGGCGGATATGCTCAGCAGGTGACTTGGAATTTCTCTGATGTAAAGAAGGGCTCGGAGAATTACGACAAGATAGATATCAGAGACGTTACAGCTATTAAGATTGATGGTTATGCTGATAACAGCCCTGAGATGGTATTGAAGCTTGGAACATCAAAAGATGAATTCCCGGGTGAGTACAGATTTTCGGGTGTTGCAAGCAATAATCGAAGTGCTAGTATAATTCTGTTACCTGATAACCGTACAAAGCTACTTAATAAGGCTAATACATCGGGAGATGCAACAATAACAAGAGCACAGTTCAACCTTACTACATATACACGTGCAAACAGTGAATTTGATATTAACAGAATAACATTCTATACAGGTGACCTTCCGGGAACAACTGTAGAGTTAGACGGAAACTCATATACATTGATTTCTGCACCTAAAAAAGCAGGCACAAACAATGATGTTACAATGATTCCTGCATACAAGTTCCTTGTTGATTTAGGAGCAAAGGTTACTTGGAATAAGGAAGGCACTGGCGGTACATTGACAGCTGTGAAAGATGGAATAACTGCTGTATATGTTACTACTGACAGAAACGTTGTCGATGAAAATGGAGAAGAAATGGCAAAGGCGCCGGAAGGAGCCGGAGCAATATATGAAGACGGCAACCTGTATGTTGCGTACGACGTACTTCTAAAACCATTTGGTTATACTGTAGATGTAGTTGATGGCGTTATCACATATTCAAATAAATTTACAGGAAAGAGCTATAACCAAAACGATTACAAATGGGATTTTGAGATTGATGGTGACCTAGATGGTTGGTATTGTGGAGAAACTGAACCTTACCCGATATTTGTAAAAAATGGTATGCTTCATCAGAGAGCTATAACAAGGAATTCGGTTAATCAAGATGACGCTAAGATATTTAGAGATGGCGTAAATATACCAAAAACAAGTGCCAACTATTTTGCTATGGACTTTAAGAAAACAGACTATGGTACAAATATGAAATTAAGACTGTATGATACCGGAAAATTTAATACCGAATCAGGTCTTGTGTATAACATCCCTATTCCAAAATCGGATAATATCCAGAAACTTATTGTTGATTTAAATAAAGGAACGGCAACTATAGATGGCAATGAGATTAATATAATATTAGACAATGGAACGTATGCAGAACTTAACAGTACTAGTGGCATTACAGACCTTAGAATAGATACAATGGATTCCGGAAACTTATATGGCTCAATTTACATTGATTCTATCGAGTTCACAAAAAATCATCCAGCTCCATTCACTGTAGAGGCTTATAGCTTTGGCGAAAACGTACTAGACGATAACAATAATCCTTATTGGTGGTATTCAGATGCACTTAATAAGGATGGAACTACAAGTGCAGGTTTTGGCATGACTCCGTATATTGTTACAGATGGGGAATACTCCAATGTTTATAAGATTCAACCAATAGATAGTAAAACTACAGGGTTGGCAGGTATAACAAGACTTAAGCAATCTGAATACAGTTCAGATGCAACAAAAGATAAAGACTTAGGTTATCACGTTAAGGACAAGTGGGTAAAAGTAAGCTTCGATTACAAGGGATACGGGGACTGTACAGAATTCAAGTTTGAAAATCGTGATACTGGTGCACCTGGCGAAGGAAACCCAAGGTACCCGAATGAAAAGCATCTAGATGGAGAATCGTTCGGAGGAAAAGTTTCAGATAAATGGCAACACTTTGAAGAATATTTCAAGGTAGATGAAATAAATGATAGCAGAAGATGGTTTGCAATCAGAGCTACTAGAAAGTCGTCATCAGGTGATGGTGCTCTTTTAGTAAAAGACTGGAAGATTCATATTCTTGATGAAGTTACTGAAGTTGATTACTTCACCGACTCTGGTGTTGCAATTCGAGTTTTCGATAATGTTGGTGCAGAAATTGACCCTAATACAGTGGTTCACGTTGGTGCATTTAATACCGAAAATATGGAACTAACAGGTTTCGATAGTGGTTCTACTATTGAAGCAAAGGATAGTACTACTCCGTATTACTACATGGCACCAACAGGTGAAGCAACCGAGCTTAGAACATACATTTGGAATGGTTTTGAACCACTAACACAGCCATTTGTTTTTACAAGAAAGGCACAGTAATAACTATTTTTAGTTATTAAAAGGAGCTATTAGTAAATAGACATAAAAATGAGGGTTTTAATAACCCTCATTTTTTTATGCTTTATTTTTGTTATTTTAGTAACACATTCCTAAAAACGCTCCCAAATGTATCCGAAAATGCATTTTGCTTGGCAGCCTGAATGCTTTGACCGCTTATAAGGCTGGCTGTCCCTGCAAGAAAGTCACCCACATAAATTTCGCCTATACCCAAATGCGTGCCGTAGTTTATCTCGCCGTTTATAGTTTCATCAAGGTTAACCTTTATGGAAACATTACGCTTTCTTCCGTTTTTTAGCGGGATAGAAACATCATCACCTGATAAAATATTAAGGCGTACGCCGCGGATTTTTCGGGTGCATAAAATTTCGTTTTGGGAAAGGATTGGCGCCATTTCCGCCTTTTCAAAACCGAAATCCAAAAGGCTTTTGTGATCACTCCAATCGTCAGGTGCATCAAGGGTTACGCATACCAAGGTGACGCCGTCTTTTTTTGCCGAAGATACAAAACATCGACCGGCTACTTTGGTGAAACCTGTTTTTCCACCGATACAGGTCGGGTATTGCCACAAAAGTTTGTTGTGGTTACGAAGATAGGTGATGCTGTCTGCGGTTTGAATTTGATGCTCTTTTGTGGCTACGATTTTGGCAAATTCATCGTTTTTCATAGCATAAGACATTATAATCGCCATATCGTATGCCGTTGAATAGTGGTCATCGTCGGGAAGACCGCTTGGATTTTTAAAGTGCGTGTTACGACATCCCAGTTCCGTCGCTTTTTCATTCATCAAAAGCACAAAATCTTCAGATGTTTTTGAAATGTGCTCTGCTATTGCCATAGCGGCGTCGTTGCCGGAATTGAGCATAAGCCCATATAAAAGGTCGGAAAGGGAAACTTTGTCCTGTGGCTTTAAATAAACCGAAGACCCTTCCTGATGGGAAGCATTTTGTGAAACTGTAACCATATCTGTGGTGTTACCGTGTTCTAATGCAACAATTGCGGTCATAATTTTTGTGGTGCTGGCCATAGCCATTTTCTTGTGCTGATTTTCGCCATATAAAACCTGATTTGTGTCGGCGCAAATCACAATACTGGATTTCCCGCTTACAAAAAACGCTTTGCACGGCATTTGAATCATAGAAAAGCATATAATAAAAGTAATTAACTTTTTTAACATAATAATTCCTCTTTCAACATAAAACTACATTATCTAGCTTTTCCGTAAATTTTTAAATTATGTTATTTCTATTATTTTAGTTTTTTTGCAAAAAAAATCGGAACAAGCTGGGCTTGTTCCGACGTGGTAGCGGTAACTAGATTCGAACTAGTGACACTACGGGTATGAACCGTATGCTCTAGCCAACTGAGCTATACCGCCATATTGACAACAAAAAGAATTATACACTAAAAACCTTCACTTGTCAATACTTTTAGAGAAAAATATTTTATTTTTTTATATGTAAATTTATATAGAAAAAGTTTCTTTTTCCTTGACAAAAACT
>JAZOOY010000046.1:0-2069 GCA_045655325.1 Clostridia bacterium
TAGATCTTTTTAGCCTTTCCCTGCTTTGCAACCTTACCAACTACCTTGGCACCGGCTACTACAGGAGTTCCGATTTTAACATCGTCACCGTTTGCTACTGCTAGTACCTTGTCAAAAGTAACGCTTTCGCCTTCAGCTACTTCTAGCTTTTCAACGAAGATTACGCTGCCTTCTTCAACCTTGTACTGCTTTCCGCCTGTTTCAAAAATTGCGTACATGAAAACACCTCCTTATAATATGAAGTCACGCTGATGCCGGTACCCAATTGGGATTTATAACCATGCATTCATGCGGATACTGTAGTATTATACCACAAGGATTTGGCTTTGTCAACAGTTTTTTACATTATTTTGTAAGATTATCCTCGGTTACTGTTCCGCTTCCTGTTATTGGGATTACATCGCCCAAATATTTTGGCTTTGAGTGTAAAATTTCGCATTGCAGAAAGGCTTTCACCCTTGCCGGATATTCACGAATGCTCTGAAAAGCTGTGCTTTTTAAAGTGGAATTTACCGCCTCAACACCCACAACATCTATACCCATTTTATCACCGATATAAAGGGCACGGCGAAGGTGTAGCGCCTGGGTTACCACTATGGCATTACTGACCTTAAAAACGCTTCTGGCACGATACATACTGTCATAGGTAGAAAATCCCGCGTGGTCCATAAAGATATCTTCTTTGGGAATGCCTTTTTCCAAAAGGTAGTTTCGCATCACGTTGACTTCGTCATAGCCACGTTCACCATGATCTCCTGATACAAGGATTTTCTTTGTATGCCCAAGATTATACACCTCTATTGCCTTGTCAAGCCTGTTTGCAAGGGATATTGATGGTCTACCACCCACAATCCCTGCACCAAGGACTATGATGCAGTCTGCTTCCTTGGTTTCTTCCATTGTAACTGTTAATTGCTTACCAATTTCGTCGGTGTGGTTATATATAATGACTGTAAAGCAAATTGCCGCAATAATTCCAAGCACTACAATTCTTACGGATTTCTTTAAGATTCTTTTCATTTATACTTCCTTTTATAGCATTTTTTTAAATATTTCGATGGCTTCGTCAAGTGATGAAAGGTGTGCGGTCATAAGTGCCTTCACTTCATCAGAAAAAGGCGCAACATCAGGAATGCCAATGCATTTCATTCCTGCTGAATGTCCTGCACGGATTCCGTTTGCAGAATCTTCAATCACAAAGCATTCCTTTGGGTCTACCCCAAGCTTTTCTGCCGCAAGCAGGAAAATGTCGGGTGCAGGTTTTCCGTTTTCCACATCCTTACCACCCACAATTACGCTGAACACATCGGTTGCTCCAACTTCCTTTAAGTGATGGTCAATACTTGCGTGGGAAGAGCCTGACGCCAAAGCTAACCTGACGCCATTTTCTTTCAAAAATGAAATCAGAGCCTCAGCACCCGTTTTGTATACAACTTTCCCGTTCTCTATTATATAGTCTCGCATAGTCTTCTTAAATAATTCTATGTCCATATTGCCGTAATTTTGCTCAAGATATGCTGTCCAACCGATTTCATTCATACCACAAACATCGGCAATAGCATCCCCGACACCCAAAATTCCCTGCATTCTTCCTGCATATTCCCAAGCGGGTACACAAATGCTTTGGGTATCAAGCAAAGTTCCGTCCATATCAAAAATTACACTAAACATCCAGTTAATATTACCTTTCGCAAATATTCAATTAATTTTACCATACTTCATAAATATTTTCAAGCACAACACACAGGTCATTCCTTACATTTACACAAAAAAACCGGAGCATCCTTTGATGCTCCGGAAAATCACTTATTCAGAAACTTTTACAACCTCTTTGCCGTTGTAATAGCCACAAGCCTTACAAACCTTATGAGGCAATTTGAATTCGTGGCACTGTGGGCATTCCACGATACCAGGAACTTCAAGCTTCCAATTAGCTCTTCTTTTATCTCTTCTTGATTTAGATACTTTACCCTTAGGTACTGCCATCTTAATCGCACCTCCTATTCAGTATCAGACATATTCTTCATAATTTCGGCAAGTTTTTCAAGGCGTGGGTCAATGTATTCTCT
>JAZOOY010000047.1:0-47311 GCA_045655325.1 Clostridia bacterium
CAAATGTCGGTAAGCCATACCCAATAAAGCAGGTTATTTTCCATATTTTCCTCCAACAAAAAAATCTTCACATCTTATACCATACTACAAAATGGTACGAATGTCAAAGATTTTTTTAAAATTTTCTATATAATAGGAAAGTTTTTTTCAAAAGCACCCTTATCTTTTGGCTTCATAAACCAGCAAAGATGCCGCAACCGCCACGTTTAAGGACTCTGCACGGCCATAAATCGGGATTTTTACAATTGTGTCGGAAATCGACAGGATTTCGTCCGAAATGCCGTTTGCTTCGTTGCCTACCACGATAATGGTTTTGCCGGAATAATCTGCATCCTTAAAGTCAATGGTGTTGTCTGTCAAAGCTCCGCTTATAACCTTGTATCCGTCATCTTTCATCTTCAAAATGTCGGCTTTTGTAAGGCCGGACTTTGCCTTAATATGGAAAAATGAACCCATACTTGCACGAACAGTTTTCGGGCTGTAAATGTCAACAGTATCCTCCATTAAAAGAAGTCCGCAGTCTGCCGCATCACATATACGTATAATCGTGCCCATATTGCCCGGGTCGTTGACTTTGTCACATAATAGGTATAATTCCCTATCTAACGCCTTTTCGTCGTCCTGTGGCATATTTATGACCGCAATAACACCTTGTGGCGTATCGGTATCACATAAAGGTGCAAAGATTTCATCTGCCACCATATAGATGTTCTCAAAATTAAAGCTCTCGGAAAGTTTATCCGATACTGCAATAAAATCAATATCAGCACCTGCTTCTATTGCATCACGAACCGACTTTATTCCCTCAATGGTGTATTGACGGTTTTTCATTCTCGCCTTTTTGGTCTTTAGTGACTTTATATATTTATATGTTTCGTTCTTGGTTGAGGTAATCTCTTTCATTAATTGATTTCTCCTTAATAAGCGTTCACTCACACCTAGTATAACATATAGCAAAATAAATGGCAAGAAAAAGGAGAGTTAAAAACTTAACTCTCCTTAAAATTTTACTTTAGTGCATTGCTAAGCTGTTGTTTAGAAGTGTTGTGCTATAAATAAAATAAACATCTTGATTATCAAAATCTATAAAATTACCCACAAAAGCACTTCCGATATAACGAATATCAACAACTGTTATCTTGCTGTATGCTGGGACTAAAAGCGGAACAAGACTGCTTGCATAGGAATCTCTGAAAACTACCAGCTCTTTTTCAGATGAAGCATTTTCATTTTCAATCGTAACCAAAGGTGTTGTTCCTGATAGGAACATTTCATATGAATCCTTGCCGGTTGCTTTTTCCATATTATAAATGTCACCGCTTACTGCCTTACCCGTATCGTAGTACTTAACCTTGCAAGAGTTTAAAATATCATTTGTAAGATACTTGATTGTATCAGGTTCCACAGGCAAAGCTGACTGCCCTAGATACACTCCTTTAAAAGGTTTTTCAAGTGTGTTTACAGTATATTGAGATTTTGCTGACCCACCCATACTTTCTGCAACAAATTCCGCAATATCAACAATACTTTCCTGCTTCCAGTGAGAATCTGTTCTATAAAAATCGTCAATAGAAAGAAACGGAACAAGGTCAATGTAATTCATATAGTCCACTCTGTTTTTAAAGTTTTCAATAAACTCATGGTAATCTATTGACAGATATCCATTTTTCTCTGCAAGAAAATAGTTTTTGTCAGGAACAATTGAAAGATACACATTAACATCCTTGTCCTTTAAATAAGAATCGTACAAAAAATCAAATCTTTCCTGTGCATAATCAAGCATTTCATCGTTTACAGGGTATTCAATTTTTGAGATATGGTCATCCGCAAGATACAAGGAATTATTGTCTTTTTTATTAAAGATATACTCTGAAAAAAGTGCTTTTACGCTTCTAAAAGTGTCTCTTTTAGGGAAATGGTCTACCACATAGTTTTCAAACCCTTTCATAAATTCTCCGGATAAAACTGTTTCCAAAGAAAGCTCCGGCTTTTCCGCAAGAGGTCTTCTTTCTGCTTCAGAATAGTCCTGTTTTGGAAGTAGCCAGCACGCAAGTGTTATCATAAAGACTATAGTAGCAACAATTAATGTTAAAACTTTACTTTTATTTTTCATAACTCACCTCTTAAAAACGGAAATACAAGAACGGATTAAATGAACCGTCTGCTAAATATCCCGATGAAACAATAATCAGCAAAAGTAAAACTACAATTTCAAGAACATCAAATAATGCTTTTTTCTTAATTTTTGATTCTATTTGGTGAACACCATTTTTCACAAGTGGTGTTGCTCCTATCATGGCAATAATTAGAACAAAACCATAATTTTTAAGCTGATACCAGAACTCCGCCGATAGCAAAGGAAGGTCGCCTTTGCCAAACATTCCTCCCAGCCTCATAAAAGCCTCGGTCATATTTGGTGCACTGAAAATCATAAAACTTACTGCGACAAAGAACAAAACATATACGTGGCCTAAAAATTTATGCTTTTCTAAGTGCTTAAGATAGAAAAACTTTTCAAGAGTCAGCAAAATTCCAAAATATAATCCCCATACTATAAAATTCCACTCTGCGCCATGCCAGAAACCTGTCACAAACCATACAATAAAGATGTTCAGAAGTAATCTTGCTCTCTTTACTCTGTTTCCACCAAGAGGAATGTAGACATAATCTCTGAACCATGAGCCAAGAGAAATATGCCATCTGCGCCAGAATTCTGTGATACTTCCCGCAATAAACGGATAATTGAAGTTTTCCATAAAATCGAAACCAAAAAGTTTTCCAAGGCCTATTGCCATGTCACTGTATCCGGAAAAATCAAAGTAAATCTGTAACATATAAGCCACAACAAACAGCCAGTGATAAAGCACTGAACTATCCGGCGTTTGTAAAAACGTTTCGCAAAGTTCACCTAAGGTGTTTGCTATCAGAATTTTCTTTGAAAGACCGAATATAAATCTTCTGCATCCTTCCGCCGCTTTGTCAAAGCTATGCTCTCTTTTGGTAAGCTGATGCTCAATATCTGAATACCTGACAATAGGTCCTGCAATAAGTTGCGGGAAAAGTGCTATATAAGTAGCAAGATTTACAGGGTTTTTCTGCACCGAAACAGTGCCTCTATAAACATCTACTGTATAGCTTAAAATCTGAAAGGTATAAAAACTGATACCTATCGGAAGTGCAAGCTTTAAAAGCGGTACGGAAAGCCCTGTAACGCTATTAAAATTGGATATAAAGAAATCTGCATATTTAAAATAAGCTAGTCCTGCAAGGCTAAATAGCACCGAAATTATCATAAAAACTTTCGATAACATCTTGCCTCTGAACTTATCAATAAGTAGCCCAAAAACATATCCCGCTAAAACCGTTGCAATCATTAAAAATACGTATTTGGGTTCACCCCATCCGTAAAAAACCAAACTTGCAATAAGAAGTACTGGATTCTTTAGGATTTTTGGCGCCGAAAAATAAAGTATCAAAACAACGGGCAAAAAGTAATATAGAAAAGGAATACTCGAAAATAACATATTGTTTACTCCTTAAACCTTTTACAACAAAAAACGCTCGCAATCGGCGACCGTTTTTTATTTTTTTAAACTATTCTTCTAAAGTTGTTGGGCACATAACAAAGAATACTTTGTTTCCAACACTTCCTGTTACCATCTCGTCAGCTGTAACGCAAATGTTCCATCTAAGGTTTGCATTACTCTTAAGAGTTGATATAAATGCAGGAACGTCTGCTTGATTTTCAAGCTCAAAAACGTAACCAATAAATGGAATTGATCCAATCATCGGCATAAATACAGCGCCTGACTTAAAGCCCTTGATTTCAGTATTGTCAAATCCTGAAAGAAGACCTTCTTCAACCGGCATAGCACCACCCATAAACTGAATTGCAGGGTTTGTAATAAGTGCATTTGCAAGCTCTTCTGTTCCCATTGAAGCTGCCTTCTGCTTAAAATCAGCAAGAAGTGTGTTTCCCAAAGTTTTTTTAGCTTCAGGTGTTGGTTCCGGCTTTGCTGTAGGTGTAGCTTCAGGTGTCTTTTCCGGTTTTGCAGTAGGTGTTGTTACAGGTGTTGCAGTAGGGTTTGCTGTAGGATTTGTAGCTGGCTTTGTAGCAGGCTTTTTGTCTTCCTTGTCTTTAGAATCTACAGGCTTTTCCTGTTCTTCTATAATAACATCTTCTGTTCCGCCTGCAACAGTTTCGTCTGTCTTGTCTGTTTCAACGATTGCTTCGCTTCCCATTTCGTTTGTTTCTCCATTGTTTTTGCTACCGCAAGCAGCAAGTGATGCTAGCATTGAAATAACTAGCAAAATTGTAAGTATTTTTTTCATAATTTTTCTCCCTTTCGTATGTTTTCACTTATAATACTTTTTGACACCCCAAAAGGTTGCAAAAAATAATTATTTTTTTATTTAATTTCAAATTCTCCAAGTTCTGCGGAAAGTACATAATCAGGTTTTAGTTCAAAAGAACGAACCATATGTGGCTGTTTGATATGAATTTCCTGATGTTCCTTGCTTTCCCATGCTTCTATTAAAAGAATTTCGTCAGGGTCTTTTTCAGAGAAATAGTAGTCGTAACGGATACATCCGTCTTCTTTTCTTACGGCGTCAACTATTCCCTCTGACTTTAGCTTTTCAATATATTCTTCTCTTTTTCCCGGGATACATTTGAATACTACATAAATTGTATACATAATAACACTCCTTTCGTTATTTTATAGGCTTCTCCTCAAAGGGAAGGCTTTTTATTTCGACAATATTCGACACCCTTTATATACTCGTTTCAAGTTAGAAAAAAACAAATTCCCATTCATCCACTATATTTTATCACACTATGCAGGCTATATCAAGAAAAAATTACATCAAAAAACGGCTCAAAGTGAGCCGTTTTTTAGTTTATATCAAGTTAGTACAGAAAAATTATTCAGCTTTTTTTGGTTTCTTTACAAAGAACATACTCATAGCTAATGCAACAATATAAAGAGCGATTGTCACATACAGCACAGTCTGATAACCAACAGGATTTACCATATTACCAGCCACTTCTACTTCTTCACCAAAATGATTTACAATCCATGTAGCAAGCTGGTTTCCTGTAAGACCTGCAAAGCCCCAAGCTGACAAAGTGATTCCATGGATAGCACTGATATTGCTCATTCCGTAATGGTCTGAAAGAAGTGTTGGAACATTTGAAAATCCACCGCCGTAGCCTGCATTTACAAACATAAGAAGTACCAACACAAGAACGATAAGAGCTGTGTTACCTGCACCATTTGTTATAGCCCCTGTTAAAATTGCAGCAGCAGTAAGGATAATAGAAATAACAAATATAATCTTGAAAATAGTATTTCTGTCCTTCATCTTATCCGCCCAAGCTGAAAAGCCAAGTCTACCACCTGCGTTAAATATAGCAGAAGCTGTTGAGATTATTCCTACAAATCCTGCAAGGCCAATACACTTTACAATCATCTTTTCCTGAGATAAAAGTGCAAGACCACAAGTGATATTGATATAGAACATCAACCAAATACCTATGTAATTTGTAATTTTTCTTGACTTAATGACAGCTATAATGCTGTTCTTTTCTTCCTTGCCCTGTGGTTCTTTCCAATCTGCAGGTTTTTTCAAAAGAAGGTGCCCCACAAACATCATAACAAAGTAAACTGCACCCAAAATCCAGAACATCTTATAAATGCCACTCTCGCCCATTGTTTTAAGCATTGACTGCATTATAGGGCTTGCAATTGCCTTTGCCGCACCAAATCCTGCTACTGCAAGACCGGTTGCAAGACCTTTTCTGTCTGCAAACCAAAGCATAAGTGTTTTTACCGGTGAAAGGTATCCTGTACCAAGACCTATACCCATAATAACACCATAGCACAAATATATACCTATAAGAGCTACAAGGCTACCCTGATGTAGTCCACCGTAGTAAATAAATCCGCCGGTACCTATCATTCCCACAGAGAAACATATTGCCGCAATCAATGATGACTTGTGAATATCCTTTTCTACTACGTTACCTAAAAATGCAGCCGACATTCCAAGGAAGAAAATGGCCAAACTGAATGCCCACTCTGCTGCGCCTTTTGAAAATCCGATATAGTCTGCAATTTCCTGACTGAAAATTGACCAGCAGTACACTGTACCGATACTGCAGTGAAGCAACAAAGCCGGTATCGCAGCTCTAAACCATTTGTTTTCACTAAATCTGCCTAATAATTTTTTACTCACTGTTCTGTCTCCCCATATTTGTATTTTTTAATAACTTACAAATTTCGCGTTAAAACTTAACGCAAACCTTATATATTCTACTATATTTGACACACAATATCAAGGAAAATTTTGCATCAAAAAACAGCTCATTTTGAGCTGTTTTTGTATAGTTTTTCCACAAGATATGGTATTTCTTTTTCAAATTCAACGCCGTACCAGTGCTTTTCTCTATTTGGCATTGTTGTTTCAATACATTTTCTTGTGTAGTCTGCTGCAAGTTTTAGAGCTTCATAAAGGCTCTTTCCTCGCATCAGACCACCAAGTGTTACTGATGAGAAAATGTCACCTGTGCCGTGGAATTTAGCGTCAATTTTGTCGTTCTGATAGTATGAAACCTCTCCTGTTTTGCTATCGTACATAGCAAATCCTGTCTTTCCTGCTTCAATTTCAATACCTGTCAAAACTGCGCATTTTGCACCAAGGGCACAAAGCTTTTTAAGAACGTCCTCAACGTATGCCTTATCATATCCTGATTCAACATATGGAATATCAAGCATAAAAGATGCTTCAGTTAAGTTTGGAACGATTATATCGGCTTTTGCACAAAGTGTTCCCATATGGCGTGCAAATTCAGGAGTAAAGCCTGTGTAAAGCTTGCCGTTATCCGCCATAGCAGGGTCAACGAAAACAAGTGTGTTGTCACTTTTTGCATCAACAAATGCTTTCATCTGATCTATCTGTTCAAATGAACCAAGGTAGCCTGTATATATAGCGTCAAAATCAATATTTTCCTCTTTCCAGTGTCCTATAATCTTTGGTATATCCTCAGAAAGGTCACGGAATGTAAAATTACCAAATCCGCCTGTATGTGTTGATAAAACTGCAGTTGGAAGTATAACCGCTTCAACGCCCATTGCGGAGATTATCGGTAGTGCAACGGTAAGTGAGCATTTTCCAAAGCAGGAAATATCCTGAATAGTAACTATTCTTTTCATTTTATTCACCTCGTATATTTTATACCTTTATTTTACAATAGTTCTGATAATATTTAAATCACCAAAATAAATAATTTTTATATAACCAGATTGCAAAAAATGGTACAAAAAAAGCTGCTTTATAAGCAGCTTTTCTCTTACGCGTCAATCTTTGCAAGCTTAAGTGCTAGCTGTGATTTCTTTCTAGCAGCAGCATTCTTGTGAAGAATACCGTGCTTTACGCTCTTATCCAACTTGCTTACTGCATTGTTGAATAGTACCTTTGCTTCATCAACATTGTTTGCTTCAACAGCATCGTTGAACTTTCTAACAGCTGTCTTAAGAGCTGTCTTGTGCATCTGGTTGATAAGAGTCTTCTTCTTAATAACCAAAACACGCTTTTTTGCTGATTTAATGTTAGGCATAATGTCACCTCCGAATAGTTTAATACATAATACCTTGATATTTTACCACAATCAAACAAAAAATGCAAGTGTTTTTTTTAAATTTTCCAAAAATTTTTAATAACCCATCTGTCCGCTTAAGGATTCGTCGTCCAAAACCCAGTCATTTACGTCAACTATGCGGTACTCATCGTGGGTATCTCGAATGACAACTTGCTTTATTCCAGCGTTTATCACCATACGCTTACACATTGCACAGCAACAACTGTTGCTAACCAGCTCACCTGTTGATGCCTCAAGGCCAACTAAATATAGAGTTGAATCAATAAGTTCATTACGGGAAGCCGAAATTATAGCATTTGCTTCTGCGTGAACACTTCTGCACATTTCATATCTCTCGCCTCTTGGAATATTCATCTGCTGACGAATACAAACACCAAGGTCGCTACAGTTCTTTCTGCCACGTGGTGCACCAACGTAACCTGTTGAGATAATTTCATCATTTTTGACGATAATCGCACCATAGTTACGGCGTAGGCAAGTGCCACGCTCTGCAACTGTCTGGGCTATATCAAGATAGTAGTTTGTCTTGTCTCTTCTTTCCATTATGTATTCTCCCTTTTACATTATTTTCTTAAGATAATCTAAAGATTTATAGTTACGCTCCGTTTTTGAAGCTATATATTTCTCGGCCAGTTTGCAAAGCTCCTTTTTAACTTCATCGGACACTTCAAATGAGAAAATTTTGGCGTCTTCTTTTTGCAAAATGAATTTCAGTGCCTCATACACCCCACGCATAATTGGGTAATCGGTAGCCTTTTTGCAAGAGCTACACTTAACACCGCTTTCCATATCAAAAGCCTCGATATTATCTAGCCTTCCGCAAATAACGCAAGATGTGACCTGTGGTTCATACCCCATATATTGCGCTATCTTTATTTCATAAACCGCTTTTGCAAGGTTTAAATCAGTATCCTTATAACTTATCACATACATTGTGTTTAAAAGCAATTTTAATACGTCCTGGTCGGCAGTACTAAAGGCATCTTTTGCAAGGTCCGACAAATAGTTTGCCAAAGAAAGCTTTGTTATGTCCTCACAAATCGGGAAAAAGGCGTCCACCAAATCCATTTGCTCCATTCGGTAGATGTCGCCTTTTTTGCTTAAAACAAAATCTGCACAAGAAAACAAACGGATGCGGGTTTTACTTTTTCGGCTTCTTACGCCATAGCAGGACACAGAAATCACACCCAAACCATCCGCCAGGACAGTCATCATAGAGTTTGATTCACCGAAATCCCTGCATCTTGTGATGATGCCTCTTGTTTTAATGCTTTCCATTGATTATCCTCGTGTTTTTCGTTATCCCTGGTGGCACAGTACAAAAGATATGCATCAATATCCCCTGTTTTTTTAAATGCCTGCCAAGAAAGATTTTTCATCTCCATAAAATTACCCCCTGCGTTTTTATTTTTAGGTTAGGTAATTTAAAGAGGCTTTATACTGTCACTTTTTGGTTATACTTCGTAACCGAAATTTTTTATCATTCTGTCGGAGTTTCTCCAGTCATTTTTAACTCGCACCCAAAGTTCCAGATACACCTTTTTATCCAGCATTTCTTCTATGTCAGCACGTGCCTTTTGTCCAATTTTCTTAAGCATTTCGCCATTTTTACCGATCACGATTCCCTTATGGCTTCCCTTTTCGCAGTAGATTACCGCATAAATTTTGGTAATATCTGAAAGCTCCTGCATCTTTTCAATTTCGATTGCAATGCCGTGTGGCACTTCCTTGTCTAAGAGCCAAAGCATCTTTTCACGGATAATTTCAGCCGCAATCTGTTTTTCTGGCTGGTCGGTTACCATATCTTCGTAATAGAACATAGGGCCTTCAGGTAATAGGTCTTCAATGTCCTTTAAAAGAAGGTCCGCTCCGTCCCCTGTTTTTGCAGAAAGCGGGATTATTGATGAAAATTCGTGAAGACTTGAATAGTCTGCAATGATTGGTAAAAGGTCTTCCTTTTTAACTGCGTCAACCTTGTTTATAACTAAAATTGCAGGAACACCTGTTTTGTCAATGTTAAGTGCAATTTCTTTTTCCATTTCGTTTATAGGACGTGTTGCATCCACAACAAAAAGTACCACGTCCATTTCGTTCATAGACTCATTGGCAACCTTTACCATAAACTCACCAAGCTTGTTGTGTGGTCTGTGGATTCCAGGTGTATCGGTAAATACAATCTGGTAATCATCAGTTGTGTGGATTGCTAAGATTTTGTTTCTTGTTGTCTGTGGCTTGTTTGAAATGATTGCAATTTTCTGTCCTGCAATCAGGTTCAAAAGTGTTGATTTTCCTACGTTTGGCATACCGATTATTGCGGCAAAGCCTGACTTAAATTTATCTGTCATTTTTTCCTCCGAATACTAAAAATACTATATCCAAAACTCCCAATATAAGGCTTGGGATTAAAATTCTAAAGTCCGTAAATATATGTACTAGGGTTGTGCCAATTTTTGTTAAATCACCAAAAAGGCACACGCCCACCAAAACTGCACCAATGCAAACAACAAGCACCGCTCCAGCTGAAGCGTCCTTTGAAAGTTTTGCAATGGGTTTTATTTCGCTTGTTGCAGTATCCACCGCTTTTTCCACGGCAGTATTCATAAGCTCTGCTGAAATCACAGAGAAGATACATAAAAGAAGTACTGCCCATTCCGCCCTGGAAATTCCGTAACATTTTGCAAAAACGCAAATAAGATTTGCAATCACAATATGAAAACGCAGGTGCGCTTCACTTCGGATTGCGGAAATTATTCCCTCTATGGCATAGCGAAAACTCATATTACACCTCTCGTGTTATCCCTAGCTTTTCTAAAATTTCGTCTTGTTTTGTGAACATAATTCTTTCACCTTCAAGGTCATCCACATGGTCATAGCCCAAAAGGTGAAGCATTGAGTGTACTGTCAAAAACGCCATTTCACGAAGAAATGAATGGCCATACTCTTCTGCCTGAGCTTTTGCACGTTCTGCGGAAATCACGATGTCACCCAAAACTATAACGTCACCGTCCATATCATAGTCTGAATCTATAATGTTTCCGTCTTCATCAAAATAAAGCATCGGGAAAGACAGAACATCTGTCGGCATATTAAGGTTTCTTGTTTCATTATTTATTTCACGGATTGCTTCGTTGTCCACAATAGTAACACTTACTTCTGCATCAAAATCACAATTTTCATATTCAAGAGATGCTTCAATCACCTTTTTTATTGTGTTCTCAATTTCCTCGCTGATTTGGATTCCGTTTTGCTCGTTCTCTAGTATTATCCTTGTCATTTTTTCTCTTTTTCTCCTGTTCAACATCGTATTTTTCGTATGCCTTAATGATCTTCTGTACCAATGGATGACGCACAACGTCCTTTTCGGTAAGGATTGTAAATTCAATATCCTCAACGTTTTTAAGAACCTTTTGTGCTACTTTAAGACCTGATTTTTTGCCATCAGGCAGGTCAACCTGTGTTATATCGCCTGTTACAACTGCACGTGAGCCGAAGCCTATTCTTGTTAAGAACATCTTCATTTGCTCAGGTGTTGTGTTCTGCGCTTCATCAAGGATTATAAATGCGTTATCTAAAGTTCTACCACGCATATAAGCAAGCGGTGCAACTTCAATCATGCCTCGCTCCTGATAACGGCTGAAACCCTCACCGCCAAGCATTTCGTACATTCCGTCATACAGCGGTCTTAGATACGGGTCAACCTTGTTCTGCAAATCACCTGGTAAGAATCCCAGCTTTTCACCCGCTTCAACGGCAGGTCTGGTCAGGATAATTCGGTTAACTTCCTTATTGCGAAGTGCTGTAACTGCCTTTGCAACAGCAAGGTAGGTTTTACCTGTTCCCGCAGGTCCTATACCAAACACGATAGTGTTGTTATCTATAGCCTCGATATATTTTTTCTGACCAAGGGTTTTTGTTTTAATAGGCGTTCCTCTGTGGCTTACCGCAATACAGTCTTCTCCCAAAAGTTTTAAATCAACTCCGCCGTTTTCCTGTACCATTGTTATGGCATAAAGGATTTTCTGCTCGTCAATTTCTTCGCCACGCTCCAAAATCTTCAAAAGTATGCCTATAACTTCACTTGCCTTGTCAAGGTTATCTTCTTCGCCTGTTATCTTTATGGCATTGTCACGGGAAGTTATCCCAACAGTAAGTCCCTTTTCCAAAAGCTTTAAATTACTGTCAAAACTGCCGAACAATTCCTGCAGGTCAATCTCCCCTGGTAGTTCTATCTGTCGTTGGTTCAACTTGTGTCACCTCATCAATTCGTTTTTCTGTTCCTATTTCTTCTATAAAATTCATTATAACCGTTACTTTAACGGTTTCTTCGTCTATCTTTTCCGTTTCGGTTTTCTTGCTGATAAGCTCCGATGCGAATAATAGTTCCTTTGATATTTCCTTTTCCAGCTCCTTTTGGGCAAAGTCTACCGTAGCATCAAAGGAAATCGGCTCTTTTTCTTCAAAATACTCTTTTGCAGTTTTAACCGAAACACCAATTCCCAAATAGTTATCTGCTATTTTAAGGTCATAGTTTTTTTCATCCAAGTCATAAGCGTCAAAGCTTACATCTTCCTTTATATAAAGCGGAATATCAAGGCCAAAAAGCCGTACTCGCACCTTATGCCGTTTTCTGCCTGTATATTTTTTGTAGCAATAAGCCTGCTTATATACGCCAGAGCGTATATGCTCCGTTTCCGCCTTTACACTTCCCGATGCGTGTACCTGATACCCCGGCTTATCCTCAAACTGATACGTTCCCGAAATTATGGTATCCCCCGGTGCAACCATTTGGTTTTCTGTGGCTATGCATCTGCCTCTTATGGTGGTTATGCTTTTTATAAGTCCGCTCCGTGATGCTATAATATCGCAAGGCACATCAGGGTCAAAAACCTCCGGCGGGATTATGTTCTCACGCACCTTTACCACCGCTTTAGTGCCCTTAACATATACCCAAACCCAAGCGATATCGTCGGTATTGTTTAAAATGATATCCTTCATTTCATAGCCGGACTTTAAGTTTATTTTAAGCATGCCACGCCTGATGCCTGCCTTATGAACTGCATCTTCAAGCTTTTTAATGTCGGTGTGGTCCACACCTTCATAGTTTATATCCCACACAAACTGCGAACTCAAAGCAAGTAGCACCAGGAATAAAATCATTCCCGCAAGAAATGTTTTTCGTGTTCTTTTAAGCCAGAACCAAAGCCCGCATTTTTTCAAAATATGCACCCTACACTTTGGTTTAAAGTCTTTCAGCAAATGAAAGTCACAGGCAAATATTTTGACTCTTATTTCATCGCCTAAGGTTATGGTTTCCAAAATTTTTACTCCGTTTTTTCCCAAACGACTTAAAAACTCTTCTTTATTATAACCCTTTATTGATAGTATAACATAACCTTTTAAAAAATGGAAGATTTTTATTAAAAACAATTCACAAAAACCTCCCTAAATTAGCTTTACCGAGTCAATTTCACCGGACACCACGATATTTTCTTCGCCAATTACCTTAATTTCGAAATTTTTACCCCAGATATCTATAACACCGCCTTGGTATTTAAGACGTATATTATCCTTTTTATAGTCAAGTAATGCTATGTAATTTTCCACGTGTACCCTTTCTTTTCCCACAATGGTTATTTTGGGGATATTAAGCATTGCTTCCGGCGGAATTTCAAGTACTTCTGAAATTTTTCTTGCTATATCCAAACCCAATCACTCCTTATGAAAATTATATGCTATATTTTTTTAGGTGATGTCATAAAGTGGATACTGGAGGTGATTTAATTTGAAACGTGCTATCCCTTACCTTTTGGTGGCGTATATCGGTCTGATGATTTTGATTTATCCCCAAAATGCAATTATGTCCGCAAAGTCGGGGCTGAATCTTTGTTATGAAGTGATTATACCATCTCTTTTTCCTTTTTTTATATGTTCGGGTCTTTTGATATATTCAGGGTTTACCAAAGTTCTTGCTAAAATTTCAGGGCCACTTATGAAGCCTTTATTCAACGTAGGTGGTTCAGGTAGTACTGCCCTTGTTTTAGGCGTCGTAAGCGGATATCCCCTTGGCGCTTTAACCGCCTGTCAGCTTTATGAGTCAGGATACTTATCCAAAACCGAAACCGAAAGGCTTCTTGCATTTTGTAATAATTCGGGACCACTTTTCATCCTTGGTGCAGTTGGCTCTGCCATTTATTCAAGCGGAAAAATAGGTGTGGTTCTATATATCTCGCACATCCTTTCAACGCTTTTGGTAGGGTTTTTATTCAGGTTTTACGCCAAGGATAAACACACAGCGCCAACCTACTCCATAAACCAAGCTGAAGACGGATTTTCGCAAGTGTTTTCAAAAGTTCTTGCAAGCTCTATTAACAGTATCCTGACAGTTTCGGGTGCAGTAATATTTTTTGCAGTGATTTCAGGAATTGTTACTACGGGGCTACCTTTTACAGATAGCGTAAAATCTTTTATAACTGGAATTTTAGAGCTATCAGGCGGTACAAAGGCCATAAGCCAAACGGCACTTCCTGTAACCATAAAACTTACTCTTTCCGCATTTGTGGTAGGGTTTGCAGGGATTTGCGTACACATTCAGGTGGCGGCAATAGTGGCAAAATACCACCTTTCATTAGTTCCGTATCTTATCGGAAAATTTCTGCACGGGTTATTTTCTGCAGGGCTGACCTACCTTTATTTCTACACCTTTCCGCCAAAGATTTCGGTGTTTAAAAACACATCAGCAGTTATGTCTGCGGGGTTTTGTATGAGCTCTATGTATTCTGTTATAAACATTCTGTTCTTTGTTATTTTGGGGATTCTTGTTATAACATTTACAACTATGGGCATAAGGCTATATTCAAAACAAAATAAATAACAAAAAAAGGGACATATGGCATTGCCATATAGTCCCTAAAAATTCAGTTTATCTCAAAAGCAAGAGATTATTCCTTATTTTTTTCAAAACATTCACTGCAATAAACAGGTCTGTCGTTCTTTGGTAAGAATGGAACTTTGTCTACCTTACCGCAGCTTGCGCATGTGATTTCATACATTTCTCTATTCTGCTTTAGGCTGTTCTTTCTTGCAATTCTGCAATCCTTACAGCGAATAGGCTCATTCTGAAATCCTTTCTCTGCATAAAATTCCTGTTCACCTGCAGAGAAAATAAATTCCTGACCACAGTCCTTACAGATTAAAGTTTTGTCTTCGTACATTTTTTGGTCCCTCACTTTAGAATTAGTTAAAAAAATTTCTTTTCCGCACAAAGGGATTTGCACCCTTATGAAGCTATAAGGCTTTGCTTTAACTTAAGCTATATGCGGTTATTTTAGCTCGGATAACAGCTTCTTTTTTATTCTGCAAAGGGCGTTATCAATTGACTTCACCGGCTTTTGCATCAAGCCTGCTATTTCCTCGTAAGACAACCCTTGAGTATAGTACATAAACACCTGCATTTCCATTTTGCTAAGTGCCTTTGTAATCTTGCACTCAATATTTTCAAGGTTTTCCTGGCTTATTACGATATCCTCAGGATTTTCTGCTTCCATCACGCCTTCAAACGCTTCCTCGTTTTCAAATTCCTCCGGTTTATCAAGAGAAATATAGGAATTTAAAGGTCCGTGCTTTTTTCGTGTCGCTGCCTTAATTGCTGTAATAATCTGTCTGGAAATGCAAATTCCCGCGAAGTGCTTAAAAGAACAGTCCATAGATGGATTGTATTCCTGTGCCGCTTTGTAAAGACCAATCAAGCCTTCCTGCGCCACGTCATCCTTATCAGCACCTACCAAAAAATATGTATTCGCCTTTGAATACACGTAGTTTCTGTATCTGGCAATTATATGGTTTAATGCCGCTTCATTTCCCTTTTGGCTAGCCTCTACACATTCTTCATCAGAGAGTGCATAAAGGTCTTCATAACCCGATTTTGCCACCTAAAAAACCTCCACGTATATTTGTCTTGCAAGTTACTCCTTGCTAGCTTATACTACCATTTTATTTTACCATAAATTAAGACATTATGTCAATATACTTTTATATGCTTTTAACAGTAATCCATAAAAGAACTTATATTTCATTGTGCATTTTAACTAACATTTCCCCTGCTTTTTCTTCCAAACAAGACATAAACATTGATTTTAAATCTTTCTTATGATATACTTATCTAAAGTTATGAAAAAGTGAGGCATTTTTTATGAAAATAGAAAAGATTTTTGGCACAAAATACGGCGGACTTATTTTTAGTCTTTTATCGGGTTTGGCATACTTTATTGTTATTTTAAATTTTATACTTGGTGCAGATAGCAAGGCAGGACTTTTAGGATTTTTCTTTGCTCCTGCAATCATCTGCGGTGCAGCACTTGTGCTATTTAAAATGATACGTCAATTTTTAGAAAACGAAGAATTTAACAAAGCTAATATCGTTGGGATACTTCACGTAATCTTAATGGTTATAAGTGTTGTATTTTTAATAGCTATGATATAAACAAAAAAACGGCAGAAATGCCGTTTTTTTTATTGTGAGAAGCACAACAAGGTTCCGGGGCATCCGACCGCAATCTTTGACCAGCATATCGGGTCGGGTTCTTATAATGGGTTAATAACCGATAAAACAGAGTAGTCGTTATCAAACTGCTCCATAAATCTTGCCTTGATGTCATCAAAAGTGATGCTTTCATATTCCTCAAAGTAATCAAAATAACAGATGTCCAAAAATGACATAGTAAGGAAGCTGTGGGCATAGCCCTCGATGTCATTAAATGAGCGGATATAGTCACCCCAAATAACCTTTTTGATGCGGTTAAAGTCTTCTTCCGATAGTCCGTCTTTTCTCAAGGTTTCCACGTAGTTGGTAATTTTTTCATAAACGGCTTTAGGGTCCTTGCTTTCACCCTCAACTGCTGTATATGCATAATCTATATGAGGTGAGTATTCAAAACCGAAGTTTTGGTTTATAAGACCTGATTCGTAAAGCTCGTTATATAAAGGTGAACTTTTTCCGAATATAATTTCGGTTATGATTTCCATTTCAATTGATTTTTTAAGAAGCTTTTTGCCTGAATATCCAACATCGTTGTCTTTCCAACCCATCATAAACAGCGGTGTTGCAACACTGATTGCCTGTTCTTTGTATTTGCCTGCTGTTGCCTTTGGCTCGTCAGGATAAATACGCTTAATTTCTTCAGAAAATGGCTCGTTGTTCTTGATGTTCTTTTCAATTATGCCAAGCGTCTTTTCAGGGTCAAAATCGCCTGTTACGAACAAGGTCATATTTGAAAGGTTATAGAAAGTGTTGTAGCACTTATATAAAAGCTCGTGATCAATTTCCGCAATACTTTCAACAGTTCCTGCAATATCAAGTTTTACAGGATTATTCTGATACAAAAGTCCAAGGAAGTTAAAGAACACACGCCAAGGCGCATTATCGTCATACATTCTTATTTCCTGACCGATAATTCCCTGTTCCTTTTCCACGCTTTCCTTTGTAAAATATGGTGACTGAACATAGTCCATCAAGGTTTCAAGGTTCTCTTCAAAATTCTCGGTACAAGAGAAAAGGTATGCTGTCATATTAAAACTTGTAAAGGCATTTGCTTCTCCACCGAACTTTGAGAACTTGTCAAAAACATTGCTTCCGTCAGGCTGGTCAAACATTTTATGCTCTAAATAGTGAGCAATTCCGTCAGGAACTTTTGTTACATTTTCTTCACCCGGAACAACAAACTCTGAATCCACAGAACCGTACTTTGTCCCAAAAATTGCGTAGCTTGATGAGTAACCGCTCCTTGGCATAATATAAATATTAAGTCCGCTTTCGTGCTTTTTATAAAAAACACTTTCGCCTGTTTGCTTATCACATATCTTTTGCATCTTTATGCCTCCTTCCCTGCAAGAAAGTACACGGTATCAAGATGCACCTTTTTAATTATTCTTGCCACGTCTTCTTTTGTCACAGCTTTGATTTTTTCAATACACTCTTCTATTTCGGCATTTGTTCCTGCCGTTTTTTGATTTAGGTAGAAGGAAATCAAAGCCATCTGGTCATCGTATGTTGTCACAAGGCTATTTATCAAAAACATCTTGCTTGACTCAATTTCAAGGTCTGTGATATTACCCATTTTCACTTCTTCAAGCTGAACTAAAGTTTCGTCATACGCCTTCTGGAAATTTTCAAACTCAATACCCGCATTAACCAAAAGCATACCCTTATACTTATCAAGCATTGACCCCGCATAGTATGCAAGGCTGAGCTTTTCACGTACGTTATTGAATAACTTGCTCTGTGCACCGCCACCAAAAATTGCATTTGCAACCACCAGCTTATAGTAGTCATCATCTGAAGATGCAGTATCGGTCAAAAAGCCGATTGCAAGCTTTCCTTGGGTCACGTCAAGTCTTTCGGTTACGTCGTTGACTTTTTCTTTTAACTTCAAAAGCTGGCTCTTTGGCATCTCTGCCTTTTTAAAGCTATATCCTGAAATGGCATTTCTTATGGCATCTTCAATTCCTTGAAGGTCAGCATCACCGCAGACATAGATATTTATTTTAGAAGATACAATAAGCTCCTTATAATAGCTATATAACCCATCTATGGTCATATTCTTCATATCTTCCACATATCCAAGACGTGGAACAGAAAATGGGTCGCCCTTTGCCATTTCTTCCTGACAACGATAGATGGCATAAACCCTTTTATCATTTATTATATTCTCAATCTTTGTGATTGAGTTTGTTCTTTCCTGTTCAAAAACGTCCTTTGAAAATGTATCATTCTGGTCAAAAACCGATGCCAGAATAAGCTTCAAAAGTTCTGCCACCAGCTTTTCACCATGTGGTGCGTACTTGTCTGAAATGGTTTCACCCTCAAAGCACAAAAGCTGGCTATCACCCTTTTTGCTTATACCTGCAGAAAATTTTGCACCGTAAAGGCTCTGAAGATATTTTGCAATCTCCTGTGTGCTTTTTAAAACCTTGTTACCACGTTTTAAAACATGTGGCAAAATTGCGTTATAAGACGCTTCTTCCTTTTTTAGCGGTCTATGAATATACATTCCTATTGTGGTTGTTTTCAGTTTATCCATAGGAATATAATTAAGCGTTATATTATCATTTATAGGAATAACCTTTAGCATTCTTCTGCTCCTTTTATTTATAGTAATTATTATAATTTTACATCTAAACGCATCTTATGTCAATATTTTCCACACTTAAAAAGCCACGCCGTTATGAAGTGCAAGATTTATACCGTCTGCCACAACTTTTGCAGCACGCTGAATTACAAGGTCAATGTCCTTTGGGGTTACCATCATATTTTTTTCACTTCCTAAAAGTGCTTTTTTTATAATATTACGTCTTTCATTTCCCTCGCATAAAACTTTGAGTTCCTCACTTGTTTCAATCACCGCGTCAATACTGTCCGAAGCTATGGTTGCAGCATCAACAACGGTTGGAACGCCTATTGAAATCACTTTGGCACCAATACTTTTTTCGCTGATTTCTTCACGCTTATTTTGGACGCCTGACCCGGGGCTGATTCCCGTATCGGAAATCTGCACCGTTGTTGAAATACGATTAACACTTCTTGTTGCAAGGGCGTCAACACAGATAACAATTTCAGGCTTAATTTTGTCCGCAACTCCCTTTATAATGTCGGTGGTTTCTATTCCCGTTGTTCCCAAAACTCCCGGAACTATGGCACAAACAGAGCTGTATGATTCGTCCAAAACATCTTCTAAATATGTCTTTATGTGATTTGTCACCATAAGCTGTGACACCACTTTGGGGCCTAATGCATCAGGGGTTATCATATCATTCCCAAGTCCTACAACAAGAGTTTTTGTGTCTTCTGTAATACGGCATATTTTGCGTATTTGCTCAGCGATTACATTTGCCGCATTATCCAAAGCTTCATCAGAAAATTTTATCTTTGGTGCTTCAATTGTAATATATTTCCCTATTGGTTTTCCCATCTCTTTTTCGCCTTGTTTACTCTTTATATCAATAACGGTAACAAAAACTCCGTCCCGTTTTTCTTCCGTCACCGCAACGCCACGAACTTCTGTTTCTTCCGCTTTTTTCTTTGAGCACATCTCGTGAGCTTCTATGGCAAGGTCCGTTCTTATGTTTTCCATTTTAAATCACTCCTTCTTAAGTATATTTTGAAGTAAAGCCTGAAAAACTATTCTTCGATTTCTGCCGAAAGCTTTTTTATTGCCCTTTTTTCTATTCTTGAAACATAGGACCTTGATATACCAAGGCTTTTTGCAATTTCACGCTGGGTTCTTCTTTTTTCATTGCCAAGTCCGTATCGCCAGAACAGTATCTTTTTCTCATCAGGTAACAGCACATTATCTATGGCTTTATACAATTTTTTTATGTCGATTTTAAGGGCAATCATATCGGAAATATCGTCGGTATCCGCAGGAAGTACATCGGAAAAGGTCATATTATTCCCTTCCTTATCAACGCCGATGGATTCATCCAATGAAACATCTCCCGCAGTTTTTTTTGAAGCCCGAAGTACCATTAAAACTTCGTTTTCAATGCACCTTGCAATATAGGTCGTAAGCTTTGACGTTTTTGTTCTGTCAAAGGTATTTATTCCCTTAATAAGCCCTATTGTGCCTGTTGATACCAAGTCATCAAAGTTGCTTTCTGTGGCATACTTTTTCGCAATATGCGCAACCAACCGCAAGTTGTGTTCAATAAGTATATTTTTTGCCCGTTCATCACCCTTTTCCATAAGGTATATATACTTTTCTTCTTCCTCCTTTGAAAGTGGCTTTGGAAAACTGTTTCCACCACCTACAAATCCTAAAAGAAGCATAATATTTTGTAAAATTTCCATTATAAATGACATACACTCACCTCATGCTATGTATATGAAAAAATCCACGTCATTTTCCTTTTGATATGTCCCTAAATCATAGTATTTACTTTTTTGTCAGTTTATGGTATAATAGGAAAGATAATGGAGTTTTAGTTTTTTAAAGCATAAGAAACGGAGAAAAAATATGTTTATAGATAAAGCAAAAATCTTTATAAAGGCAGGTAACGGCGGTAACGGTTCAATTGCTTTTCACCGTGAAAAGTATGTAGCTGCAGGAGGCCCTGACGGCGGTGACGGTGGTCGTGGCGGTAATGTTATATTCCGTGTTGACCTTGGTCTTACTACCCTTATGGACTTTAGATACAAGCGTAAATACGTAGCTGAAAGCGGACAGGCCGGAATGAAGAATAAAATGAACGGAAAACGTGGCGAAGATATTATTATTTCTGTTCCTCAAGGCACTGTTGTCCGTGATGTTGCAACAGGTAAAATCATCGCTGACCTTTACGACCCTGATAAGGACGTAATCCTTGCCCGTGGTGGTAATGGTGGTTGGGGTAATGCACACTTTGCAACAGCAACTCGTCAGACACCAAACTTTGCCAAGAACGGCCAGAAAGGCGATGAACGTGAAGTTTACCTTGAACTTAAGCTACTTGCTGACGTAGGACTTGTAGGTTTCCCAAATGTTGGTAAATCCACAATCCTATCCCGCACAACAAAGGCTGACCCTAAGATTGCAAACTATCATTTTACAACCTTGGAGCCTAACCTTGGAGTTGTGTCAATTCAAGAACATATGAGCTTTGTTCTGGCAGACATTCCGGGAATTATAGAAGGCGCATCAGAGGGTGTTGGTCTTGGTCACGAGTTCCTTCGCCATATCGAAAGAACACGTCTTTTAATTCACGTAGTTGACGTATCAGGAATTGAAGGCAGAAACCCACTTGAAGATTTTGAAATCATCAATTCCGAGCTTGTGAAGTACAATATGGAGCTTGAAAATCGTCCACAAATCATTGCAGCAAACAAAACCGATATTATTCAGGACGAAGATGCATACAATGAATTTTTACAGGCAATGAAGGATATGGGATACGAAGTGTTCCCTATCTCTGCTGCAACTGGTGAAGGACTTACCGAGCTTATGAAGTACACATACACAAAGCTTCAGTCACTTCCACCTATACAAGAATTTGATATTGAGCTTGATATTAACGAAGAAGAATTTATTGATAAAACAGATAAAGGCTTTGAAGTTAATGTTGAAGACGGGGTTTATGTTATTTCAGGTACCTGGATTGAAGCCGTTGGCGGCAGCGTAAACTTCTCTGATTCCGAAAGCTTACAATTCTTCCAGCAAGCACTTAAGAACCGTGGTGTTATTGATGCGTTGGCTGATGCCGGCATCCAGGAAGGTGACGCCGTAAGAATCGGTGATCTTGAATTTGAATTTGTATGGTAATGGAGTGATACACCTATGAAAAAAGGCTTACAGCGTTTAAAGCTAAGAAAACTGAAAGAGCTAAAACAAAAAAGATATATTTCAATAGCCTTATTGGCGATATTAGTAATTTTATTGTTTTCAATATTTTCTTCTTGTTCTAAACCAAAAACAATTACTGTCACAATCCCTGAGGGCACACCCTCAAAAAGGATTGCAGAAATCCTGAAAGAAAATGACGTTATTGAGTCAAAATATGTTTTCCTTGCAAGACTTGCCCTTTCAAAATATAATGGCAAGCTTCAGTACGGAACGTTTAAGTTTGATAAAAACGATTCTTTAGGTGAAATTATGAAAAACCTTGCCACAAAGGGTGCTAAAAAGACTACAACCACCCTTACCGTTCCGGAAGGTTATTCTGTTGAAAGAATAATGGCACGTGTTGTGGAAATGGGGCTTTGCACAGACAGTGAGTTTGAGGCGGCACTTAAAAAGGATTATGATTATCCCTTCTTAAAGTCAGTACCGCAAAATGCCAATATTAAATATAGGCTTCAAGGATTTTTATATCCGTCAACCTACGAGTTTTATTCCGATGCAACAGCGGAAACAGTTATAAAAACAATGCTTGATGAGTTCGGCAAGCAGACACAGGACCTTAATATAGCAGATTATTATAAGACAATAACTTGTGCATCATTGGTTGAACGTGAAGCTAAACTTGACAGCGAAAGAGCACTTATTTCAGGCGTTATCCATAACCGTATTAAACAGGATATGCCACTTCAGATTGATGCCAGTGTTGTATATGCGATTTCAGATGGCATGTATAACGTTGAACGCGTTTTCTACAAAGATTTAAAGGTGGATTCACCTTACAATACCTATAAATATGCAGGGCTTCCTATAGGCCCTATATGCTCTCCTGGTATCAATTCAATAAAGGCTGCGGTATCACCTGCCAGCCACAACTATCTATATTATCACACCGATACCGAAAAGAATGACGGAAGTCATATCTTTACCGAAACATACACTGAACATCAAAATACTATGAACTAAAAAAGACAGGATTTGACCTGTCTTTTTTTATCTCAAAAATTCTTCTTTACCAATTAATTCTGCAAAGGACTGAATCAGGCTGATCTCAGGCCAGCAAGCAGTTCCAAATCGCCAAAGTTTAAAGTAAAAAGAGACAGGATTTAACCTGTCTCTTTTTTAGTCTTACGACTTATGAAATTTATTTATACATTTCAACAAATCTCATCATGATTGCAGCAAATTCTGCTCTCATAGCGTTGTCTAGTGGATTAATAGTAGATTCTGATCTACCCTGAATCAATCCGCTACCTACGCCATACTTCACGTTTTCTAGCGCCCAATCAGATACCTGTTCAGCATCGCTATATCCGCTGATGTCTGCACGTACGCTTACATCATAACCCTTGAATTCAGCGTATCTCTGCATAATTGCAACTAGCTGTTCACGAGTAACGATTACGTCAGGACCGTATTCTGCTTCTGAGAAACCGTAAATAATGCCATTCTTCTGACCCCAGATAACTGCATCATAGTAGTAAGCACCTGGAACTACGTCACCAAATGTTGCGTTACCACCTTCTACTGCTGGTGAACCTTCTAAGCGGTATAGAACTGTTACGATCATACCTCTTGTTGTGTTCATGTGAGGATCAAACTTGTCATCTGCTGTACCGAACATTAGTCCATTTTCTACAGCAAATTCAATTGCTGAATAGAACCAGTCGCTTGGCTGAATGTCAACAAAGTTGCCTACGTTTACAGGCTTATCTGTTGGATCAGTTGGATCTGTTGGTTCATCAGGTTCCTTATCTTCATCTTTCTTTATGCTAGATGGAGATCCGCCGCCTGTTCTCTTCTTCTTGGCAATAGTTTCTGTCTTTTCACCATTACATACTGAACATGTGTATGTTCTGATACCTTCTGCTGTGTATGTTGGTTCAAGTGTTACAACACCGTCATCCCATGTATGAGCTTCACGGATTACGTCACCACAAGCACATGTCTTAGCGTGATTGTCGTCGTCTTCCTTAGCCCAGTCACCATGTGAGTGACCCTTAGCAGGAATAACTTCTGTGTATGTTGTTCCACATACTGTACATGTAAATGTCTTAACGCCATCTTCTGTACATGTTGCAGGAGTTGTTACTACGCCTTCATCATATGTGTGTACGCCTGTTGCAGGAATAACTTCTGTCTTCTGCTCGCCACATACTGTACATGTAAATGTCTTAACGCCATCTACTGCACATGTTGCAGGAGTTGTTACAACACCTTCATTCCATGTATGACCTTCTTCGCAAGGATCATCTGTTGGTTCACCTGTACCTGTTGCAGGTAGTGTTGTTGTCTTTGTATTTCCACATACTGTACATGTGTATGTCTTAATACCTTCTTCTGTAGCAGTAGGTTCTTTTGTTACAACACCTTCGTCATATGCGTGTGCTTCTGTTACTACATCACCACAGCTACATACCTTCTTGTGTACGTCTCCATCTGCTACAAAGTCGCCATATGTATGGCCCTTAGCAGGGATAACTTCTGTATATGTTTCGCCACATACTGTACATGTGTATGTCTTAACGCCATCTTCTGTACATGTTGCAGGAGTTGTTACTACACCTTCATCATATGTGTGGCCTGTTTCACAAGGATCATCTGTTGGATCACCTGTTGTTGGGTCGCCTGTTGTTGGGTCTCCTGTTGTTGGATCACCTGTTGTTGGGTCACCTGTTGTTGGATCACCTGTTGTTGGGTCTCCTGTTGTTGGGTCTCCTGTTGTTGGATCACCTGTTGTTGGATCTCCTGTTGTTGGGTCGCCTGTTGTTGGGTCTCCTGTTGTTGGATCACCTGTTGTTGGGTCACCTGTTGTTGGATCACCTGTTGTTGGGTCACCTGTTGTTGGATCACCTGTTGTTGGGTCACCTGTTGTTGGATCGCCAGTTGTTGGGTCACCTGTTGTTGGATCGCCAGTTGTTGGATCGCCAGTTGTTGGATCACCAGTTGTTGGGTCGCCAGTTGTTGGATCGCCAGTTGTTGGATCACCTGTTGTTGGGTCGCCAGTTGTTGGATCACCTGTTGTTGGGTCGCCAGTTGTTGGATCACCTGTTGTTGGATCACCTGTTGTTGGATCACCTGTTGTTGGATCGCCAGTTGTTGGATCGCCTGTTGTTGGATCGCCTGTTGTTGGATCACCTGTTGTTGGATCGCCTGTACCTGTTGCAGGGATTTCCTCTGTCTTTGTGTGTTCACATGCTGTACATGTGAATGTCTTAACACCTGTTTCTGTAGCTGTAGGTTCTTTTGTTACTACACCTTCGTCCCAAGTGTGTTCTTCTGTTGCGATAACAAATCCACACTTACATACGTCTTTGTGTGCATTGTCATCAACGATTTCCCACTTATCATGTGCGTGTGCTTCTTTTTCTACATAACCACATGAACATGATCTTCTGTGTTCGTTTTCATAAATTGTCCATTCGCCATAAGCGTGTGGAACCATAGGAACAATCTCTGTGTATGTTTCGTAACATACATCACAAGTAAATGTCTTAATACCTGAAGCAAAGTGTGTAGGTCTCTTTGTGATTACACCTTCATCCCAAGTATGTACGCCTGTTGCAGGGATTACTTCTGTCTTAGTTTCGCCACATACTGTACATGTAAATGTCTTAACACCATCCAAGCATGTTGCTGGAGTTGTTACAACACCGTCATTCCATGTGTGACCTTCTTCGCAAGGATCATCTGTTGGTTCACCTGTTCCTGTTGAAGGAAGAACTTCTGTCTTTGTGTGTCCACATACTGTACATGTAAATGTCTTAATGCCATCTTCTGTTGAAGTTGGTTCCTTTGTTACTACACCTTCATCCCATGCGTGTGGTTCACTTATAAAGTCACCACATGAACATGTCTTGCTGTGTTCGTTTTCATAGATTTCCCAATCGCCGTAAGCGTGTGGAATCTGTGGAACAATCTCAGTCATTGTTTCGCCACATACTTCGCATGTGTATGTCTTGATACCTGCTGCAAAGTGTGTAGGACGCTGAGTGATTATACCTGCATCGTATGTATGTCCTGTTTCGCAAGGATCACCAGTTGTTGGGTCACCTGTTGTTGGGTCACCTGTTGTTGGATCACCTGTTGTTGGTTCGCCGTCTGTAGGTTCGCCTGTTCCTAGAGCAGGAATTACTTCTGTCTTTGTGTGTCCACATACTGTACATGTAAATGTCTTAACGCCATCTTCTGTAGCAGTAGCTTCTTTTGTTACTACACCTTCATCCCATGCGTGTGGTTCGCTTATAAAGTCACCACATGTACATGATTTTCTATGTTCGTTTTCATGAATTTCCCAATCGCCGTAAGCGTGTGGAATCTGTGGAAGAACTTCTGTTTCTACTTCACCACATACAAAGCAAGTATATGTCTTTAAACCTTCTGCAAAGTGAGTAGGTCTCTTTGTGATTATACCTGCATCAAATGCATGTCCTGTTTCACAAGGATCATCAGTTTCGTCTCCACCAGTTGTTGGGTCACCTGTTGTTGGATCGCCATCTGTTGGGTCACCTGTTCCTGTAGCAGGGATTACTTCTGTCTTTGCGTGTCCACATGCAGTACATGTATATGTCATAACACCGTCTTCTGTAGCTGTAGGTTCTAATGTTACTACACCTTCATCATATGTGTGTGGTTCACTTACAAAGTTACCACATGAACATGTCTTGCTGTGTTCGTTTTCATGAATTTCCCATTCGCCGTAAGCGTGTGGAATCTGTGGAATTATTTCTGTTTCCTTTTCGCCACATACATCACAAGTGTATGTTATTAAACCAGTTGCAAAGTGTGTTGCAGGTCTTACAACGCCTTCACCGAAAGAGTGACCTGTTTCGCAAGGATCATCAGTTTCTTCTTCACCAGTTGTTGGATCACCTGTTGTTGGGTCGCCGTCTGTAGGGTCACCTGTTCCTAGAGCAGGAATTACTTCTATCTTTTCATAACCACATACATCACATGTGTACTTGATTCTGCCATCTACAGTCTCAGTAGGCTGCTTTGTGATTACACCATCATCATATGTGTGTGGTTCTGTAATTTCGTCACCACATGAACATGTCTTGCTATGGTTTTCATCGTCAGCACCGAACCAATCACCGTATGCGTGTGGAATCTGAGGAATTACTTCTGTTTGAGAATTTCCACATACTGTACATGTAAATTCTTTTCTACCGATCTGAGTATGTGTTGCAGGAATGATTACCTTACCTGCATCCCACTTATGTGATTCGATTACTAGATCGCCACATTCTGAACATTCTTTTCTATGGTCTACGCCACCGGCAATCCAGCTACCGTATGAGTGACCAAGAGATGGGATTACTAGATCTGTTAGTACAACTGTAGCTTCAGCATTTGCGAACTTAACGTCACAACCTGAACAAATGTAGTGTGCCTTTGTACCATTTTCTGTACATGTTGCAGAAACTTCTGCTACAAATGTTGTCTTGTGGCCTTCTGCCTTAATTGTTTCTGTCTTTGTTCCGCTACATACTGTACATGTGTACTTCATAATACCATCTACTGTATGAGTTGCCGCCTTAATTACTTCGCCTTCATCCCAAGTATGTGCTTCTACTACTTCGTCACCACATCCTGCACAGTACTTACTGTGATTTTCTGCACTAATTGGTGCCCAGTCATCGTAAGCGTGTGGAATCTGTGGAAGTACTTCTGTCTTTGTATGGTTACATACTGGACATGTGTATAGCTTACTACCTGCTGCAAAGTGTGTTGCAGGAGTTGTTACTGTACCTGCGTTCCAAGCATGTGCTTCTGTTACTACATCACCACATCTTGAACATACCTTCTTATGGTTGTCTCCGTCCACTACCCAATCACCGTATGCGTGGCCAAGTGAAGGAATTACTAGATTTGTTAGCTCTACCTTTGCTTCGCTATCAGCAAATGTCTTACCACAGCCATCTACTGTACAAATGTAGTGTGCTTTTGTACCATTTTCTGTACATGTTGCAGCAACTTCTGCTTTAAATGTTAACTTATGGCCTTCTGCCTTAATTACTTCTGTCTTTGTTCCGCTACATACTGTACATGTGTACTTCATTGTACCATCTACTGTGTGAGTTGCTGGCTTTGTTACAACTCCATTATCCCATGTATGTGCTTCTGTTACTACATCTCCACATCCTGCACAGTACTTACTATGATTTTCTGCACTAATTGGTGCCCAGTCATCATAAGCGTGTGGAATCTGTGGAATTTCTTCTGTCTTTGTATGGTTACATACTGTACATGTGTATAGTTTTGAACCTGCTGCAAAGTGTGTTGCATTACTTACAACCTTACCAGCGTTCCAAGCGTGAGCTTCTGTTACTACATCGCCACATCTTGAACATACCTTCTTATGGTTGTCTCCGTCTACTCCCCAATCGCCGTATGCGTGGCCAAGTAATGGAATTACTAGATTTGTTAGCTCTACCTTTGCTTCGCTATCAGCAAATGTCTTACCACAGCCATCTACTGTACAAATGTAGTGTGCTTTTGTACCATTTTCTGTACATGTTGCAGCAACTTCTGCTACAAAAGTTAACTTATGGCCTTCTGCCTTAATTACTTCTGTCTTTGTTCCGCTACATACTGTACATGTGTACTTCATTGTACCATCTACTGTGTGAGTTGCAGGCTTTGTTACAACGCCTTCACCCCATGTATGTACTTCTGTTACTACGTTACCTTCTTCGTTACACATACAGTGTTTGCTGTGTGTATCTGCACCGTAGTCAGCTTCCCATTCACCATATACGTGACCTGTTGCCTTAATAGCCTCTGTGTATGTATCGCCACAGATACATCTGTATGTCATAACACCGTCTTTTGTATGTGTTGGATTAAGTGTTACATTACCTTTATATGAGTGATCGCTTAACTTTGTTCCACATACGTCACATTTGTGGTCGCTATCGTTATCTGCGCATTCGCTTAGCTTTGTTCCACATACGTCACAGTTGTGGTCGCTATCGTTATCTGCACACTCGCTTAACTTTGTTCCACATACGTCACAGTTGTGGTCGCTATCGTTATCTGCGCAGTCGCTTAGCTTTGTTCCACATACGTCACAGTTGTGGTCGCTATCGTTATCTGCACACTCGCTTAGCTTTGTTCCACATACGTCACAGTTGTGGTCGCTATTGGTATCTGCACAGTCTGTCAGCTTATCTCCACAATAATCACAGTTATGATCATTGTCTTTATCTTCACAGTAGCACATTACTCCGCCACAGATATCACATTTATTGTTGTCGTCTGCATCAACACAGTCACTTAACTTGTCTCCACATACGTCACATTTGTGGTCGCTATTGTTATCTGCACAGTCTGTTAGCTTTGTTCCGCATACGTCACAGTTGTGGTCGCTATTGGTATCTGCACATTCACTTAGCTTTTCTCCACAAGTGTCACACATATGGTTATTATCGTCATCTTCATGTACGTGTGGAGCTTCGCCTGTAACGGAAATTGAACCATCTACAAAATCTACTTCAATTTCTTCCGGTACAAAGTCAAATACACCGTTTGTACCGATTGTTATGTCATATTCTGCTTCTGCATCCGGTACTGTAAATACCAAGATTGCAATAGTACCGTTTGACTTTTCAGCGTCGGCATCTTCTTTACCATCCCAAAGAAGATTTACACTACCGGAAATTTCCGGTGTATCTACATTAGGACCATAGCTATCATCATCAGCTTCAGGGTCCTGTGAACCGAATGGAGATGTAAATGCAAGTTTGCTAAGTGCATCTCCGCGCTTAACATCTGTTAGAGTCAACTCTTCAGGGAAAGCAATTTCAAGCTTCATTCCAAGTACGCCTGTATTATCAGAAATAGTAATCGGAACTTCTACCCCTTCAAGTGAATCCTTGCTTCTGTCTACTGTCACGTCAGAAACAGCAATTTCAGGTCTTGTTTCAATAACTGAGACTACGCCATCAACGAAATCAGGGAAAACGTCAATAATTGGTTTTCCATCTTCGTCCTTTTCGCTGTATACACCATTTGTATCGATTTCTATTGCATAATCTTTTACAGTTTCTTTTGAAACTTCAAAAGTCAATACTGCAATAACACCATTTGATGTATCTGCGCCTTCCTGTCCGTCCCACAAAAGATTTACTTCTCCAGCTGGAAGAGTTGATAAATCTCCACCATCTTTGGCCGGATTTGTAAATTCCAATGTGCTAAGTGCTTCACCTCGTTCAATATCTTTCAAGGTCAAGCCCTCATCATATGCTATCTCAAGCTTCATTCCAAGAATTCCTGTGTTACCAGAAACTTCAATAGGAACTTCTACTTCTGCTGTTCCAACGCCTTGCTTTACAGCATCAACGTCACCTACAGCAATCTCGAAATCAGCAGCATATACAGCTACTGGTAGTGAGAATAGCATTGACAGTACACATAGCATAGCTAATGCTTTTTTTGCCAAATTTTTCATCGTGTACCTCCTCACAAAGTGTTGTTTTTTCCTGCTTTTTATATTTCTAAAAGTAAGCAGGTTAACTTTTTATTTATTCTGCTCTATTTGCTTGGCTACTTTATAGGCAGATTTTTAACAAAACTATTTATTAGCTTTGCTAATTACTTTGAAATTGTTAACTCACCGTTTACGATAGCTACGTCAACAAGGTTAAGGTCATTATCTACAATACCGTTTTCAGTAAGTGAGATTTTGTAAGTACCTTCACTTGCGCTGTCGCTAACCTTGAAAGTTAACAGCAAGATTGAACCGTCTTTAACATTTTCAGGTGCGATTTCAACACCATCCCAAAGGAACTTCGGTTCGTTTATAAGGTCTTTTGAAGTTGTTAAATCCAAATCACCTTCAATCGCATCACCGTTCTTTGCTGATACCAATGTGCAAACACTTCTGTCATAATCAAGAAGAAGTGTCATACCCAAGATACCAGGGTTATTGCTAACCTTAACTGCAACTGTAACTTCTTCACCAGGTTTTGCACTTACCTTATCAACAGTAAATGCTGTTGCTGAAGGATCAACCGGTGTTTCAATTGGTTCTGAAGATGAATCGTCATCACCTGTTGTGTCATCGCCTACTGTTGGATCGCCTGTTGTGTTACCACTGCTTGGCTCGTCCTCTTTTGGCTCTTCTTCTACCGGCTTGTTTTCATCTTCCTTTTTGTCTTCATCAGGTTTATCCTGTTCATTGTTTTCGCCTATAACGTTCAAGCAAAAACGTTTCAAGATTGCTGCAAGCTGTGATCTTTGAACTTCAGCTTTTGGAGAAATCTCTGTCTCTGATGTTCCTGTTATAAGCCCGCTTGCGTTTGCCCATTTAAGATTTTTTACTGCATACTCGCTGATTTCACCAGCATCTGCAAACTTATCAAGTTCTGCTTCTTTTGAAACATCATAGTTTTTATATGAAGCATATCTGTATACGATTGCTGCAAGCTGTTCACGAGTTGCATTATCGTTAGGACCAAATGATGTGCCATATCCGCTTACGATTCCGTTGCTTGATGCCCAAGCTACAGCGTCATAATACCAGTCTGACTTTGTAACATCATCAAAATCTTTACCTGCTGCTGCAGGTGATCCATCAAGTCTCCACAATACTGAAACAATCATGCCTCTTGTGGTTTTTCCTGATGGTGCGAATTCGCTATCGCTTATTCCGCTCATTAGGTTGTTTTCACGAACGTATTCAACATCGTTATAGAACCAATCTGATTCTACAACGTCAGCAAATCCATTTGCTGAAACTGCTGTAATCGCCATGCACAAAACCAAAAGCATTGTAAGGATAGCTATCATTCTCTTTCCCATTGTTGTCACTCCTTTTTTCCCATACATATATAATAGGAAGATTCTCTATTTTTTAATTGGTTTTGCAAGGAGCACCTTGCGGTGTTCCCTGCACCAATTATAAATTAATTAAAATCCAACGTCGTAACCGCCGGCAACCTTTCTTCTTAGAAGGATAACGTCTTTTGCTGTGTGCTTTGTATCAGCGTCAACGTCTGCTGCTTTTTCGTTAATATCTACATCCCATCCGCCTGTGATGTATCTTCTTGTAAGAACAATGTCGTCTGATCGAATTTTTCCGTCATCGTTTACGTCACCAAGAACATATGCAGGAGCAACTGTTACCTTACCGTCAACTGTTGTTACTGGTACATCGATAAAATCATTATTATCTGCCCAAGCATAAGAGGACACTATTTCAGTTACCTTTACTTCATACTCACCCGCCTGAGCATTTTCTATCACTTCAAAATTAAGCAATAGCAATTCGCCATCTTTACTGCTATTTTCCATGCTATCCCAAACAAACTTCTTCGGATTTTCTTTGTTGGTAAAAGAGGAAGGTGTAAATCCTTCAAGAACACTTCCATTTACAGCACCAATAAGGTTAAGGGCAGAATCATCGTATTCAATCCATAGCGTTAATCCCGCTAAACCTGTATTCTTTTCAACATTAACAGCAACTGTTACTTCTTCGCCAACCTTTGCAGTTGCATTACCAACTGTAATTACCATTGGGTCAACAAGCTTGTCAATAGTTTCTGTCTTTGTTCCCTTACATACTGAACATGTATATGTCTTAACGCCTTCAGCTTCAGTTGTAGGTTCCTGAGTCACAACGCCTTCGCCCCAAGCGTGCTCTTCAGCAGTTGTTGCGTATCCACATCCGCAGATGTCACTGTGTCCGCCTTCTACAGGGATACAACCGATAACACCGTGAGTGTGGTCAGCCTTTTTATCATCTGTAATTGAAATATTGCTAATTGTAAAGTAGCCGTCGTTTGCTGCAGCCGCATATCCTTTATATGCACCATACATATCCACCTGAACACCAATACTCTTGATTTCTGTCAGCGTAGATGTTCCGCCGCCGTTTACCATATCTTCAATATAGAACTCAAGTGTTACAGCATCTCCTGTGTTTGCGATAGCATTTGCATTCTTGATATATCCGATTGTGTTACCCTGTGTTGTTCCGTTTTCTGAATCATATAGACGCAGGTTAACTGACATATTATTGTATGGATTTCCGATTGAATTTAAAATTTCATCTGCCTTAAAGTCAAATGTAACCTTTAGGCTATCGCTTGTTGATACAGGAACTTCAGGAATAATTCTCAAACGAACCTGTGAACTTGTTGCTCCTTCTGCTTCTTTTTCGTAAAGATCCTTTGTGGTAAGCTTATATGTACCATTTCCTTCGTCTGTCATGTAATCTACTGTTGGTTTAGCTGTAGGCTTACCTGTCAATTCTCTTGCAACTGTTACAGTAAAGTTGTCAATATAGATTTTTGATGCATTTCTTGGTCGGAAGTAAAGTGCAAAATTACCTGCTGTTGTCCAGTCACCTGTTCCACCAAAATCTTTATATTCAACTGTCTTTGTAATTGTTGTCCATGTATCGGCTGGCACTTCATGATAGAAAGTTGTAAATGGTTCCATATTGCCAGCACTGTTTCTTAACCATAAATCAGGCTGTGTGCCGTTTGAGTAAACATCTACACTATATGTAAGAATGTCGCCTGCCTGGAATGAAAAGTTATCTGCAAGCTTAACACCTGCTGTGTTACCGTTAGCGTTTGCAAGGTTTGACAATTCAACAACGCCGTCTCTTCCGCCGATTCCATCTGCATCAGCAGCTGTTCCGCCATTTTTCCATGTAATATCGCTTGCATCTTCAACTACGATTTCAACAATGGTTGCTCTGTCAACTTCTTCTTCAATCTTATCAAGAACTTCTGTCTTAGTTGCACCACATGCTGTACATGTATATGTCTTAACGCCTTCTGTTTCAGTTGTAGGTTCTACTGTTACAACACCGCCGTTCCATGTGTGTGCTTCTGTTACTACGTCGCCACATGAACATGACTTCTTGTGGTTGTCGCCATCTTCTACCCAAACACTGTATGTGTGTTCGTGATCTTCTTTTGTTCCGGTTCCAACCTGAATATTGCTGATTGTAAAGTAACCATCGTTTGCCTCAGTCTGGTATCCCTTACAAGCACCATTCATGTCTACCTGAACACCAATACTCTTAACTTCAGTTAGTGAAGATGTTCCACCGCCATTTTCCATATCCGCAATGTAGTATTCAAGAGTAACAGGTGCACCTGTATTTGCTGCCACATGTGCGTTTTTAATATAGCCTATTGTGGCAGCCTGGTTTGTTCCGTTTATTGAATCATATAGACGCAGGTTTACTGTCATTACGTCGTATGGGGTTCCAATTGAATTCAAAATTCCTGCAGCCTCAAAATCAAATGTAATCTTAAGGTCCTCATTGATTGAAACAGGAACTTCAGGAATGATTCTCAATCTTACCTGTGAACTCCATGCTCCTGATTGTTCCTCTGCAACAATGCCAGCAGTTGTACACTTGTAAACGCCATTTCCTTCATCTGTAACATAGTCCACCTTTTCTATTGATGGCTTACCTGTCAATTCTCTTGCAACTGTTACAGTAAAGTTGTCAATATAGATTTTTGAAGCATTTCTTGGTCTGAAGTAAAGAGCAAAATTACCGGATATTCCCGTGAATGTACCTGCGCCTGTTCCTGCAGCATTTAGTGCTTCAAGTTCTTCAGTAGTGATTGTCTTTGTAATTGTTGTCCATGTGTTTGCTGTTACTTCGTGAAAGAATTTTGTAAATGGTTCCAAACTACCGGATTGATTTCTTAGCCAGACATCAGGCTGAGTACCATTTGAATAAACATCTACACTGTATGTAAGAGTGTCGCCTGCCTGGAATGCAAATCCGTCAGGTAATTTAACACCTGCTGTGTTGTCGTTCGAATTAGCAAGATTTGATAATTCAATAACGCCATCCCTTCCGCCGATTCCATCGGCATCCGCTGCCGCACCGCCGTTTAACCAAGTGATGTCACTTGCGTCTTCAACTACGATGCTAACAACAGTTTCTGTTGCTGCTGATACCGGCACAGCTATAAATGTGCTAGCAATCATGCATAGTGAAAGCAATAATGCAAATAATCTTTTACATTTCATCTTTCTTTTCCTCCTATTGTGTTAAAAATTTTTATTTATGACCGTACAATTCTCACCATACGGACAAAGTAGATAGGTATATCTACACGTAATATTATTGTAACACAAGCGAAACAAAAAATCAACAAAAATATAGAAAAAACTTTGAAAAAATGGCACATTTTTTCGGTTTGTGTAAAGGTTTTAATAATCGCTAAAATTTTTGGTATTTTTGAACAAAACAGGCTCTTTTTTTTTCATCCAAAACGCGAGGGTTACAAGATAAAAACTTCGATAAAATAAAAAAGCAAGTCACCCTATAATGACCTGCTTTTTGCAATAATTTATCTTTAGTTTTACGCCCTTTCAAAAACCCAAAGCGTTTCCTTTGCAACCTCTTTTTCTTCGTCCAATTTTTCTGTTGTTTTGGAATTGTTTATTATATACTTTGCCAGAATTATTTAATCATATTTATAACTCTGTTTAGTGGTTTAAACAGAACTAAACAGACAAAAAAATTAGATATGCCGTGGACTATATCCGTTTGTATGCCTGCAATCCACCATGTTATTGCCATATTCATTCCACCTATAGCAATGTACACAAAACTGCATAAAAATCCAAAGGACAGCCCAAATATGCCCGATAATATACTCCAGAACCATACCGATTGATTTTTCCTGAAGAGATATACCAAAAGCACCAATATTGCCCATATATAGATATACGCAAACCACCAGGTGCCAAAGCCGAATAAAATTCCTTCTATAAGGTAAAAGGCAGGCAGTACGTAAACCATTTTTTTGCGGAAAAATAAGGTGTATATTATAAATAAAAGTGTTACCAATTCTACTCCTGCTATAGCGCTTAATGAGAATTTTACCACTTCAATTATAGATAGCATAATCCCAATCAAAACAATATCTTTAGTTGTTAACTTTAGTTTTTCTTTGGTCATATAATAAAGTATCCTCTCGCTTGTAAACTCCCTAATATAACAAGTATAACACGAAATTTTGCCAATTTCAATACGGATACAAAAAAGCGTAAATCCATCAGGATTTACGCTTTTTATTAAAGTTTAAAATCAAACGTTAGGACCAGCCTTAACTAGTGCCTTACCAGCATCGTTGCCTGTGTACTTGTCAAAGTTCTTAACAAAACGTGAAGCAAGATCCTTAGCCTTTGCATCCCATTCTGCAACATCAGCGTATGTGTCACGTGGGTCAAGGATTGCAGGGTCAACACCTGGAAGTGCTGTAGGAACTGCAAAGTTGAAGTAAGGGATTTCCTTTGTTTCAGCCTTTAGGATTGAACCATCAAGGATAGCGTCGATGATACCTCTTGTATCCTTAATTGAGATTCTCTTGCCTGTGCCGTTCCAACCTGTGTTTACAAGGTAAGCCTTAGCACCGCTCTTTTCCATCTTCTTAACTAGTTCTTCAGCGTACTTTGTTGGGTGAAGTTCCAAGAAAGCCTGACCGAAGCAAGCTGAGAATGTTGGTGTTGGTTCTGTGATACCACGTTCTGTACCTGCAAGCTTTGATGTGAAGCCTGATAGGAAGTAGTACTGAGCCTGTTCTGGTGTTAGGATTGAAACTGGAGGTAGTACTCCGAAAGCGTCAGCTGATAGGAAGATTACGTTCTTAGCATCAGGTGCTGCAGACACTGGGCGTACAATCTTTTCGATGTGGTCGATTGGATATGATACACGTGTGTTTTCTGTAGTTGAACCATCAGCGAAGTCAATTTTTCCGTCTTCAGCAACTGTAACGTTTTCAAGTAGTGCGTTTCTCTTAATTGCACCATAGATGTCTGGTTCTGATTCCTTATCAAGGTTGATAACCTTAGCGTAGCAACCACCTTCGAAGTTGAATACACCATTGTCATCCCAACCGTGTTCGTCGTCACCGATTAGAAGACGCTTTGGATCTGTTGAAAGTGTTGTCTTACCTGTACCTGATAGACCGAAGAATAGAGCTGTGTTTTCTTTGTTCATATCTGTGTTTGCTGAGCAGTGCATTGAAGCCATACCCTTTAGTGGTAGGAAGTAGTTCATCATTGAGAACATACCCTTCTTCATTTCTCCACCGTACCATGTGTTTAGGATAACCTGTTCACGTGATGTTAGGTTGAATACAACAGCTGTTTCTGAGTTAAGACCTAGTTCTTCGTAGTTTTCTACCTTTGCCTTTGAAGCATTGTAGCATACGAAATCTGGTTCAAAGTTTTCAAGTTCTTCAGCTGTTGGTGCGATGAACATGTTTGTTACAAAGTGAGCCTGCCAAGCAACTTCCATGATGAATCTGATACCCATTCTTGAGTCCTTGTTTGTACCGCAGAATACGTCAACAACATAAAGCTTCTTGTCTGATAGCTGATTAACAGCCTTTTCCTTTAGCACGTTCCATGTGCTTTCGCTACATGGGTGGTTGTCGTTCTTAAATTCGTCTGATGTCCACCAAACTGTATCCTTTGATGTGTCATCCATAACGATGAACTTATCTTTAGGTGAACGACCTGTGTAGATACCTGTCATAACGTTTACTGCGCCAAGTTCTGTTACCTGACCTTTTTCAAAACCTTCTAGTGTTGGGTCTGTTTCTGCGGCAAATAGTTCTTCGTATGAAGGGTTGTGGATAACTTCCTTCACGCCTGTAATGCCGTACTTGCTTAAATCGATTGTTGCCATAATAAAATTTCCTTTCTTTACTTTAAATTATTATATTTAGAATAAAATAATAATAAACTGTGATACCAATACAACTGCAATAAGAGCGATTGGGTAAGTAGCTGCATAAGCTGAAGCTACGTCTTCTGTTCCTGCAACACCAATTAGTGTTCCAAGTGCAGGAGTACTTGTCATACCGCCTGTAATTGAACCAAGGTTGTTAAGTAGGCTAAGTTTTAGCACATACTTTGCAAACAAGTATCCAATTATTAGCGGGAATATAGTCATTACAATGCCGTAGATGAAATACATCGGGTCAAAGTTCGCCACGAACTCTGCACCACCAGGAACACCTGCTCCAACAAGGAATAGAACAAGTCCTAGTTCTCTGAAAAGCTTAAGTGTTGCCTGCTTTGGCATAATGTCTATACGGCCGATTCTTCCAAAGTGGCCTAGTATCAAACTTACAAGTAAGCAACCGCCTGTTGTTGTAAGTGAGAAGCATGTTCCTGATAAACCTGCTGCTGAAAGTGGTACCTTAATCTGACCGATAATTGTACCAAGAATAGCTGCAAGTGAGAAACCTGCAATACCCATATGGTCAATTTCAAAAAGCTTCTTAGCCAGTTTTTCTTCTTTGCTTTCTGTTTTGATTTGGATCTTTGCTCTTTCTTCTTCCATATTAGCCTTTGTTAGCTTTGGAATAAGCTGTACGAAAAGTACAACGCCTACTACACCGAAGATATAAGCAATACCGTGTCCTACTGAAACAAGACCTGTAAATTCTTCTGCAACAGTTGCTTTAGCTGCAGAGAATGCCGGTGTTGATGTTAGAGAACCTGAAAGCAATCCAACTATCATAGCTACGAAACCATCCTGGCTTTCAATAGATGCGCCATATCCGAAGATTTCGCCTGCATAGATACATCCAACAGCAGAAAGTCCGCCTGCAAGGATTATGATTGCGCCCAAAAGCACGTAAGACTTGAAGTTTTTCTTGAAGTTACCGAAAAACTTTGGACCTGCAATATATCCTACTGATGTTACAAACAGGATAAGACCAAGGCTTTCAATGATTGTCAGCCCTGCCCCAAAGTCATAAGGCTTTGAAGATGCTGCAAACAATAAATCGCCTGCTTCGTTAACATGGAAGAAAAGTGCTCCCACAACTAGAGCAATGATAAATACGCCTGCATCGCCTAGTGATACTCCCTTAATAGTAATTCTTCCAAGAAGATAACCAAATAGAAGAACACTAAAAAGTACAAACAATAATGTATATATATTACTGATTGATATGATTCCATTCAATAAAGACATTTATTCATTCTCCTAACTTATATATTTTTCTGATTTGTGTAGTTTGGTAAAAGTTTTGGAGAAACTGTTTCAGTAACGATGCCTGCATCAGCAATTTCCTTTTCAAACTTCTCAACGTGTGAAAGTGAAAGCTTGCCAACTTTTACGTCCTTAGACTTAGCTGCTGCATTCTTACCGGCACTTCTACCGAATACGATGATGTCAAGTAGAGAGTTACCCATAAGTCTGTTCTTACCGTGGATTCCGCCAACCGCTTCACCTGCAACAAACAAGTTTTCAACGTTTGTTGTCATACAGTCTGCAGAAATGTCAAGTCCACCGTTCTGGTAGTGAAGTGTTGGGTAAACAAGGATTGGTTCCTTACGGATATCAATGCCGTATTTTTCGAACATTCTCCACATAGCAGGGATTCTCTTCATAATAGTTCCCTCGCCACCGATTTTTTCAATCATTGGAGTATCAAGCCATACACCTCTGCCGTTTCCTGTATCTACGCCGTTATCTCTCTCTGAGCATTCACGGATGATAGAAGCAGCTGAAACGTCACGAGTTTCAAGTGGGTGCATAAATACTTCACCATTTTCGTTTACAAGCTTTGCACCAAGTGAACGAACCTTTTCAGTAACCAATGCACCGAAAATCTGTTCAGGGTAAGCAACGCCTGTTGGGTGATACTGAAGTGTTTCAGCATAAAGAAGTTTTGCACCTGCTCTATAGCCAAGAACAAGACCGTCAGCAGTTGCACCGTAGTGGTTTGATGTTGGGAAACCCTGATAGTGCATACGGCCTGCACCACCTGTTGCAATGATAACTGTCTTTGCCTTTGCAACAAGAAGTTCTTTTGTTTCCATATTCATAAGTACAGCACCTGCTGCATTTCCGTTTTCGTCAAGAATAAGTTCGATTGCAGATGTAAAATCAACAACTGGGATTTTACGGTTTAGAACTTCGTCACGAAGAGTTCTCATGATTTCAGCACCTGAGTAGTCTTTCGCAGCGTGCATTCTCTTTCTTGAAGTACCGCCACCGTGAGTCGTTACCATTGTACCGTCAGCTTCCTTGTCGAATTCAACGCCAAGATTAGAAAGCCACAAAATAGCTTCTGGTGCGTCACAAACAAGCTTTGACAAAAGTTCCTTTTTAGCAGCGAAGTGTCCGCCACCGAAAGCGTCTACAAAGTGGATTGCAGGTGAATCGTTTGGCTTATCAGCTGCCTGAATACCACCTTCAGCCATCATTGTGTTAGCATCGCCCATTCTTAGCTTTGTAACGATCATAACATCAGCGCCTGCTTCGTGTGCTTCGATTGCAGCTGCAGTACCTGCTCCACCACCACCGATGATTAGTACGTCTGTTTCATAATCAGGAGCGTCAAGGTTTACGCTGTCTGCTGTGATACGGCTGTGAGCCTGCAATGTTTCAGCAAGTTCTGTAGGAACCTTGTCACCCTTGTTAGGACCTATCTTTAGTATATCAAATTGATCCTGTTTATAGTCCGGATGGAAAGCTGCAAGCAAATCTTCTTTCTGCTTTGCAGTCATACGATCCGGTTCTAATGCGATATTCTTTTCTCTTGCTGCTTCAACCAGAGCAAGTGATTTCTGAAATTTTTCCGAATACATATTCTTTTCCTCCTTACTTTTCTATTTCACGTGTATTGTAAAGCTCTTTCATTTCCTCAATAGGCTTTTCCATAAGAGCTTCGATAAGATCCTTAAAGTCACCGTTTTCGATTTCCTTAACACGGTCTTCCAGGTGGCCACAACCAGGGGCTAAATACTTACCGTTAATTCTTCTTGCAAGCATTGCAACCTGTGGGTGAGAGATACCTGCAGGACATCTTGAAGAACATACTCCACACATTACGCAGTCAAATGATTCTTCTGCACATGCTTCAAAATCGCCACGCTGTGCGTATGCGATATACTGCATAACATTTAACCCTTGCGTACAGCTTTTTGTACAAGCGTTACAGCCGATACAAGCGTAAATTTCAGGGTAAAGCTGCATCATAACTGACTCGTTTACAGGGATATTTTCAATGTCATAACCTTCCTTAACTAGTGGGAAGAAAGGTAGGGTTGCGATATACATATTATCTTCAACCTTTGTCTGACAAGCAAGACAAGCCTTAAGTTCCTTGTCTCCCTTGATGCGGTAAATTGTTGCACAAGCACCGCAGAAACCGTTACGGCATCCGCAACCACGAACTAACTGGTAGCCGGCATATTCCATAGCGGTCATAATTGTTAAATTTTCCGGCACTTCATATTTTTTGCCGAAAAGGTATATATTAACTAATTTTTCCATTTTTGCTCTCCTTTAATATTCATCCGGAAGCTCGTCAAGCTCATCGCATCTGAAGACCGGACCGTCTTTGCACACGTATTTTGCGCCGACATTGCATCTACCGCATTTGCCGACACCACACTTCATTCTAAGTTCAAGTGTTGTGTAAATCTGAGTTTTGTCAAAACCAAGCTCACAAAGTCCATCAAGTGTAAACTTAATCATTATAGGAGGTCCGCAAAGAACTGCTGTCTTGTTTGTATCAAAACCAAGTTCCTTTACATAGTTTGGAACAAATCCAACGTGACCATCCCAACCCTCTTGAGGGTTATCGATTGTAAGATGAACCTTTACGCCTGCATCATTTGACCATTCTTCAATGATTTCCTTATAGTCAAGCAAATCATCTTTACTTCTTGAACCGTAAACAATATCAATTTCGCCGTAGCGGTCACGATAGTGTCTGCAGTAATTGATTACTGAGCGAAGCGGTGCAAGACCAACACCACCGGCAATAAACAAAAGGTTCTTGCATGCGAATACGTCATCAACCGGGAAAGGCTTTCCGTATGGTCCTCTGATTGTTATCTGCTGTCCAACTTCTGCCTGATGTAGCCAATCTGTTACGCATCCGCACTTTTTAATGGAGAATTCCATATATTCTTCGTTTGTTGGAGAAGATGTGATAGAAAACATTGCTTCACCAACTCCAGGAACTGATAGCATTGCGCACTGTCCTGGGCGGTGGTCAAACGCCTTTTTGCCGTCCGGAAGCACAACTCTGAATGTTTTAATATCAGGTGTGTCTATACGGACGTCAGTTATAACACCGACTTTGGGAATTAAAGTTTCTTCTATATTATTCACTTATCTCCCCTCCAATCTTTTTCATTACTTTGACAATGTTCATAGAAATAGGGCACTTTGAAAGACATCTTCCGCAACCTACACAACTGAATAGTCCGTCATTGTTTTCAGGATAGTACACAAGTTTGTGCATAAATCTCTGACGGAAGCGTTCTTTCTGAGTAAGTCTGTTATTTCCGTGAGCCATTTTTGTGAATTCTGAATACATACATGAGTCCCAACATCTGAATCTTATAACACCGTTTCCTGTGTTAAAGTCTTTAATGTCGTAGCACTGACATGTAGGACATACAAAGGTACAAGTACCGCAACCAAGACAAGCCTGAGATAGTTCGTCCCAAGCTGGGCTATTAAAGAATTCGCTTGTTTTTCCGCCACCGAAAGCATCTGTTGTAAGGTCTTTTAGTGGAAGCTTATTCATAATAGCAGAAATCTTTTCTTTCTGCTCAGTAACCTTTGTTTCGTCGCATTCTTCTGTTAAGCTAGCGATTTTTTCTAAAAGTGCCTCGCCCTTTTCGGTGTTAGCCTTAAAGAAAATTTCGTCTTCTGTTTTCCATGTTGTAACATCGCCTTCCGGCATTTCAGGTGAGATGCCGAATGTGTTACAGAAACAGGTTTCTGCCGGCTTTGTGCAGGCAGTTGACACGATTATTCCCTTTTCGCGTCTTGACTTATAGTAACTGTCAACAGGCTCTGTTAGGAATACTCTGTCTAGGATTTCGAAGCTCTTTACGTCACAAGCACGTACGCCGAAGATAACAAAATCTTCTGTTTCAGATCTTGTGTCGATAACTTCAATATTTTTACCTTCTGTTTTAAATTCCATAAGGTTTTCCATCTGTGGGAAGAAGAAGTCTTTAGGGCTTCTTACTGTATTTAGCTTATCACTCCAAGCCATTCCGCTTTCCCACTGCTTGTAAACGGCACTTCCGTCCTTATCGTCAGTAGGCATATAAAGTTTTGCGCTCTTTGTAATTTCTTCAAATACAGAATTTATCTTATCAAGAGAACATTTACGCATCAATATCCCTCCTGTCAAACACTTCACCTGGTTCCAAATCTTCGGTAGTGTAATCTACAAGTGGAGCTCTAGAGCCAACCTCTGCTCCTGCCTGATATTCGCCGTAGAATTCGTTAATATCCTTTATGAACTTACGGTTCAAAAGATGAAGCGGAATATTTTGCGGACAAACTCTTGAACATTCTCCGCAGTCTGTACAACGTCCTGCAACGTGGTATGCTCTTATAATATGGAACATTTTTTCTTCAAAACTGTTTGCAGGAGCCTTGTTTTCAACGCCTGATTGTGGGTTATCAAACACGCACTTTTCACAAGTACATGCAGGACAAGCATCACGGCAAGCGTTACAACGAATGCAACGTGATAGTTCATTCTGCCAGAAAGCGAATCTTTCGTCAGCTGACATCTGCTCAAGTTTTGCAACTTCGTCAAATCTCTGAGAGTCAATAACATCGCCTTCTTCGCCTAAAAGCTCGTCATAAGCAACGTGCTTTTTGCTCTTACAGTTTATGCAACGTTCTAAAAGAACTTCTTTTGCAGAAACTTTTATTGGAGCATCGTCATAAATGGTTGTAACCAATAGGTTATCGCCATCTTCTTTGATTTCGCAAATACCTTCGCCTGTGATAGCCTTAAGTTTAGCAACATCAGCCATACCTTCACAAGGAACGCCAACTGCATAAACCTTTTCACGGTCAAATCGGTGTTCTGTTAAAAGCTGGTTAAAGCTGTAAGTGTCACAAGGCTTTAGGAAAACAAGAATTTTTCCTTCATATCTATCTGTCTTTGAAACAAGATACTTTGAGAAGTTAACTCCGCAAAAATCGTTCCAGACAAAGTTATTTTTTATATCTTCTTCTGTTTTGAATAGAACAGGTGTTACATCGTAGCCGAATTCACCTTTGCCCCATCCTAAAACTGCAGTAACAGTACCGTCAGAAAGTAGAGAAACTGCTTTTTCGATTAGCTGATTTTGTGTTATTTTTTGCATCTTAAATCCTCCAATCTCTTATTTTCTCCAAGTGCTGTTACCTTTTCTACAAAGTCATTCATTGTAGCTGCGAACTTTGCACCTTCAGCCGCAGAAACCCATTCAACACGGGTACGCTCTTTTTCAATGCCCAAGAAGTCAAGCATAGAGAATAGAGCAGCCATTCTACGACGTGTATAGTAGTTACCTGATGTGTAGTGACAGTCACCAGGGTGGCAACCACAGATGATAACACCGTCAGCGCCTCTCTGGAATGCACGAAGAACGAACATCGGGTTAACACGGCAAGAGCAAGGTACTCTTATAATTTTAACGTCTGCCGGATAATTAAGACGGTTGTTTCCTGCAAGGTCAGCACCAGCGTATGAACACCAGTTACAGCAAAAAGCAACGATTAAAGGTTTACGTTCATTTACTTGCATATTGCATCTACCTCCGCCATAATTTGATTACTTGCAAATCCGTTTAAGTCCATAGCACCTGACGGACAAGCAACTGTACAAGCTCCGCAACCCTGACATACTGCAGGATTTACGCTTGCAACTCTTCTTACCTTAGTTGTTCTATCTGGCATACGGAATTCCTTGTCTTCATAAGTGATTGCACCATATGGGCAAACTCTTTCACAAGAAGAACATCCGTTACACATAAGTTCATTTGAGTGAGCAACACATGGGTTACCTGTTAGCTTATCCTTTGCTAAAAGTCCGATAACCTTTGATGCTGCAGCACCAGCCTGAGATACTGTTTCAGGGATATCCTTTGGACCCTGACAAGCACCTGATAGGAATACACCCGCTGTTGGGCTTTCTACTGGTCGAAGCTTAGGGTGAGCTTCTGTAAAGAAGTCATTTGTATCCATACTTGCTGTAAGCATTGTAGCAAGTGGACGAGCTGACTTATCAGGTTCGATAGCAGCTGCCAAAACTACAAGGTCAGCATCGATGTGAAGCTGTTTATTATCGATAAGGTCTGATGCCTGAACCTTTAGCTTATCGCCTTCAGGAGTAACCTTACCAACCATACCCTTAACGTATTTTACGCCATATTCTTCAACAGCACGGCGGTAGAATTCGTCAAAGTTCTTACCAGGTGTTCTTACGTCTATATAGAATACATAAACTTCAGTTTCTGGGTACTTATCTCTAACAAGCATTGCGTGTTTTGCTGTGTACATACAACAAATCTTTGAGCAGTACTCTTTACCCTTTTCTGCGCAGGCATCACATCTTGAGCCTACACACTGAACGAATACGATAGTCTTTGGTGACTTACCATCAGATGGTCTTTCTAAGTGACCTGCAGTAGGACCTGCCGCATTTGTCAAACGTTCAAATTCAAGTGATGTGATAACGTCCTTTGACTGATTGTATGCAAACTCGTCAAATTTGTCCATACTGATTGGGTTAAATCCGGTTGCAACAACGATTGCACCGTATTTTTCATTGATATATTCATCTTTTTGAGTATAATCAATAGCGCCTGCTGCACAAACCTTCGCACAAAGACCGCACTTACCATTCTTTAGCATATTACAGCTATTAGGGTCAATTGTTGCAACCTTCGGAACTGCCTGTGCAAAAGGAATATATATTGCACTACGGTTATCCATTCCAAGGTTAAATTCGTTTGGAACTTTCTTCATTGGGCACTTTTCAACACAGGCACCACAACCTGTACATATATCTTCTTTTACATATCTTGCATTTTTCTTGATAGTAACATCAAAATTACCAACAAAGCCCTTGATTTCTGACACTTCACTGTATGAGAAAATACGGATATTTTCGTTTTGTGCAACGTCCACCATTTTAGGTGTTAGAATACAAGCTGCACAGTCAAGTGTTGGGAAAGTTTTATCAAGCTGAGCCATCTTTCCGCCGATAGTAGGCTTTGTTTCAACGATATCTACAGGGAATCCTGCATCTGCAATATCAAGTGCTGTCTGGATACCTGCGATACCACCACCGATAACCAAAGCTCTCTTTGTAACCGGTGATTCGCCTGGTGTAAGCGGTGCGTTAAGGTTAACCTTTGCAACAGCCGCTTTACCTAAAATAATTGCCTTTTCTGTTCCTGTCTGCATATCCTTATGCACCCAAGAACACTGTTCTCTTATGTTAGCAATTTCAACCATGTAAGGGTTTAGGCCCGCTGCCGCTGCAGTTTTTCTGAAAGTTGCTTCGTGCATACGTGGTGAACATGAACATACAACAATACCTGTTAAGTTATGTTCTTTAACCGCCGCCTTAATCATGTCTTGTCCTGCCTGAGAACACATATACTGATACTCGGTGGAAAAGACTACACCGGGTTCGCTTTTAAGTGCTTCTGCTACTGCTTTTACATCAACTGTACCGGCAATATTACTTCCGCACCAACATACAAAAACACCAACTCTTTGCATTCTGTCTTTTCCTCCTTACTTACTGTATTTTCTGAATGCGCTGACCAAAAGCTGTTGTGGAACATCTTCATCAAGAAGAGCCGGAACATCATTTGCTGTCATTCTGTTTGCATCCTGTTTTCTGATAACAGCAAGACGTACTGATTCTACTAGTTTAGCAGGTTCAACACCTCTTGGGCATCTGTCAATACAAGCAAAACAAGATAAACATTTGTATAGTGATTCTGAATTTAGAAGTGGCTCAATATCTCCGCTTTCAACCATACTTACAAACTGATGTGGATGGTATTCCATTTCATCATAAGCAGGGCAAGTTGCAGAACATTTACCACATTTCATACATTTTCTAGGATTTACTCCGCTTTGGCGGATTAGCTCCTCACGAAGATACTTATTGTTATGCATTTGTATCCTCCTTTACTCCAAGTGCCTCAGCCAAAAGCTCGGTAAAGTAAACTACCGGAATATCTGCACCGTTTTTAACAAGGTTGTACTTGCAAAGCGGGCAAGCTGTAATAATCATTTCAGCACCCTGTGCTTTTGCGTTATTGATAACCGCATTGCTCTTTTTACTTGCAAGTTCAGGGCTTTCAACGCTTACATATCCGCCACAACATTCGTTACGCATAGCATAGATAACAGGCTGAGCACCCAAAGCCTTTAGAAAATCCTCCATAATGCTTGGGTTTTCAGGGTCATCCATCTTCATTACGCTGTTTGGTCTTAGAAGTAAGC